>JARLJF010000052.1 GCA_031291335.1 Pandoraea sp. | reverse complement strand
CTGCGCGCGCCACACTGATTCCCGGCTGCGGCGCGGCGTATGAAGCGGCTTGGCTCGACGCGCAAGGCTGGCCGGTGCGGGCGATCGATTTCGCGCCGGTGGCCGTAGCGTCCGCGCAGGCCCAACTGGGACCGCGTGCCTCGCTCGTCGAGCAGGCCGATTTCTTCACCTACACGCCGCCCTTCACGCTCGAAGTGATCTACGAGCGGGCGTTTCTCTGCGCTTTGCCGCGTACGCTCTGGCAGGACTACGCCCGCCGTATGGCGCAATTGCTGCCGCAAGGAGCGCGTCTGGCCGGCTTCTTTTTCCTCAAGGAAACGCTGAAGGGCCCTCCGTTCGGCATCGCGCCGGAGGCGCTCGACGCACTGCTGGCCCAGGATTTCATCTGCGAGACGGATCGTCTGGTCGACGATTCGGTGCCGGTGTTTGCCGGGGCCGAGCATTGGATGGTCTGGCGCCGCCGCTGAACCGAAACCGTGTATTGCGTCAAACCGACCGCCGCGAGGCGCTGACGTCAACTACCGGTAAGTCGTCCCAGACACTGGGCATTTCCCGATATTTGCCACGATCCGCGTGGGGAATTGTGATTTTTTCCCCGGGCGTCTCTCACGCCGCTATAATCGGCCGAAAATTTTTTCGCCAGGTGGCAAAAACGGGCGCCCCCGAGCGCTGAATCGCATCAGCCCCGTCATGCACGACCTGATTTTCTGTTGCCCGGAAGGCTGCGGCCCAAGGCTCGGTATCGTTAGCTCGCGCGGCGGCTTCATGCGGCCGGAACATGCCCGCCGCTAACACTGCCATGCCATGACCGTCGCCCTGGGGCTTGGCTGGGGCCGCGTTATGCTGATCTGGTTTGTCATTCTGTATTGGGTCATTTCGGTGGCCATCGGGCTGTTGGCCGCCCTCAAGGTCCGCAATACCAAAGATTTCACTGTCGCGGGTCGCCGACTGCCTTATGGCATGGTCGTGGCTGTCGTGTTCGCCACGTGGTTCGGTTCGGAAGCGGTGCTTGGCATTCCGGCCACCTTCATTGGCGAGGGGCTGCGCGGCGTGGTCGCCGATCCGTTCGGTTCGTCGATGTGTCTTGTCCTGGTGGGCATGTTCTTCGCCCGCAAGCTGTATCGCATGAACCTCATGACGATCGGCGACTTCTACAAGCTCAAATACAACCGCACGGTCGAAGTGGTGACGAGTATCGCCATCGTGATCTCGTACCTCGGCTGGGTCGGCGCGCAGATCAAGGCGCTCGGTCTGGTGTTCCATACGGTGTCGGGCGGCGCGATGTCGGAGCCGACGGGCATGATCATCGGCGCGGTTTCGGTACTGGCCTACACGCTGCTCGGCGGCATGATCTCGGTGGCCGTGACCGACTTCATCCAGATGATCATCATCGTCGTGGGGCTGGTGTACATCGCCGTAGTCGTCTCGGGCATGGTGCCGGGCGGGGCGAGCGCCGTGATCGCGCACGCATCGGAGGCCGGCAAGTTCGTGTTCCTGCCCGAGATGAATCCAGCGGACGTGCTCGCGTTCATCGCGGCGGGCGTGACCATGATGTTCGGGTCGATTCCGCAGCAGGACGTGTTCCAGCGCGTGATGTCGTCCAAATCGGAGAACATTGCGGTGTCCGGTTCGGTGACGGGCGGCGTGCTGTACTTCTTCTTCACGTTCATCCCGATCTTCCTCGCTTACTCGGCCCTGCTGATCGCGCCGTCGATGGTGCAGAAGTACATCGGCACCGACCCGCAACAGATTCTTCCGCAGTTGGTACTCACTAGTGTGCCGATCGTGGCGCAGGTGATGTTCTTCGGCGCATTGCTCTCGGCGATCAAGAGCTGTGCGTCGGCTACGCTGCTGGCCCCGTCGGTCACGTTCGCCGAGAACATCATTCGCCCGATGCTCAAGGCACGTATCGACGACAAGCATCTGCTGCGACTCATGCGTATCGTCGTGCTGTGCTTCACGGCCCTCGTGCTCGTGTATGCGCTCAATTCGAAGGCATCGATCTTTCAGATGGTCGAGAGCGCGTACAAGGTCACGCTCGTGTGCTGCTTCGTGCCGCTGGCGTTCGGCCTGTACTGGAAGCGTTCAAGCTCGCTGGGCGGCACGCTGGCCGTGTTCTTCGGACTGATCGTCTGGATTGCCTGTGAAGCCCTGATGCCCGACGCGCTGGTGCCGCCGCAACTGGCCGGCCTGCTGGCGTCGATCACCGGCATGGTGGTCGGCTCGCTCCTGCAACCTGCATCGGAGCGCGGCCAGCCGCCGGAGCAGCAGGTTTCAACCGTCTGAGCGCGCCAGGCGCCAGGACACGTGCCCGCCACGCCAAGTGCGGGCACGTCCTGTCTTGATCTTGCCCGGCCGCAGCCCCATATATCTCCGACAAATCCCGAAAGCCTTGTGAAGCGGTTATAATTCAAGGCTTTGCGCGCCTTTTTCCGTCGGAAGAATCATGCCTATCTACGCCTATCGTTGCGAAACATGCGGTTTCGCCAAGGATGTGCTGCAAAAAATGAGCGATGAACCGCTCTCCCAATGCCCGGAATGCGGCAAGGACTCGTTTCGCAAGCAGGTCACTGCGGCCGGGTTCCAGCTCAAGGGATCGGGATGGTATGTAACTGACTTCCGAGGTGGTTCGAGCGGCGCGAGCGCACCGGCGGCGGGCGCTGCGTCGACCTCGTCGGCACCGGCCGCGTCGTCGGGCGAGAGCACGTCGTCGGCATCGTCGGCCGGTGGTGAGTCGTCGAGCACGCCGGCGGCAAGCTGTGGCGGCGGTTGCGCCTGCCACTGAACAAGAACAAGACAGCGCGCGTCGAGCCTGGCGGCCTGGCGTGCGGTAGTACCGAAGCAGTACCGGACGCCGGGCGCCCGGTACTGTTCAGCCCCCGCTGACACCCGTAGCCGCCAATATTCGCGAGTCCTGCCATGAGCGTTAAGAAACCCGCGCTGAAGACGATTTTCCTCACCGGCCTGCTGGTGCTGGTGCCTCTCGCCATCACGCTGTGGGTACTCGGCCTGATCATCGGCACGATGGATCAGACCTTGCTGCTGCTGCCGGATGGATGGCAGCCGTCGCACCTCATCGGCATGCGCGTGCCGGGCTTCGGCGTGGTGGTCACGCTGGCGTTCGTTTTCGTCGTCGGTCTTCTGGCGCATAATTTCATCGGCCAGAAGCTGGTCGGCTGGTGGGAAGCCGTTCTGACGCGCATTCCCATCGTTGGACCGCTGTACGGTAGCGTCAAGCAGGTGTCCGACACGTTGCTCTCGAGCAGCGGCAACGCGTTTCGCAAGGCGTTGCTCGTGCGTTATCCGCATGCGGATTCCTGGACCATCGCCTTCCTGACCGGCGCGCCGGGCGGCGATGTGGTCAATCACTTGCAGGGCGAGTACGTGAGCGTTTATGTCCCGACGACGCCGAACCCGACGTCAGGCTTCTTCCTGATGATGCGGGCGAGCGACGTCGTTGAACTTGACATGTCGGTCGACGCCGCCCTCAAGTACATCGTATCGATGGGCGTGGTGGCGCCCGCCCACAACCCGCGCCAGCAACGTCCCGGCCCGCTCCTTTGAGCCACCGGGAATCGCCGGCGCCATTTTTTGAAAATCGGAACAGCAAAATGTCCATGCGTACCTCCTACTGCGGTCTGGTGACCGAGCAACAACTGGGCCAAACGGTCAAGCTTTGTGGCTGGGTCAATCGCCGCCGTGATCACGGCGGGGTCATCTTCATCGACCTGCGCGATCGCGAGGGTCTGGTGCAGGTCGTGTGCGATCCGGACCGCGCAGAGATGTTCAAGGCCGCCGAAGGCCTGCGCAACGAATTCTGTGTGCAGATCACGGGCCTCGTGCGCAGCCGTCCGGCCGGCACCGAGAACGCCAATCTGACGAGCGGCAAGATCGAAGTGCTGTGCCACGAGTTGCAAGTGCTCAACCCGTCGGTGACGCCCCCGTTCCAGCTCGACGACGAAAACCTGTCGGAAACCACGCGCCTCACGCATCGCGTGCTGGATCTGCGTCGTCCGCAGATGCAATACAACCTGCGCCTGCGCTACAAGGTGGCGATGGAAGTGCGCAAGTATCTCGATGCGCAAGGCTTCATCGATATCGAAACCCCGATGCTCACGAAGAGCACCCCGGAAGGCGCGCGCGACTATCTGGTGCCATCGCGTGTGAACGCCGGCATGTTCTTCGCGCTGCCGCAGTCGCCGCAACTGTTCAAGCAGTTGCTGATGGTGGCCGGCTTCGACCGCTACTACCAGATCACCAAGTGCTTCCGCGACGAAGACCTGCGTGCTGACCGTCAGCCCGAATTCACGCAGATCGACTGCGAAACCTCGTTCCTCTCGGAGCAGGAAATCCGCGATCTGTTCGAGAACATGATCCGCCACGTGTTCAAGGAAGCGATCGACGTGGATCTGGACGCCAAGGTGCCGGTCATGGAGTACTCGGAAGCGATGCGTCGCTTCGGCTCGGACAAGCCCGATCTGCGCGTGAAGCTCGAGTTCACCGAACTGACCGACGTGATGGGCGACGTGGACTTCAAGGTGTTCTCGGTGCCGGCCACGACCGAAGGGGGCCGTGTGGTCGCCCTGCGCGTGCCGGGCGGTGCAGAGATCTCGCGTAGCGAAATCGACGCTTACACCGAATTCGTGAAGATTTACGGCGCGAAGGGCCTGGCGTGGATCAAGGTCAACGAAGTGGCCAAGGGCCGTGACGGCCTGCAAAGCCCGATCGTCAAGAACCTGCACGACGCCGCGGTCGCCTCGATTCTCGAGCGTACCGGCGCACAAGACGGCGACATCATTTTCTTCGGTGCCGACAAGGAAAAGGTCGTCAACGACGGTATCGGCGCGCTGCGTCTGAAGATCGGTCACTCGGAGTTCGGCAAGAGCCACGGCCTGTTCGAAGCCGGCTGGCGTCCGCTGTGGGTCGTCGACTTCCCGATGTTCGAGTACGACGAAGAAGATGCCCGCTGGGTGGCCTGCCATCACCCGTTCACGAGCCCGAAGGACGAACATATCGACTACCTCGAGACCGATCCGGGCAAGTGCCTGGCCAAGGCCTACGACATGGTGTTGAACGGCTGGGAAATTGGCGGCGGTTCGGTCCGTATCTTCCAGGAAGACGTGCAGAGCAAGGTGTTCCGTGCGCTCAAGCTGGGTGAGGAAGAAGCCCGCGCGAAGTTCGGCTTCCTGCTCGACGCGCTGCAATACGGCGCGCCCCCGCACGGTGGTATCGCCTTCGGTCTGGACCGCGTCATCACGATGATGGCCGGCGCCGATTCGATCCGCGACGTGATCGCCTTCCCGAAGACGCAACGTGCGCAGGACCTGCTCACGCAGGCGCCGTCGGCGGTGGACGAGCGTCAACTGCGCGACCTGCACATTCGTCTGCGTCAACCGGAAGCGCCGAAGGCCTGACGCTCGCCATGTGACGGCACCGGCAAGCGCCGGTGTGCCGATCTCGAACCCCCTCAGCCGAAAGGCGAGGGGGTTTTTGTTTTTGGGGGGACGGGAAACCTGGGGGGACTCGAGCGCAGTGCAGCGAAGTATTTCGGACTAATGCGCGGCATTGCAGCAACGGAACGGCGTGATTGCCCATTACAATGAGTCGCTCAAGCCGGTCTTCCATTGTTCATGAGTCGAATTCAAGCCACCACCGCCTGCATGAAGCCCTTCAAGATTCCCGAATCCGTGCTCGTCGTGATTTACACGCCGGCGCTCGACGTCCTGCTCATCGAACGCGCTGACGCCGAGAATTTCTGGCAATCGGTCACCGGCAGCAAGGATCACCTTGATGAGCCACTGATCGAGACGGCCGCGCGCGAAGTCTTCGAAGAGACCGGCATCCGCGTGGCGGAGGGAACGGCGGTGCCCGCGACGGCCCTGACCGACTGGCAGCACGAAATTCAGTACAACATCTATGCGCGATGGGCGCATCGTTATGCCCCCGGCGTTACGCGCAACACGGAGCATTGGTTCGGTCTGTGCGTGCCGGAGAACACCGCCGTGACGCTCGCCCCGCGCGAGCACGTCGCCTACGCCTGGCTGCCGTGGGAAGCCGCCGCCGAGCGTTGCTTCTCACCTTCGAACGGCGACGCCATCCGGCAGTTGCCGATGCGCGTGCGCTAGCCACGGCACCGCGCGCCGATGAGCAAGTATCTTCCGTTTTCCCACGATAACGATCTGACGCTGCTCTATCAGGGGCAGAACTACTTCACTGCGCTCATCGCGGCGATCGACAACGCCACGCGCGAAGTGGTGCTCGAGACTTACATCTTCGAGGCTGACGAGGCCGGAGAGAATGTGTCTGCCGCGCTGCAACGGGCAGCGCAACGCGGGGTGTCGGTGCGCGTCATCACCGATGGTATCGGCACCAGCCGTCGCCTCCCGTTCTTTGCCGGTTGGCGAGAGACCGGTGTGATGCATCGCATCTACAATCCGCGGCTGTTCGGCAAATTCGGTTTCTCGCGTACACATCGCAAGCTCGCCATCGTCGATCACGAGGTGGCGTTCGTTGGCGGTATCAATATCATCGACGACTTCAACGGCGGGGGCGGCACGCGCATGAGCGATCCGCGTTGGGACTTCGCCGTGCAATGCCGTGGCCCTATCGTCGCCGAGATCGTCATCGCATTTCACATTCAGTGGCTGCGTCTCGCGCCGGGGTATCTTGGCACGCCGTTTCGTCATCGTCGCCACGGACTGCGTGGACGTCTGCATGCCCCTTACGCCGGTCAGGCCGCGTTCGTGGCGCGAGACAACCTGCACAATCGTCGCGCCGTCGAAAAGGCGTATCTGATGGCGCTGGGTCGCGCGCGTCACGAGGTGTGGCTCGCGAATCCCTACTTTGTGCCCGGCCGGCGACTGCGACGCGCATTGACACAAGCGGCACGACGCGGCGTATCGGTGCATTTGCTGATCGGCCGCAAGGAATTCCGGCTGCTCGACACGGCGGTGCCCTGGCTGTATGCCAAGCTGCTCGACGCCGGCGTGCGCATCGGCGAGTACGACATGCGTCAATTGCACGGCAAGGTAGCCGTGGTCGACGATGTCTGGGCGACGGTCGGCTCGTCCAATCTCGACGCCTTGTCCCTGTTCCTGAATCACGAAGCCAATGTGGTCGTGCTCGACGACCCGGTGGTCATCCAGTTGCGTGACCATATCCGCAAGGCCTTCGCCGAGGCGCGTCTCATCGACCCCGAACGCTATGGCGGACGCTCTCGCTGGCGGCGCTTCCGACAGTGGACGGCCTACCGTCTCTATCGCCTCGTGATGAAGCTGCTCACGCGCGGCAAGTACGACTGATTCCGGCCCCCGGCCGACGAATTCCCGTCGGCCCGCGATCCCGGGCGACCCCCGTCCCGATGCCGCCGAAGCCCCTCCCGCCAACGATACCGATTAGGTATTCCGGTCTAATAAATTCCTTGTTCGCCCATGGGCGTCCGCCAATAATAGGACGGCCGTTCGATTTTTTGGTTAGCATCGGGGAACGGATAACGATAGCGATGCCATACACATGCGAAAGGGTGAACAGACACGTGCCGCAATCCTGAATGCCGCGCTGGAGCTGGCGGGGCGGGATGGACTCGAGGGGCTGACGATCGGCTTGCTGGCCGATCGTATGCAAATGAGCAAGAGCGGCGTATTCGCGCACTTCGGTTCGCGCGAAGACTTGCAGATCGAAGTGCTGCGCGAGTATCACCGGCGCTTCGAGGAAGAGGTGTTCGCTCCCAGCATGGAAGTGCCGCGCGGCCTGCCGCGACTCAGAGCGCTGGTGGATCGCTGGATGGATAAGCGCATTCGCGAAGTGACGACGGGTTGCATCTATATCAGCGGTGCCGTCGAGTATGACGATCGCGCGGCCAGTCCGGTGCGCGAAGCCTTGGTGAAGAGCGTGCGGTTGTGGCGATCCGCCCTGCTGCGCGCCATCACGCAAGCGAAGGAGGAGGGACATCTGCGTGCGGACACCGATCCGCGTCTGATGCTCTTTGAAATGTACAGCCTGACACTCGGCCTGCATCACGACGCGCGCTTCCTTCGGGAACCCGGCGCCGTCGACATGACCCGGGTGGCACTGGAAAAGCTGATTTCGTCTTATCAACGCGGGTGAGGCGCGAGCCGTCCGCGATTCGATTCGATTTGTTCGGAGGAGTAGGTCATGGGACAGTACAACGCGCCGCTGCGCGACATGCAATTCGTGATGCACGAGCTGCTGGGCGTGGAAAACGAATTGAAAGCATTGCCGAAGCACGCGGACATCGATGCCGACACCATCAATCAGGTGCTCGAAGAAGCCGGCAAGTTCTGTAGCGAAGTGGTCTTCCCGCTGAATCAAGTGGGCGATCGCGAGGGCTGCAAGTACGAAGGCGACGGTGTCGTCACCACGCCGACGGGTTTCAAGCAAGCCTATCAGCAGTACGTCGAGGCTGGCTGGCCTGCTCTGGCGTGCGATCCCGAGTTTGGCGGCCAGGGCCTGCCGCAGGTCATCAACAATGCCCTGTACGAAATGCTCAACTCGGCCAACCAGGCATGGACGATGTATCCCGGCCTGTCGCACGGCGCCTACGAGTGCCTGCACGCCCATGGCACCCCCGAGCAACAAGCGACGTATCTGCCGAAGATCGTGTCGGGCGAATGGACCGGCACGATGTGCCTGACCGAGCCGCACTGCGGCACCGATCTGGGCATGCTGCGCACGAAGGCTGAGCCCAACGGCGACAACTCGTACGCCATCTTCGGCACGAAGATCTTCATCTCCGCTGGCGAGCACGACATGGCCGCCAACATCATCCACCTTGTTCTGGCACGTCTGCCGGATGCGCCTCCGGGAACGAAGGGCATTTCGCTGTTCGTCGTGCCGAAGTTCATTCCCGACGCGAATGGCGCACCGGGTGAGCGCAACGGTATCAAGTGCGGCTCCATCGAACACAAGATGGGCATTCACGGCAATGCCACCTGCGTAATGAACCTCGACGGCGCCAAGGGCTGGCTCGTGGGCGAACCGAACAAGGGTCTGAACGCCATGTTCGTGATGATGAACGCCGCACGTCAGGGCGTTGGCATGCAGGGGCTGGGACTGACGGAAGTCGCTTACCAGAACTCGCTGGTGTACGCGAAGGAACGCATTCAGATGCGCTCGCTCACCGGCTCGAAGGCACCGGACAAACCGGCTGACCCGATCATCGTGCATCCGGATGTGCGTCGCATGCTGCTCACGCAGAAGGCCTACGTGGAAGGTGGCCGCGCGTTCTCGTACTGGACTGCGTTGCACATCGACAAGGAACTGTCGCATGGTGACGAAGCCGAGCGTCGCGAAGCCGCTGATCTGGTCGCGCTGCTCACGCCGATCATCAAGGCTTTCCTGACCGACAACGCATTCGAGTGCACCAACCACGCGATGCAGATTTACGGAGGCCACGGCTTCATCTCCGAGTGGGGGATGGAACAGTACGTGCGTGACGCGCGCATCAACATGATCTACGAAGGCACCAACTCGATTCAGGCACTCGACCTGCTCGGGCGCAAGGTGCTCGGCGACATGGGCGCGAAGCTCAAGAAGTTCGGCAAGCTTGTGCAGGACTTCGTCGAGGCCGAAGGCACGAAGGAAGAGATGCAGGAGTTCGTCAATCCGCTCGCGGATATCGGTGACAAGGTCCAGAAGCTGACGATGGAAATCGGCATGAAGGCAATGGCCAATCCGGACGAAGTGGGCGCCGCCTCCGTGCCGTATCAGCGTGTGGTCGGGCATCTCGTGTTCGCCTACTTCTGGGCGCGCATGGCGCGCATCGCGCTCGACAAGCAAGGTAGCGGCGACAAGTTCTACGAATCGAAGCTCGCCACGGCGCGTTTCTACTTCGCCAAGTTGCTGCCCGAGACCGCGTCGCAAATCCGCATGGCCCGTGCCGGTGCGAAGACGCTGATGGAAGTCGACGTCGACCTGTTCTGAGAGCGGAGGAGATCACCGTGAGCCAAACCAACAAACCCCTGGTCGTACGCAAGGTCGCCGTGCTGGGCGCCGGCGTGATGGGTGCGCAGATCGCTGCCCACCTCGTCAATGCGAAAGTGCCTGTTGTCCTGTTCGATCTGCCGGCCAAGGAAGGCCCGAAGAACGGCATCGTCACGCGCGCTATCGACGGCCTGAAGAAGCTGAGCCCCGCGCCGTTCGCCGACAAGGCCGACGCGCAATACATCGAAACGGCGAACTACGAAGACGACCTCGCGAAGCTCGCCGGCTGCGACGTGGTGATCGAAGCGATCGCCGAGCGCATGGACTGGAAGCACGACCTGTACAAGAAGGTCTCGCCGCATCTGGCCAAACACGCGATCTTCGCGTCGAACACGTCCGGTCTGTCGATCACCGAACTCTCGGAAGGGTTCGACGCCGATCTGAAGTCGCGCTTCTGCGGCGTGCACTTCTTCAACCCGCCGCGCTACATGCATCTGGTCGAGCTGATTCCGACCGCGACCACCGATCCGGCGATTCTCGATCAACTCGAAACGTTCCTCACGTCCACGCTCGGCAAGGGTGTGGTGCGCGCGAAGGACACGCCGAACTTCATCGCCAATCGCGTCGGTGTGTTCTCGATTCTGGCCGTGTTCGCCGAAGCGCAGAAATACGGCATTCCGTTCGATGTCGTTGACGATCTGACCGGCAGCAAGCTCGGCCGCGCCAAGTCGGCCACGTTCCGCACGGCCGACGTGGTCGGTCTGGACACGATGGCGCACGTCATCAAGACGATGCAGGACAACCTCAAGGACGACCCGTTCGCACCGACCTACGCCACGCCGCCTGTGCTGAAGGCGCTGGTCGAGAAGGGCGCGCTGGGTCAGAAGACGGGCGCCGGTTTCTACAAGAAGGAAGGCAAGGTCATCAAGGTGCTCGACCCGCAATCGGGCGAGTACGTCGAGTCGGGCAAGAAGGCCGACGAGATGGTCGTGCGCATTCTGAAGAAGGCCCCGGCCGAGCGTTTGCGTCTGTTGCGCGAATCGACGAATCCGCAGGCTCAGTTCCTGTGGGCCGTGTTCCGCGACGTGTTCCACTACATTGGCGTGTATCTCGAGCAGATCGCCGACAACGCGCGTGAAGTGGACTTCGCGATCCGCTGGGGCTTCGGCTGGAGCACCGGTCCGTTCGAGGACTGGCAGGCCGCTGGCTGGAAGGACATCGCCCAATGGGTGCAGGAAGACATCGACGCGGGCAAGGCATTGTCGAACGCCCCGCTGCCCAAGTGGGTGACGAGCGGCAAGGTTGCCGATGCAGGCGGCGTGCATACGGCTGAGGGCTCGTACGCCCCGGCCAGGGACGCCTTCGTGCCGCGCAGCACGCTGCCGGTGTATCAGCGTCAGGTGTTCCCGGCGGCGCTCGTGGGTGGCGCCAGCGCCGACCCGCGCCAGTTCGGCAAGACTATCGAAGAGAACGACGCCGTGCGCGTGTGGGTCGACGAGACCCCGGGCCAGGACGATGTGCTCATCGTCTCGTTCAAGTCGAAGATGAATACCATCGGGCCGGACGTCATCGACGGTCTGATCCGTGCCATCGATCTGGCCGAGCAGCAGTATCGTGCCGTGGTCGTGTGGCAGCCGACATCGCTGCAACTCGGCGCGCCCGGCGGCCCGTTCTCGGCCGGTGCCGATCTGGCCGCCGCCATGCCGGCGTTCATGATGGGGGGCGCAAAGGGCATCGAGCCGTTCATCAAGAAATTCCAGGACGGCATGATGCGCGTGAAGTATGCGCAGGTGCCGGTTGTCTCGGCGGTCTCCGGCATTGCGCTGGGCGGCGGATGCGAACTGTTGCTGCATAGCGCGAAGCGCGTGGCGGCCCTCGAGAGCTACATCGGTCTCGTAGAGGTCGGCGTGGGCCTCGTGCCGGCGGGCGGTGGTCTGAAGGAAGCCGCGATTCGCGCGGCCGACGCCGCGAACGCCGCGAGCAGCGTGCAGTATCTGCAGTTCGTGACCAAATCGTTCACCAATGCAGCGATGGCGAAGGTCTCGGCTTCGGCGCTCGACGCCCGCGATATGGGCTACCTGAAGCCGACGGACACCATCGTCTACAACGTGCACGAACTGCTGTCGGTCGCTCGCAACGAAGCGCGTGCATTGGCGGTGGCCGGGTATCGTCCGCCGCTCAAGCGGGCGGGCATTCCGGTCGCGGGACGCTCGGGCGTCTCGACGATCAAGGCGCAACTCGTGAACATGCGTGACGGCAACTTCATTTCGGCGCACGACTTCCTGATCGCCTCGCGTATTGCCGAAGCCGTGTGCGGCGGCGACGTGGAAGCTGGCAGCCTCGTGAACGAAGAGTGGCTGCTGGCGCTCGAGCGCCGTGCCTTCATCGAATTGCTGGGCACGTCGAAGACCCAGGAACGCATCATGGGCATGCTGCAATCCGGCAAGCCGGTGCGCAACTAAGCCGATCGGAGACTGACATGAGCAAACAACTGCAAGACGCCTATATCGTTGCCGCCACGCGCGCGCCGATCGGCAAGGCACCCAAGGGCAGCTACAAGAACACCCGTCCGGACGATCTGCTCGCGACCATCCTCAAGAGCACGCTCGCACAGGTGCCGGATCTCGATCCGAAGGTCATCGAAGACGCGATCATCGGCTGTGCGATTCCCGAAGCCCAGCAAGGTCTGAACGTGGCGCGTATCGGTGCGTTGCTCTCGGGCCTGCCGAACACGGTGGGCGGCGTGACCGTCAACCGCTTCTGCGCCTCGGGCCTGACCGCACTCGCCATGGCAGCCGACCGAATTCGTGTGGGCGAAGCCGACGCGATGTTCGCCGGTGGCGTGGAAAGCATGAGCATGGTGCCGATGATGGGCAACACGCCGTCGCTCTCGCCGTCGATCTTCGAGCGCGATGAGAATGTTGGCATTGCCTACGGCATGGGGCTGACGGCCGAGAAGGTCGCGCAGCAGTGGGGCGTGACGCGTGAGGCGCAGGATGCCTTCGCGTTGGCCTCGCACCAGAAGGCCATCAAGGCGCAACAGAGCGGCGAGTTCGCGAACGAGATCACGCCGATCGAAATCGTCGAACGATTCCCGAATCTGGCGACGGGCGAAGTGTCGATTGCTACGCGCACGCTTTCGCTCGACGAAGGTCCGCGTCCGGATACGTCGATCGAAGGGCTGGGCAAGCTGCGTCCGGTGTTTGCGAACAAAGGGTCGGTCACGGCCGGCAATAGCTCGCAGACGTCGGATGGCGCCGGTGCGTTGCTCGTCGTGAGCGAGAAGATCCTCAAGGAGTTCAACCTCACGCCGCTCGCCCGTTTCGTGTCGTTCGCCGTGCGCGGTCTGCCGCCGGAGATCATGGGCATCGGTCCGAAGGAAGCCATTCCGGCCGCGCTGCGCGCTGCGGGACTGACGCAGGATCAGATGGACTGGATCGAACTGAACGAAGCGTTCGCAGCGCAGGCGCTGGCCGTCATCAAGGATCTGGATCTCGATACCAGCAAGGTCAACCCGATGGGCGGCGCGATTGCGCTGGGCCACCCGCTGGGTGCGACCGGTGCCGTGCGCGCAGCCACCGTGGTGCACGCACTGCGTCGTCACAACCTGAAGTACGGCATGGTGACGATGTGTGTGGGGACCGGCATGGGCGCTGCGGGGATTCTCGAGCGTATGTAACCAGGTCACTGCATCGTCAAGCGGGAGACGTCATCGGCGGTTTGTCGCTGGTGTGCAGATATCCGGAAGACGGGCGGCAGACGACGGCTCAGGGCGCCGGGGTGCGGATTCGCGATTGCGTGGCCGGCCCCGGCGTTGTCATTTATAACGGGCGATGATCCGGCTCAGCCGGAAACACCGATTTCCCGCAATCCCGAGGAGACACAAGAGATGGAAGACGTCTTGGTGCAACGTCAGGGCGCTGTGCAGGTGCTGACTTTCAACCGCGCGCACAAGAAGAATGCGATTACGGCGGCCATGTATCAGGCCATCGCGGAGGGCATTGCCGAAGCGGAGGCCGATCCGTCGCTGCGCGTGATTCTGATTCAGGGGCAACCGGAGGCATTTTCGGCGGGCAACGATCTCGAGGATTTTCTGAAGAACCCGCCGAAGGACGAGAACGCGCCCGTGTTCCAGTTCCTGCGCGCGATCAGTCAGGCGACCAAGCCGATTGTCGCGGCCGTGGCAGGCAATGCGGTCGGTGTCGGCACGACGCTGCTGCTGCATTGCGACGTGGTGTACGCGGCCGATACGGCGCGCTTCTCGCTGCCGTTCTCGCAACTGGCGTTGTGTCCGGAGGCGGCGTCGAGCTGGTTGCTGCCGCGCGTGGCTGGCTATCAGCGCGCTGCGGAGAAGCTGCTCTTCGGTGAGCCGTTCGACGTGAACGAGGCGGTAGCGATGGGTTTCGTCAATCGCATTGTGCCGGCGGCCGAACTGGCGGACTACGCTGCGAAGCGTGCCGCGCAACTGGCCGCCATGCCGGCGGGTTCCCTGCGCGTGACCAAGCAGTTGATGAAGGGCGACAGCGCGCGCGACGTGCAGGAGCGCATTCGTGACGAGGCGCTGGAGTTCGGAAAGCGGCTCGTTTCACCGGAGGCGCGTGAGGCCTTTACCGCGTTCTTCGAGAAGCGCAAGCCGGATTTCAGCCAGTTCTCGTAAGACAGGGCACCGCCGGGAGGATCGGCGGATTGTTGGGCCGTCAGCTCGCCGAATAGTCGAACCGTCGAACCTTCGGGTAAGCAGATGCAAGAACGCCGCCCGCCTCGTATCGCGAGGCGCGCGGCGTTTGACGTTGTGAGCGGCTCAGCCCAGCGTTTCGAGCTTGGGCAGCGAACGCGGACGACGGTCTTCGTCGGTCGCCACGTAGGTGACCATCGCTTCGGTGACTTTGACGATCTCGTGCGACAGACGCATGCGCTGCGCGTAAGCCTCGACATAGACCGTGATCGACGTATTGCCGGTCTTCACGATCGTGGCGTAGAAGCTCAGCAGATCGCCGACGAACACCGGCTCCTTGAACAGGAACGAGTTGACGGCAATGGTCGCCACGCGACCGTTGGCGCGCTGGGCGGCGGGGATCGAGCCGGCAATGTCGACCTGCGACATGATCCAGCCGCCGAAGACATCGCCATGGGCGTTGGCGTCGGCGGGCATCGGCAGCACGCGCAGCGCCAGTTCTTTTTCTTCGGGCAGGGCCGTGAGGGCAGGGGTCGGGGTACTCATGAGATTCCTTGCGTGAGCCGGAAAAGCCGGAAACAGCGGGGAAGACGGGCATCGGCAGGCGGCACCGGTCGTTCCGAGGGCCTCCAAAGGCGGGAGGGCCGCCCGGCGTCGGCTCAGCATGAGACGCCGGGTTCTGCGAAAATACGCCATCGACGATTTTAGCGGAAAGCCCTCTCGCGAGCCGGACGCCGCCCCAACCCCATCATGAGACGTTTCACTCCGGCCGAGCCCGCGCCGGCGGCCTCCAGCGCCCCCAAGCCTGCTCGCGGCGACTGGCAAGTCATCAAGTCGCTGTTCCCCTACCTGCTTGAATACCGCGGACGCGTCACGCTGGCGCTGTCCTGCCTGGTCCTCGCCAAGGTGGCCAACCTCGGCGTGCCCATCATCATGAAGCACATCGTCGACGGGCTGGGCCCCGTGGCGTCGCTCTCGGCCTCCGCCCGCGCGTCGGGCGATCCGAGTCTGCTCGTCGTGGGCAGCCTCGGCCTGCTGGTCATCGCCTACGGGATCGTGCGACTGTCCACGTCGCTCTTCACCGAGTTGCGGGAAATCCTGTTTTCCAAGGTGACGGAGAGCGCCGTGCGGCAAATCGCGCTCAAGGTGTTTCATCACCTGCACGCATTGTCGCTGCGCTTTCACCTGGAGCGCCAGACGGGCGGCATGAGTCGCGATATCGAGCGAGGCACGCGAGGCATCCAGTCGATGATCTCGTATTCGCTCTACAGCATTCTGCCGACGCTCATCGAAGTGGCGCTCGTGCTCGGCTTCTTCGTCGTGCGTTACGAGGCTTTCTACGCTGTCGTCACGCTCATTGCGCTTGCGTTCTACATCGTGTTCACGGTGAAGGTCACGGAGTGGCGTACGCACTTTCGTCGCACGATGAACGAACTCGACTCGAAGGCAAACGCCCGCGCCATCGATTCGCTCATCAACTACGAGACGGTGAAGTATTTCGGCAACGAGGCATTCGAGACGCAGCGTTACGACGAGAACCTCAAGCGCTATCGTGCCGCCGCAATTCGCTCGCAGAACTCGCTCTCGGTGCTGAATTTCGGGCAGCAGGTCATCATCGCGAGCGGGCTCATTCTGATTCTCTGGCACGCCACGCAGGGTGTGATGAGCGGACGCATGACGCTTGGCGATCTGGTGCTCGTCAACACGTTCATGCTGCAGCTCTACATTCCGCTGAACTTCCTCGGTGTCATCTACCGCGAACTCAAGCAGGCGATGACCGACATGGATCGCATGTTCACGCTGCTCGACGTCAATCGCGAAGTGGCCGATCCGCCGGGGGCGCAGCCGCTGGTCTGTCGCGGCAGCACTGTGCGCTTCGAACACGTGAATTTTGGCTACGAGACGTCGCGCCAGATTCTGCACGATGTCGATTTCACCGTTGCGGCGGGGACCACCACGGCCGTCGTCGGACACAGCGGCTCGGGAAAATCAACGCTCTCGCGCCTGTTGTTCCGCTTCTACGACGTCGGCTTCCCCGGTTTGCCCGCCGGGCGCATCACCATCGACGGTCAGGACATTCGCGATGTGACGCAGGATTCGCTGCGCGCGGCCATCGGCATCGTGCCGCAGGATACGGTGCTGTTCAACGACACGATCTATTACAACATTGCGTACGGCAATCCGTCGGCATCGCGCGAGCAGGTGATTGCGGCGGCCCGTGCAGCACACATTCACGACTTCATCGAGAGCCTGCCAGCCGGTTACGAATCGATGGTCGGCGAGCGTGGTCTCAAGCTCTCCGGCGGTGAGAAACAGCGCGTGGCGATTGCCCGCACCATTCTGAAGAATCCGCACATTCTGATTTTCGACGAGGCGACCTCGGCGCTGGATTCGCGCTCCGAGCAGGCGATTCAGTCGGAGTTGCGCAACATCGCCCGCGAGCGCACCACGCTGGTCATCGCGCACCGCCTCTCGACGGTCGTGCACGCGGCGCAGATCATCGTGCTCGACAAGGGCCGCATCGTGGAGCGCGGCACGCACGATGCGTTACTCCATGCCGAGGGGCTCTACGCGCAAATGTGGGCGTTGCAGCAGCAGCGTCGCGGCGGGGAAGGGGATGCCGAGGCGTCACACTTCGCGACGGTCGTGTCCTGAGCGCGGGTGGCATGAAGGTAAGCGCGACGACCGTGTAACCGGCGTAGCGACGAATGACGGGCGTAGGCCTGTCATCCGGGCGGGCGATTGAGTAGACTAGCGCGCTGACATCGCCGACGCGGGAGTACCGCATGGAAATCAAATGGCTCGAGGACTTTGTGTCACTCGCCAAGACGAACAGTTTCAGCCGTTCGGCCGAATTGCGTCATGTGACGCAGCCGGCGTTCTCGCGCCGCATCCAGTCGCTCGAGGCGTGGCTCGGCAGCGAACTCATCGACCGTTCCAGCTATCCCACGCGCCTCACCCCCGCCGGTGAGGTGTTCTACGAGCAGGCGCTCGCACTGCTCTCTCAGGCCCAGGAAGCGCGTGCCTTGTTGCGCGAACAGCGTTCAGCCGATCATTCGGTGCTCGACTTCGCCGTGCCGCACACGTTGTCGATGACATTCTTCCCGCGCTGGCTCAAGACGCTGGAAAAGCGTCTGGGCCTGTTGCGCAGTCGCCTGCGCGCGCTCAATGTGCACGACGCGGCCATGTCGCTGACCGACGGCGGCTGCGATCTGCTGATGTGCTACTACCACCCCAGCCAGCCGCTGCAACTCGACGCGGCACGCTACGAGATGATCGTCCTCGGCAGCGAGCGTTTCAGCCCCTACAGCGCCCCGACGCCGCAAAAGCGCGCCCGGTTCAAGCTGCCCGGCACGCGCGAAGCCCCGGTGCCTTATCTGGCCTACACGTCGAATGCCTATCTCGGACGCATGGCGGATCTGCTCGCCGGCGATGCGTCGAGTCCGCCGTATCTGGACAAGGTGTATGAGACGGACATGGCCGAGGCGCTCAAGGCGATGGTGCTGGCCGGGCACGGTGTGGCCTTTTTGCCGGAAAGCGCCGTGGTCGATTCGGTCGCACGAGACGAACTGATCGATCTCGCGCCCCCGGGCAAGGCCGCTACCCCGTGGCACCTGGATATGGAAATCCGCCTGTACCGCGACCGTCTCGCCTATACCGACGCCAGCAACCGGCGCGAGCGCGCCAAACGCGATGTCGTCGAAGCGTTCTGGCAGGCCGTGCGCGATCAGGTCAAAGGCTGACGCAGCGTCGGCACAGAGGTGTCCGGTACCGAGGTATTTCCCATCCTTACCGGGGAAATACCGGGCCCGAAGTAGGGTCTCGCAGCACTCTGGCGTTCGCAGGTGTTTGCCGTCATTCGCGTGGCATAAGGGTGAAATAGCCGTCAGGTTAAAACTATGCATGAAATGCATAGATGCATGTTTATTCGGCATTGGATTGTTCTCGACGGTTCTTTGTAAAGTGCCAGCCATTCGTGTCGTAAGCACGGTGTGTGCCTGCGGCGCCGATTGAAGCCGGAGAATCCAACGATGTCGCAAACGTTACATGCCTTGCCTTCTTACCTCGACGCCGAGCACCTCGGCCCCTGGGGTAACTACCTCCAACAGGTCGATCGCGTTACCCCCTATCTGGGTTCGCTCTCGCGCTGGGTCGAAACCCTCAAGCGCCCGAAGCGTATCCTGATCGTCGACTGCCCGATCGAACTCGACAACGGCACCATCGCCCATTTCGAGGGCTATCGTGTCCAGCACAACACCTCGCGCGGCCCCGGCAAGGGTGGCGTGCGCTTCCACCAGGATGTCACGCTCTCCGAAGTCATGGCCCTGTCGGCCTGGATGTCGGTCAAGAATGCGGCCGTGAACGTGCCGTACGGCGGCGCCAAGGGCGGTATCCGCGTCGATCCGCGCAAGCTCTCGCGCGGCGAACTCGAGCGCCTCACGCGTCGTTACACCAGCGAAATCAACATCATCATCGGGCCGACGAAGGACATCCCGGCACCGGACGTCAACACCAATGAGCAGATCATGGCGTGGATGATGGACACCTACTCGATGAACGAGGGTTCCACCGCCACGGGCGTTGTGACGGGCAAGCCGATCTCGCTGGGTGGCTCGCTGGGCCGTCGCGAAGCGACCGGCCGTGGTGTGTTCGTGGTGAGCTGCGAAGCGGCCCGCCGCCTGGGCATGGACGTGCGCGGTGCGCGCGTGATCGTGCAGGGCTTCGGCAACGTGGGCGGTATCGCTGCCCGCCTGTTCCATGAAGCTGGCGCCCATGTCGTTGGCGTGCAAGATCACACCGGCACCATCTACAAGTCGGACGGCCTCGATGTGGCGAACCTGCTCAAGCACGTGGCCGAAACGGGCGGCGTGGGTGGTTTCCCGGCAGCCGAGACCATCAAGGACGACGAATTCTGGTCGCTGGACTGCGAATTCCTGATCCCGGCGGCGCTGGAAAACCAGATCACCGAGAAAAACGCTGACAAGATCCGCGCAAAGGTCGTGGTTGAGGGCGCCAACGGCCCGACGACGACGGCCGCCGACGACATTCTGCGTAGCAAGAACATCCTCGTGGTGCCGGACGTGGTCGCCAATGCGGGCGGCGTGACGGTCTCGTATTTCGAGTGGGTGCAGGATTTCTCGAGCTTCTTCTGGACCGAGGAAGAGATCAACAACCGACTCGAGCGCATCATGCGCGAAGCGTTCGATGGGGTGTGGAATGTGGCGCAGGAACACAAGGTTTCGCTGCGTACCGCCGCATTCATCGTCGCATGTACCCGTATCCTGCAAGCCCGTGAGATGCGAGGCCTGTACCCCTGATCTGGCGGTGCTGTCGAGCTAAGTAGTAATACGCATTAATGCGTAAAAACAGAATGTTCGGGGCGATTTACGTCAAAAAAGACGTACGTTCCGGACATTCGAGAATAAAAAAATAGGCAATTGCAGTGCTAAAATGCATTCGTTTTGTGCCAAGGAGACCAAGGAATGACCCTCTCGAAAATTGCGTTGGCGATGTGCTGTGTGGGCCTGATGGCAGGTGCTGCTCAGGCGCAGGAAAGCGGTACCCTCAAAAAAATCAAGGACACTGGCATCATCTCGCTGGGAAACCGCGAGTCGTCGATCCCCTTCTCGTTCTATGACAACAACCACAATGTCGTCGGCTATGCCAACGACGTGGCCATGGCAATCGTTGCCGAAGCAAAGAAAGAACTGAAGCTGGCGAAGCTGGATGCCAAGCAGACCCCGATCACGTCGCAGAACCGCATTCCGCTGGTTCAAAATGGCACGATCGACATCGAGTGCGGTTCGACCACGAACAATGCCGAGCGTCAGAAGCAGGCTGCGTTCTCGAACACGTTCTTCATCATCGGCACGCGTTTGCTGACGAAGAACAGCTCGGGCATCAAGGACTTCGCCGACCTCAAGGGCAAGAACGTCGTGACCACGGCGGGCACGACCTCCGAGCGTCTGCTGCGCGAGATGAACCAGAAAGAAAACCTGGGCATGAACATCATCAGCGCCAAGGACCACGGCGAAGCAGCGATCACGCTGCACTCGGGCCGTGCCGTTGCGTTCATGATGGATGACGCCTTGCTCGCCGGTGAGCGTGCCAAGTTCAAGGACGCCAAGGACTACAGCATCGTCGGCAAGCCGCAATCGTACGAAGCCTACGGCTGCATGATGCGCAAGGACGATCCGGCCTTCAAGAAGCTGGTGGACAAGGCCGTCGCGGACTACCAGAAGTCGGGTCAGGCACAAAAGGACTACGCCAAGTGGTTCCAGCAACCGATTCCGGCACTCAACGGCGTGAACATGGACTTCCCGCCGTCGGCCGAAATGGCCTCGCTGTGGAAGTCGCCGAACGACAATGCTGACGTTCAGGGCACCAAGTAAGCCTTACGGCTTGCGGGATCGCTGAGCACAGTCAGTGCGTAATGCCGAAGCGGAAGGAGTCAATCCTTCCGCTTCTTTTTAAGCAAGACAAGTAGAAAAGGGGAGATCATGGCTATCGGTCTCGATTTCAGTTTTTTCTTCCAGCCGGTGGCTACCGGTGAGGGTACGACCTACTTCGGTTGGTTGCTCTCAGGCTTCAAGCTCACGCTTGCGGTCGGCCTTGGTGGCTGGATCATTGCGCTAATCGTGGGCTCCGTGCTCGGCGTGATGCGTACCGTTCCCAACAAATGGATTTCCGGCTTCGCGGCGGGCTACGTGGAGCTATTCCGGAATATCCCGCTGCTCGTGCAGTTGTTCTTCTGGTATTACGTGGCGCCCGACTTCCTGCCGGAAGGCGTCCGCCAGTGGCTGTTCTCGCTCAATCCGGCGAACGTCTCGCTGCTCACCGGTGTGATCGGCCTGGGGCTCTTTACGGCAGCCCGGGTGTGTGAACAGGTACGTTCCGGTATCAATTCGCTGCCCAAAGGCCAGAAGAATGCCGGCCTGGCCATGGGCCTGACGTTGCCGCAGACGTATCGCTTCGTGCTGCTGCCGGTGGCTTTCCGTGTGGTGATCCCGCCAATCACGTCGGAATTCGTCAACATCTTCAAGAACTCGGCCGTGATCTCGACGGTGAACCTGCTCGAACTGACGGGTCAGGGCAAGCAGCTCATCGATTACACGGCGCATAGCTACGAGTCGTTCATCGCAGTGACGATCGCGTACATGATCATCAACATCGTCGTGCTCACGTTCATGCGTTGGCTCGAATCGAAGACCCGCCTGCCGGGCTACATCGGGGGCAAATAATGGGTGAAATCTTCGCTTGGGGCGGCGCCATCGACGCGATGCCGTTGCTCATCAAGGGCATGATCACCACGTTGCAGGTCACGGCGCTCGCCGTGGTCGTGGGCATCGTCTGGGGCACATTGCTCGCGATGATGCGCCTGTCCGGCGTGACGGTACTGAAGTGGTTCGCGGATCTGTACGTGAACGTGTTCCGCTCGATTCCGCTGCTGATGGTGCTGCTGTGGTTCTTCCTGATCGTGCCGCAGGTGCTGCGTTCGTTGCTCGACGTGCCGCCGACGTGGGACATCCGGATGGTCTCGGCGCTGGTGGCCTTCTCGCTGTTTGAAGCGGCGTATTATTCGGAAATTATCCGCGCGGGTATCCAGAGCGTGTCGCGCGGGCAGATGTCCGCCGCCTTCGCACTGGGCATGTCGTACTGGCAGGCGATGGGTCTCGTGGTGCTGCCGCAGGCGTTCCGCAACATGGTGCCGTTGCTGCTCACGCAGGGCATCATTCTGTTCCAGGATACTTCGCTCGTGTACGCGATCGCCTTGTCCGATTTCTTCGGTATGGCGTATCAGGTGGGCCAGCGTGACGGCACGCTGCCTTCGATGATTGTGTTTGCCGGAGCAGTCTACTTCGTGATCTGCTTCTCGGTTTCGATGTTGGTTAAACGTCTTCAAAAGAGGTTGGCGAAATGATTACCCTTAAAAACGTCTCCAAGTGGTACGGCCAGTTCCAGGTGCTCACGGACTGCTCCACTGAAGTCAAGAAGGGTGAAGTCGTGGTGGTGTGCGGCCCGTCGGGTTCGGGCAAGTCCACGCTCATCAAGACCGTCAACGGTCTGGAGCCGATCCAGCAAGGCGAGATCATCGTGGATGGCACGTCGGTCGCCGACCCGAAGACGAACTTGGCCAAGCTGCGCGCACGCGTGGGCATGGTGTTCCAGCACTTCGAACTGTTCCCGCACCTGTCGATTACCGAAAACCTGACGCTCGCACAGGTCAAGGTGCTCGGCCGCAGCAAGGAAGCCGCGCGTGAGAAGGGGCTGAAGCTGCTCGAGCGCGTGGGCCTGACGGCACATGCCCACAAGTTCCCGGGCCAGCTCTCGGGCGGTCAGCAGCAGCGTGTGGCGATCGCCCGTGCCTTGTGCATGGACCCGATTGCCATGCTGTTCGATGAGCCGACCTCGGCGCTCGACCCGGAAATGATTAACGAAGTGCTCGACGTGATGGTCGAACTGGCTCAGGAAGGCATGACCATGATGGTCGTCACGCACGAAATGGGCTTTGCCAAGAAGGTCGCGAACCGCGTGATCTTCATGGATCAGGGCATCATCGTGGAAGACGTCAAGAAGGACGAGTTCTTCGCGAATCCGAAGTCGGACCGCGCCAAGGACTTCCTGGCCAAGATCCTGCACTGATTTCCCTCAGGGCTGGAACGAAAAAAGCGTGCCTTCGGGCACGCTTTTTTTATGGGCATCGCGTCCGCCGGACACGCGGGCAGACCGGCAGACGGATGCCTGCCGTGCGTTGCGGGCCTTACTGGCAGGCCGTGTTCTGTGCGTTGCGCAGGCGAACGGCTTCGGGAATCGGCACCACCGTGCGCAGCGACGGCGCGCCCTTCTCGAACAGGATCAACTCGCCCGGCTCGAAGGTCGTCCAGACTTCGTTGTCGGTGAGCGGCGCGGTGGCGATCACCGCGACACGGTCGGCCGGCGTGGTGAACTTGGCGAAATCGATTTCCCAGTCGGCGTCGATCAGATGCGCCTTCGCGAACGGCCACTGGCGAGCGATGAAGTGCAGTCGTGTCGAGCAGTGGGCAACGAGTGCCTGGCCGTTCGAGAGAACGAAATTGAATACGCCGTGGCGCGTGATCGTGCGCGTGATGTCCTCAATGGCGTGGAACAGCTCGTCAAGCGGCGGCTGTGAGCCCGGGAAGCGCTTGCGCAAGCCCTGCATGATGTCGCAGAAGGCGCGCTCGCTGTCGGTCGTTCCCACGGGCTGGTAGACGCCGGAGAGAAACGGATCGTAGTCGTGCAGATCGCCGTTGTGCGCGAAAATCCAGTGGCGTCCCCACAGCTCGCGCTGGAACGGATGGCAGTTTTCCAGCTCAACGATCCCTTGCGTCGCTTTGCGGATATGCGCGATGACGTTTTTCGACTTGATGGGATATTTCTTCACCAATTCGGCGATGGGCGAGTTTGCCGCCGCCTGATGATCGATGAAAAGGCGGCAGGCCTTGTCCTCGAAAAATGCGATACCCCAGCCGTCAGCATGGTGATCGGTGCCACCCCCACGCGCCGCGAAACCGGTAAATGAGAACGTGATATCGGTCGGTTCCGCGCAATTCATTGCGAGCAGTTGGCACATGGAAGGGTAAATCGAAGATTGGCTGCGCACGTCGTGTCTGAGCGCCGCTGCCGTTACAATATGGGGTTGCACAAGCATAGCACCGGCCCCTGTGCACGTACATTCCCGCCCAAGAAGTCCGTCGCGCCGACGCGTCACCACGCCGCCGCGGTTTCATGGGCCAGCAGCCTCCCCAGCCCCCGGAAAACGCCCATGACGACCGAACTGACTATCACCCGCCCCGATGACTGGCACCTGCACGTGCGCGATGGCGACGTGCTCAAGAGTGTGCTGCCCGACACCGCCCGCCAGTTCGGCCGCGCGATCATCATGCCGAACCTCAAGCCGCCGGTCACCACGACGGAGCATGCGGCGGCATATCGCGAGCGCATTCTTGCGGCGCGTCCGGCCGGCAACACGTTCGAGCCGCTGATGACCCTGTATCTGACCGACAACACGCCCGGTGACGAGATCCGTCGCGCGAAGGCGTCGGGCTTCGTGCACGGCGTGAAGCTGTATCCGGCTGGCGCGACAACGAACTCGGACGCCGGCGTGACCGATCTGGCCAAGTGCCGCGGCGCGCTCGAAGCGATGCAGGAAGTCGGTATGCCGCTGCTCGTGCACGGTGAAGTGACGAGTTCCGACATCGATATTTTCGACCGTGAAAAGGTCTTCATCGACAAGGTGATGTCCCCGCTGCGCCGTGATTTCCCGGGCCTCAAGGTGGTGTTCGAGCACATCACCACGAAGGACGCCGCCGAGTACGTTGCACAGGCCGAAGGCCCCATCGCGGCGACGATCACCGCGCATCACCTGCTGTACAACCGCAACGCGATCTTCACGGGCGGGATTCGTCCGCATTACTACTGCCTGCCGGTACTCAAGCGCGAGACACATCGCGAAGCTCTCGTGAAGGCGGCTACGTCGGGTAGCGCGCGCTTCTTCCTGGGCACCGACAGCGCACCGCACGCGCGTGGCGTAAAGGAAGCTGCCTGCGGCTGTGCGGGCTGCTACACGGCATTGCACGCGGTGGAGTTGTACGTCGAGGCGTTCGACAAGGCCGATGCGCTCGACAAGTTCGAAGGGTTCGCCAGCTTCCACGGCCCGGATTTCTACGAACTGCCGCGCAACGCCGACAAGATCACGCTGGTGCGCGAAGACTGGGAACTTCCTGCGGAACTGCCGATGGGCGACACGACCGTGGTGCCACTGCGTGCCGGGGAAGTCATCGGCTGGAAGCTCAAGGGTTGAGCGTGGACGGCGCACAGGCGCCGACGGTGCCCGACGTGTCCGGCCTGCCGGAGATCGACTGGCGGGCACCGTGGTTCGACGCTGTCGCGCAACGAGGGCAGGGCGCGCTGGCCGATGGCGACTGGCGCGAGGCCCTGTCGGCACACGCCGCAGCGGCAGGGTTGGTGAGCGGACAGGGACGCGCGCTTCGCTTCGTCGCGCAGGAAGACCTGCCCGCCACCATGGCCTACGAGGCGTTCATTGCGGCCACGGGCGGCGTTCCCACACGCGCGAACCTGCATGACTTCTTCAACGCGCTGATCTGGTTGACCTTTCCGCGCGGTAAAGCGGCGCTCAATGCGCGTCAGGCGGCGGCCATCGCCGTTGAAGGCGTGCAGGCCACCCGGGGCGCCGCACGCGACGCCGCAACTGTGTTCGACGAGAATGCCATCCTCTTCGCCTGCAGCGATGAGGCACTCGGCGAGGCGTTGCGGGCATTCGACTGGCACACACTCTTTGTGACCCGTCGCGCCGACTGGGGGCGGGTCTGCGAAGTCCAGCCTTTCGGACATGCCTTGCTGGAGAAGCTCGTCGCACCGTACAAAGCGGTGACGGCACACGCCTGGATCGTGGACGTTCCCCACGCCTATTTCGGCTGGATGCCGTCCGAGCGTCGCGCTTGGCTCGACGACCAGATCGCGCCGATGCTTGCCAGCGCATCGTGGACCACGCGTGACTTCGCGCCTTTGCCGGTGTTGGGGATTCCCGGCTGGTGTCCGGCCAACGCCGACTCTTCGTACTATCTGGACCGGTCGGTCTTCCGACCGGGGCGGCGACAAAAGGCGTGATGGCACGGGCCGTGCGCAGTTCCGGCTGCGGCACGCCAGCCGAAGGGCAGCGACGTCGATCCGCGTGATACACTTCGGCCCGCAGAGTCGGCCAGACAATCGCCGCCTCCCATTGGGAGGGGGAGGAAAGTCCGGACTCCATAGGGCAGGGTGATGGCTAACGGCCATCCGTCGTGAGACGCGGAACAGGGCAACAGAGAACAGACCGCCGATGGCCCCTGGCGCAAGCCAGGCGGATCAGGTAAGGGTGAAACGGTGCGGTAAGAGCGCACCGCGGCGTGCGGCAACGCACACGGCACGGTAACCTCCACCCGGAGCAATTCCAAATAGGCAGGTGAGCGGCATTCGCCTCGTGCGGGTGCCGGCAACGGGGCCCCCGGGAGCCTGCGGGTAGGAAGCTTGAGCGGCGTAGTGATGCGTCGCCTAGAGGAATGATTGTCAGGCGCGGCGCGAGTCGCGTTCACAGAATCCGGCTTATCGGCCGGCTCTGCATCCCAATAAAACGCAAAAGGCTCCCGGTGGGAGCCTTTTGTGCTTCAACAGCCGGATTCCTGCGAATCTCAGCCTTCGACGATCTCGACGCTATGCGTGAGCTCCGCCGTCTTGGCGAGCATGATCGACGCCGAGCAGTACTTGTCGTGGGAGAGCGTCACGGCGCGCTCCACGGTGGCCGGGTTCAGATTGCGGCCCGTAACCGTGAAGTGGAAGTGAATCTTGGTGAAGACCTTCGGGTCTTCGCTGGCGCGCTCGGCCTTGAGCGTGACACTGCAGTCCTTCACTTCGGCGCGGCTCTTCTTGAGAATCAGCACCACGTCGTACGCGGTGCAGCCCCCGGTGCCGACGAGCAGCATTTCCATCGGACGCGGTGCCTGATTGTGGCCGCCGCCTTCCGGCGCGCCATCCATCGCGACGATGTGGCCGCTACCTGTCTGTGCGATGAAGGCCATGCCATCCTGGCCCATCCAACTCACCTTGCATTCCATATTTCGAAACCCCGATATCCCGTTCAAGCAAAAATTGTAGCGGCTTACGCAAACCCGCGTACGATGCCGCCCGCAAACCCTGAAAGCCATCCCGATTGGCCACGGTTGCTGCATCGCAATATTGGCGCTTTTTTGATCGGGTTTTCAGAGGGATAAACCCTAAATCTAGGTGATGGACTCTAGGGAGCGGGATGTTATATACGGTTTTATGACTGTAAGTGATTGATTTTTATTGACATATTGTGATTCTGCATATTTGTTGTTCATTTCATATTGTGGTGTTGTATTTCGCACTATAAATTTTCTTGCATCGCACCATCTCGTTTGCTAGACTGCAGTCATTGGTTGTTGTGCTTCACAGCAATCCTGCAAGTGTCTCCTCCACCCTCCTCCTTTGGTGGATTTAACCCGGACCCATGAGGTTCGGGTTTTTTTTTGTGCCACCGAAAAGGCGGTTCGCCGGCGATGGTTTACCGGTGGGTGATTTTTTCTGTATAATCAACGGCTTTTCCGGAAATGCCCACGGAAAAAGCATCAGGGAGAGCCTGCAAGCACAGGACTGCGCCATGCGACACCATTCGCAAGGACGCGGCCGGCAGACAAGCAGGAAGTTGGTGTTAATGGGGCAAATGCATTTTATTTGGATCGATCATGAAGACGTTTTCCGCTAAGCCGGCAGAGGTGACGCGCGAATGGTTTGTGATTGACGCGACGGACAAAGTCCTCGGCCGTGTCGCCAGCGAAGTGGCACGCCGTCTGCGCGGCAAACACAAACCGGAATTCACGCCGCACGTTGACACGGGTGATTACATCATCATTGTCAATGCTGCCAAGCTGAAAGTTACGGGCGCAAAGCAAACCGACAAGAAGTACTACCGTCACACGGGCTACCCGGGCGGTATCTACGAAACCACGTTTGGCAAGATGCAAGAGCGTTTCCCGGGCCGTGCGCTCGAGAAAGCCGTGAAGGGCATGCTGCCGAAGGGTCCGCTGGGCTACGCGATGATCAAGAAGCTGAAGGTTTACGCCGACGGTAACCATCCGCACGAAGCGCAGCAACCGAAGTCGCTCGAGATCTAAGGGCCAGCCATGTTCAAAAACGATTGGAATTACGGCACCGGCCGTCGCAAGAGCGCTGTTGCTCGTGTGTTCATCAAGGCTGGCAAGGGCGACATCGTCGTCAATGGCAAGCCGATCAAAGAGTACTTCGCTCGTGAAACGTCGCTGATGATCGTTCGTCAGCCGCTCGAGCTGACCAACCACGCTGAAACGTTCGACATCAAGGTCAACGTTTCGGGCGGCGGTGAAACGGGTCAGGCCGGTGCGGTTCGTCACGGTATCACCCGCGCACTGATCGACTACGACGCGACGCTCAAGCCGACGCTGTCGACCGCAGGCTTCGTGACTCGCGATGCCCGTGAAGTCGAACGTAAGAAGGTTGGTCTGCACAAGGCCCGCCGTCGCAAGCAATTCTCGAAGCGTTAATCGCCCGAGTGCTTGTGGGCATCTGCCTCTGGCAGGTGCAGAGAAAGGCCGCCTCGCGCGGCCTTTTTTCTTTTTTTCGCCCGTTTTGCCTCGGCGAAGCGGGGATGTCGCCGGTGCGTCACCGTCTCACGCGTGTCGTGGAAGCTTGATAGAATCGCGGTTCCGATTGAAAGGGGTAGGACATGGTCAAGGTAGGTATCGTAGGCGGCACCGGCTATACCGGTGTGGAGCTGCTCCGCTTGCTGGCGCAGCACCCGGAAGTGCAGTTGACGGCGATTACCTCGCGAAAGGAATCGGGCACGCCGGTCGCCGATATGTATCCGAACCTGCGAGGCCGTGTCGACCTGGCATTTTGCACGCCCGATGATGCCCGTCTGACGGATTGCGACGTGGTGTTCTTCGCCACGCCGCACGGCGTTGCCATGGCGCAGGCGCGCGAGCTGCTTGCCGCTGGCGTACGCGTGATCGATCTGGCGGCAGACTTCCGACTGAAGGACACTGCCACGTTCGAGAAGTGGTACGGCATGCCCCACGCCTGCCCGGACATTCTCGAAGAAGCCGTGTACGGCCTGCCCGAGATCAACCGCGAGCAGATCAAGAGCGCGCGCGTGATCGGTCTGCCGGGTTGCTACCCGACGTCCGTGCAACTGGGCTATGCGCCGTTGTTCGCCGGTGGCCGCAAGCTGGTCGATCCGAAGCATCTGATCGCCGACGCCAAGTCGGGCGCGAGCGGCGCAGGCCGTAAGGGTGAGACGTCGCTGATCCTCGCGGAGACGGCCGACAACTTCAAGGCCTACGGCGTGAAGGGCCATCGCCATCATCCGGAAATCAAGCAGGGTCTTGAGGCGATTGCGGGCTACGACGTGGGTCTGACGTTCGTGCCGCACCTGCTGCCGACGATCCGTGGCATTCATTCGACGCTGTACGCGACGATTCTGCCGGAAGCACGCGACACCGATTTCCAGGCGCTGTTCGAAACGTATTACGCTGGCGAGCCGTTTGTGGACGTGCTGCCGGCCGGTTCGATGCCGGAAACGCGCTGGGTGCGCGCATCGAATTATGTCCGTATGGCGGTGCATCGCCCGGGCAATGAAGACACGCTGGTGATCCTCGTTGTTGAGGACAATCTGGTCAAGGGCGCGTCCGGTCAGGGCGTGCAGTGTATGAACCTGATGTTCGGCTTGCCGGAGAACATGGGGCTGACCCATATTCCCGTATTGCCGTAACGGTATTTATCGTCCCTAAGCCCTTGATTTTCCGACCATCGGCACGATTTTGGAATAGGGACTAGAATGGTACCGAACCGATTTATGGAGATTTGCGATGAACGCACCGCTTGAGGCTGCCGTCACGGAAATGCCCGCATTCCTGGTCTTTACTGACAGCGCTGCGGACAAGGTCAAGCAACTGATCGACGAAGAAGGCAACGCCGAGCTGAAACTGCGCGTTTTCGTGCAGGGTGGCGGTTGCTCCGGCTTTCAGTATGGTTTCACCTTCGATGAAGATGTCAACGAAGACGATACCGTGCTCGACAAGAACGGCGTGTCGCTGCTGATTGACTCGATGAGCTATCAATACCTCGTCGGCGCTGAGATTGACTACAAGGAAGACATCAACGGCGCGCAGTTCGTGATCAAGAACCCGAACGCATCCACCACGTGTGGCTGCGGCTCTTCGTTCTCGGTCTGAACGGCAAAAGCAGTCGTCGAACGCAGTAAGAGAAAGGGCCCGCAAGGGCCCTTTTCTCGTTTACCTGTTGCCGCGACGTTGGTGCGTTGCTCAGTGCGGGTAGATCGCGCCAAGAATGCGCAGCCCCTTCGCGCCGGTGACGGATGGCAGATTCCCCGGTTGCCGTGCCAGGCATTGCTGGGCCAGCCAGGCGAAGGCACGGGCTTCGACCTGATGCGGGGGCACGCCGAGGGCGTCGGTCGTCGCCACGGTCACGCCCGGCAGGCGGGCGGCAATCGCCTGCATGAGCGTGTGGTTGCGCGTGCCGCCGCCGCAGGCGTAAAAGCCGCGGCAGTCGGGCGCGTAGCGCAACACTTCATCGGCGACGCACCGAGCCGTCAAGGCGACGAGCGTGGCCTGCACGTCCACCGGCGACACGCCCGGAAAGGCGGCCAGATGCGAGTCCAGCCATTTCGCATGGAACAGGTCGCGCCCGGTGCTCTTCGGCGGTGTCTGGCGGAAGTAGGGCTCGCTGAGCAGGGCGGCGAGCAGCGCGTCGTTGACATGTCCGCTGGCCCCCCAGGCGCCCCCGTCGTCGTAGGACTTGCCGAGATGGCGTGCGGCCCAGCCGTCGAGCAGCGCATTGCCCGGGCCGCAATCGAAGCCGGACACCGGCTGGCCGGACGCCGCCGAAGGCAGAATCGTCACGTTGCTGATGCCGCCAAGATTGCAGACCACGCGCGTTTGCCCGGCGTCCGAAAACACGGCCTGGTGATAGGCGGGCACGAGCGGCGCGCCCTGACCACCGGCGGCAACGTCACGGCTGCGGATGTCGGCGACGATATCGATGCCGGTCAATTCGGCGAGCAGTGCAGGGGCATTGAGCTGGCGCGTGTACCCGATGCCATCGAATTCCCCCGGACGGTGACGGATCGTCTGTCCGTGTGCGCCAACGGCTGCGACGGCGGATGCCGGCAACCCGGCGATGCTCAGCAACTCGCGCACGCAGTCCGCATAGACGCGCACCAACGCGTTTGCCGCCAACGCCTCACGATGCAACTCGTTTTCCGACGGGGCTTGCAGCACCATCAGCGTCTCGCGCAGGTCGCTCGGGAACGGGAGATAGGCTTCGGCGAGCACCTGACCATTTGTTGATGCCACGAGCACACCGTCGACACCGTCGAGGCTGGTGCCGGACATGAGTCCGATGAAATGGGAAGGGGAACCCGGAGAGGCGGTGTGACGAGCGATGTCGGTCATGTGCGGAGCGCGAGCGCGCGGGGAGCTGAAGAAATCAAATCCGCACCGGCAGGGCAGACATGTGGATCACATGTTGCCCCGCGCAGTGCGGTTTCCAGCATACCTCAATCGCGCTCGGCGACTTGCACGGTGCGCATCAGGTCGATGCGCTTGAGCAGGTTTTCGGCGTACATGTCGAACACCTTCAGGCGGGCGCCTGCGAGCGGTGCGACGGCCGCCACATCCGTCGAGAACGGATTGCGCGGAACGCCGTTGTAGCGCAGTTCGTAATGCAGGTGCGGGCCCGTCGCCCAGCCCGTCTGCCCGACGAAACCGATGACTTGGCCCTGCGTGACACGCGTGCCGGGCTTCATGCCCTGACCGAAGCCGGACAGGTGGGCGTAACGCGTCTGATAGTTGCCTGCGTGATCGATCTCGACCAGATTGCCGTAACCGTTCTGTGTGCCGACGAACTTGACCACGCCATCGCCCGCCGCAAACACGCGCGTGCCGACGGGCGCCGCCAGATCCACGCCTTCGTGCTTCTTCCACTTGTGCTGGAACGGATGCTCACGACCACCGAACGCGGACGAAATGCGCGAAAACTCGACCGGCGTGCGCAGGAAGGCCTGCTTCAGATTGCGGCCGTCGAAGCCGTAGTACGCGCCGTCGGGCGCCCCCTGCGGATCGGCGTACCAGATGGCCTGATGCGTCTTGCCCTGATTGATGAACTCGATGGCGAGCACGCGGCCGGTGCGCACGGTGCGATCCTGCTGCTTGACGACTTCGTACACCATGCGGAAGCGGTCGCCGCGGCGCACGTCGCGCTGGAAGTTGATCACGCCGGAGAAGATGTTCACCATCTGCGCGACAACGGCGTCGGGCACGCCCGCATCGTCCATCGCGGTGAAGAAATTGCCCGCAATGGCACCGGAGCGCATGGCCCATTCGGTGTCGTTGACAAGTTGATCCATGCGCGCGCGCAGGCGGCCCGCGTCAGTGCGATCGATCACCAGTTGCTGGGCAGCGGCGTTGCCGGTCGACAGGACGGTGGAGAGCGAGACGAGCTTGCCATCGTCGTCGGTCTCGGCCTGCACGACCTGCCCCGGGGGCACGCCGATCAGACGCCGGGCGACGGCGTTCTCGCGAATGAAGCGCTCGGCAGCGGGGTCCTGGATCGACAGCCGCGAGAGCATGTCGCCAAGGGTTTCGCCGCGCCGTTGCGCCACTTGATGGATAAAGGTCTGGGACTGCGCGTCGAGCTGCTGAATCTGTTTGGCCAGATCGGGGAAGGTGAGCGGCAATGTCACGCTCGCACCGTTACGTGCCGCTTCAGGCACCATGGGTGCCACGCCGAAAGCGGTCACCATTCCCAGCGTCAGGGCCGAACCGACCGTTGCCACGATTTGCACCTTTCTGCGACGGTGCTTCGGCTGCGTGGGATCGATCAGGGTCAGCAGTTCACGCGCAAAAAAATCACGGAGTTTTGGCCACATCACGTAAAATTCTGCGCAACTTACGAAAAAAGCCCGGGCGGAGCGACATGCTTCGAGATTGCCTGCCGGAATTTCCGGGGCAACCCGGCGTCGCTTCGGCCCGAGCCGAGAATTGAGCCGCGATTATAGCAGACCCGCCGCGGCCTCCGCCTTTACTGACTGTTTAAGGGAAACCCTGAGCCAGTCTGGACAATGATGTTATGACAAGTGAACACGCACTCACCTCGGAAAAGAAGTACCCCGTGACCGACGCCACGCGGGCCGCTCTGGCGATCGCCAAGCGCGGTTGCGATGAGCTTCTCGTGGAAGAGGAGTTCCTGCAGAAGCTGGCACGCAGCGAAGCGACCGGCAAGCCGCTGCGCATCAAGCTGGGCCTGGATCCGACGGCCCCCGACATCCACATCGGCCACACCGTGGTGCTCAACAAGATGCGCCAGTTGCAGGATCTGGGGCATACGGTCATTTTCCTGATCGGCGATTTCACGTCGCTGATCGGCGACCCGTCGGGCCGTAACAGCACGCGCCCGCCGCTCACCCGTGAGCAGATCGAGTCGAACGCCAAGACCTATTTCGAGCAGGCCGCCCTTGTGCTCGACCGCAACAAGACCGAAATCCGCTACAACAGCGAATGGTCGATGAAGCTGGGCGCCGACGGCATGATCAAGCTCGCGTCGCGCTACACCATGGCGCGCATGCTCGAGCGTGAAGATTTCACGAAACGCTTCCAGGGCGGCGTGCCCATCGCCATCCACGAATTCCTCTACCCGCTCATGCAGGGTTACGTCTCGGTGGCGCTGGAGTCGGATCTGGAGCTTGGCGGCACGGACCAGAAGTTCAACCTGCTCGTGGGCCGCGAACTCCAGAAGCAGTACGGTCAGGAGCCGCAGTGCATTCTCACGATGCCGCTGCTCGAAGGGCTGGACGGCGTCGAGAAGATGTCGAAGTCCAAGGCCAACTACGTGGGCATCAGCGAGAAGCCGAGCGAAATGTTCGGCAAGCTCATGAGCATCTCGGACGATCTGATGTGGCGCTACTACGAGCTGCTCTCGTTCCGTTCGCTCGAAGAGATTGCCCAACTGCGCAAGGACATCGAAGGCGGGCGTAATCCGCGCGACGTGAAGGTGCTTCTCGCGCAGGAAATCGTGGCGCGTTTCCACTCGCAGGCCGACGCCGAGCGTGCTCTGGAGGACTTCAACGCCCGCGCCAAGGGCGGCGTGCCGGACGATATTCCGGAAGTCTCGCTCGACGGCGCACCGCTGGGCATCGCACAACTGCTCAAGCAGGCGGGGCTGGTGCCGTCGACGTCGGAAGCCAACCGCAACATCGAGCAGGGCGGTGTGCGTATCGACGGCGAGGCGGTGTCCGACAAGGGCGCGAAGATCGAAGCCGGTACCTACGTCGTACAAGTGGGCAAGCGTCGCTTCGCCCGCGTGACGCTCGCCTGAGCGTCGTCGGCTCAGTGTTCTCGCTGCGGTATTTCTGGCGATGATCGCGCTCATCCAACGTGTGCTCGAAGCCGCGGTGACGGTCGATGGCCGCACCGTTGGCGCCATCGGCCCGGGCCTGCTCGCGCTGGTGTGCGCCGAACGCGGCGACACCGAGGCGAGTGCGGACAAGTTGCTCGCGAAGCTGCTCGGCTATCGCGTGTTTTCGGACGACGCGGGCAAGATGAATCGCAGCGTGTCGAGCCTTGACGGTAATGGCGCCGCGGGCGGCTTGTTACTCGTCTCGCAGTTCACGCTGGCGGCCGACACCAACAGCGGTACCCGTCCGAGCTTCACGCCGGCGGCGAGTCCCGCCGATGGCAAGCGACTCTTCGATCATTTCGTGACGCAGGCGCGCACGCGCCATCCGGTCGTGGAAACGGGCGAGTTCGGCGCGCACATGCGCGTCTCGCTCGTGAACGACGGACCCGTTACGTTCTGGCTTCAGACGCGTCCCGACGCGGTCTGAGCCGTCCTGGGTGGCACGGCGCCAGAGGCGCCGCTTATGGCACTCATGCCAATCACGCGACTCGCTACTCGTCCTATCCCGAAAATCGCTCGGAATCGTCCTGATGTGCGTGCGCTATTGCACGCGATTCGCATCGGTGTGATACCGTCGTCGGGTTCCGAAATGACAATGCTTGGGAGAATCTGATGAAAGTCTGGAGTGACTCGTTTGCCGGTAATGCGGCGATGGATGCACAGTTCGCCTTCGGCAAACCTGACGCGCAGTCGCACGTCGCGCTGTCGCAGAACAAGAATCCTCATCTGGCCTGGTCAGACGTGCCTGCCGGCACGCGTTCGTTTGTCGTGATCTGTACCGACAGCGACGTGCCGAGCCAAGGTGACGACGTCAACAAGGAAGGCCGCGAAGTGCCGGCGGACCTGCCGCGCGTCGATTTCTATCATTGGGTGCTCGTCGACGTGCCGGCATCGGCCTCCGAGATCCCGGCGGCCAGCCACAGCAATCACGTGACGCCGCGCGGCAAGTTTGGGCCGGATGCGCTCGACGGTATGCGTCACGGTGTGAACGACTACACCGCATGGTTTGCGGGCGACGAGACCATGAAGGGCGATTACTACGGCTACGACGGCCCGTGCCCGCCGTGGAACGACACGATCGTGCACCACTATCACTTCACCGTGTATGCGCTCGACATCGCGCGTGTGCCGCTCGAAGGCCGCTTCGGGGGCGACGACGTTCTCGCCGCGATCAAGCCGCACGTGCTTGGCAGCGCCAGCGTGACCGGCACCTACACGCTCAATCCGAAGGCTGCCTGACGGTCACGGTAGCGGCAACACCGCCTGCCCTCACGTTTCCCCTCTGGACTCACGCAAAACGCATTCGCATCGATGACCGGCACGACGACTACCCTCACTTTGATTCGCCACGGCGAGACCGACTGGAACCGTATCAAGCGGATTCAAGGGCATACGGACATTCCGCTCTCGACTGAGGGCGAGCGTCAGGCGGTCTTGCTGGGTGAGCGTATTGCACGCGAGGTCGCGGCGCATGGGCGCGTATTCGACCATGTACTCACGAGCGATTTGCAGCGGGCGGTGCAAACAGCGGCGCCTGTTGCGCACGCCTGTGGCTTGCCGCTCGTGCGTACGGCGAGTCTGCGGGAGCGGCATTACGGGATTTTCGAAACCCGCGTGCCCGATGAGATTCAGGCGGAATTTCCGCAGGACTACGCGCGTTGGCAGAGCCGCGACCCCGACTTCGTGATTCCTGGTGGTGAGTCGACGCGAGGTTTCTACACGCGCATCACGGATTTCGTCGCACAACTTCTGCGCGACCACGCGGGCCAGCGTCTGGCGCTCGTGGCACACGGTGGCGTGCTCGATTGTTGCTATCGGCTGGCGACGGGACTCGCGCTGACCGAGCCGCGCGCCTATCCGTTGCTCAATGCGAGCGTGAACCGTCTCGCGTACGACGGCGAGCGTTGGCATGTGCTGAGCTGGGGAGATGTCACGCATCTGGACGACGCGGTGCGCGACGAAAGCAACGACAAGCCGGTGGACGTCTCTGCGCCGGCGACGGATCGCGTCGATCCTCGCGTGGTGTAAGGCGTTTCATCTGCGTCGCTATCTCTGGCGGCGCAGCGGTAATCCGAGACGCGTTCAGCGCTCCAGCGAGGGCTCTACGACCGCGACATCGGGAGTGGCCAGCGCACGGCGTCGTGCGCGATGGGCCACGCTGTTGCGCATCGACCAGCGGGCGAGCTGCGCCATGTGTCGCACGGCGGGCCGCACCGTGAGGCGGCGCACCATTGATGTCTGCCCGAAACCGAGCATCGTCTGTGACCAGTCCGGCAGCAGATCAATACCGGCGCGGAACAACAATCCACTGAACACGCGCGCGCCTGCGAATGGCGCAGGCAGATTGCGCAACACGCGCACGACTTCTTCCGTGCGATCGCTCGCGCTTAACGCCGGGCGCATCGAGGCGAGGTAGTCGTCGATCTGCGACACACTCATCGGCACATCGCGTGCGCCGAGGGCCACCGCGATGCGTGAGACTTCCGCGTAGTAACGATCCTGCTCGCTGCGTGCGAACGCGGGATTCTTGTACACGAGATAGCTGCGCAGGAAGCTCGACGTCTCTGCCACATGCACCCACGTCAAAAGATCGGGGTCGTATGCCGCATAAGGACGGCCGTCGGGGGCGGTGCCCTTGACCTGCAAGTGAATGCGTCGCACGCGCTCGAGCAGCGCTTCGGCGTCGGCCGTGTTGCCGAATGTCGTGCCGCCAATGAACGTGGCCGTGCGGCGTAGACGGCCGATCACGTCCTGCCGGAAAGTCGAGTGATCCCAGACGCCGGCCATCGCCAGCGGATGCAGCGACTGCAGCAGCAATGCGCTGATCCCGCCGATCATCATCGAAGTGAAGTCGCCGTGCACATGCCAGCAGGCGGCGTCGGGGCCGAAGAGGCCGGGATCGCCATCGGGCGTGTCGTAGTTCAGGCGCGGTGCGCCGGGGCCTGAGGTCAGGCTCACCAGTCGCATGGCGATGGCGTGCCGCACACGCCCTGACACGCCTGTCACTGGGCCGGCAGGCCGCAGGGGCGTTGCCGGTGGCGGCGTAGGGAGGTCGTCGTGCGAGGACATGCGTCGTTCAGCGTGACGTGATGGCGGGCGTCACTTGCCGGTGGCGTCCGGCGACCAGAGCGAACCGCTTTCCGGCGCGCTGCCGGGAGCGGTCAGTCCGAAGTGACGGAATGCGGCGAGCGTCGCAACGCGTCCGCGCGGCGTGCGTTGCAGGAAGCCTTGCTGGATCAGATACGGCTCGATCACGTCTTCGATGGTGTCGCGCTCTTCGCCGATGGCGGCGGCGAGGTTGTCCACCCCGACCGGGCCGCCGTCGAACTTGTGGAGCACGGCTTCGAGCAGCTTGCGGTCCATTACGTCGAGGCCAACCGGATCGACGTCGAGCATCAGCAGCGCCGCGTCGGCAACGGCGGCGGTAATGTGTCCGTCGGCTTTCACTTCGGCGTAATCGCGCACGCGCCGCAGCAGGCGGTTGGCGATACGCGGCGTGCCGCGTGCACGGCGGGCGATCTCATAGGCGCCATCGTCGGCAATGACCGCACCGAGCAAGCCGGCGGAACGGCGCACGATGCCCGACAGTTCCTCGGCCGAGTAGAACTCCAGACGCGCCACGATCCCGAAGCGATCGCGCAGCGGATTGGTTAGCATGCCGGCGCGCGTGGTGGCGCCTACGAGCGTGAACGGTTGCAGATCGAGTTTGACGCTGCGGGCCGCGGGGCCTTCGCCGATCATGATGTCGATCTGATAGTCCTCTAGCGCTGGATACAGAATTTCCTCGACGACCGGCGAGAGCCGGTGAATTTCGTCGATGAACAGCACGTCGTTGGCTTCGAGATTGGTCAGCAGTGCGGCGAGGTCGCCCGGCCGCTCAAGCACAGGGCCCGACGTCTGGCGCAGATGCACACCCATTTCGCGGGCGATGATGTGGGCGAGGGTCGTCTTGCCCAGACCCGGCGGCCCGAAAAGCAGCACGTGGTCGAGCGGTTCCGAGCGCTTGCGGGCCGCCTCGATGAAGATTTCCAGTTGCTCGCGCACCTTGCGCTGACCGACGTATTCGTCGAGCAGCTTGGGGCGCAGCGCGCGCTCGAAGGCTTCTTCGTTGGGCGAGGCCGGCGTGGGCGCAATGATGCGCTCGGCGGCGAGTTTGTCGGTTTCGATCATGGCTGCATTGTAGCGCTTCGGACGTGGCTTGCCGGGGCAGGGCGACGGGATTTCCGGCGGCGTTCGACGGCGGCGGGAATCAGTCGATCAGCCGATCAGCCGATCAGGCGTCCGCGCCGCACGCGCAGTCCCTTGGCCGCGAGAGCGGGGGCGACCCCGGCCAGCGCCGCGTACGTCTCGCCGCTGTGCGCGTGACAGATGGCCACGCCCAGTGCATCGGACGCGTCCTTGCCCGGCGTGCCCGTGAGCGTGAGCAGGCGCGTCACCATCTCCTGCACCTGTTCCTTTCGGGCGCGTCCGTAGCCGACGACGGCCTGCTTGAGCTGCATCGGGGTGTATTCGAACACTTCGAGCCCGCCGACCGACAGCGCGGTAATCGCCGCGCCACGCGCTTGTCCGAGCAGCAGCGTGGATTGCGGGTTGACGTTGACGAACACTTTTTCGATGGCGGCCTGATCGGGCCGATAGGTATCGACCAGTTCCGCCACGCCCTCGAAGATGATGCGCAGCCGCGCGGGCAGTGTGCCTTCGCCGGTGCGGATGACGCCGCTGGTCACATACTGCAAACGGCTGCCGTGCTTTTCGAGCACGCCAAAGCCAGTGACGCGCAGCCCGGGGTCGATGCCAAGAATTCTCATGCGGGAGCCAATGATCGGTGTAAAGACCGATGCGGGCAAAGAAGCCAATATGGCCCGTATTCTGGCACAGCCGGGCGGTGCCGTTGCCGAAGTTGCGTTTCGTCGGGCGAGACGCCTCGATGCCGTGCCCTTGCGTGTCACATTGCCATGCCGGATGTTCGCCTGCGCCCGGTCGCGTCGATTTGCCGCAGGCCTTGTGCCCGAAGGGACACGGCGCTGCGCATCGCGAGACGGCGGATTGTTGTACATTGCTTGCTGTTCAAAATATTCGACGGCCTGCGTGCGGGCCGCTGTCCCCGATGCTCTGGATCAAAGCGCTTCATATCGTTTTCGTCGCCTCGTGGTTCGCCGGTCTGTTCTATCTGCCGCGCATTTTCGTCAACCTCGCGATGGAGAGCGACCCCGCCGCCACGCAACGTCTGCTGCTCATGGCGCGCAAGCTGTATCGCTTCATGACGATTCTGGCGGTGCCGGCGCTCGCTTTCGGACTGATCCTCTGGCTCTACTACGGCATCGGACGCTACGGTGGCTGGTTGCACGCCAAGCTGCTGATTGTGGTGTTGCTGCTGGGGTACCACCATGCGTGCGGGCGTCTGCTGCGCAAGTTCGAGACCGGCCGCAACACGCATTCGCATCGCTGGTATCGCTACTTCAACGAAGTCCCGGTGCTGGGGCTGCTTGGCGCGGTGATCCTCGCGGTCGTCAAGCCGTTCTGACGCGCGTCTTCATCCGTCCCATACACGTCTCATATACGCTTCACACACGTTCCACACACGTCATCACGCAATACAAGCGCTACCCATAAGCGCCAACGATCGATACGAGAGGAGTCTGCCGTGAGTCTGACCTGCGATTATTTTGTGGCGCCGCAATCGCCCTATGTCTACATGGGGCACGCACGCTTTGTGGAGCTGGCGCGTCGCTATGACGTGCAGATCCAGTTGAAGCCGATGGACCTCGGGAAAATTTTCGCGGGGTCGGGCGGACTGCCGCTGGCCAAACGTACGCCGCAACGGCAGGCGTATCGTCTGGTCGAACTGGCGCGCTGGTCGAAGCACCTCGGCGTGCCGCTCAATCTGCAACCGAAGTTCTTCCCGGTGGCGGGCGATCCGGCCGCGCGGTTGATCGTTGCCACGCAACTCGCGCACGGCACGGACACGGCGCTCGACCTGTTGGCCGGGATATCCAAGGCGCTCTGGACCGAGGAGCGCAACATCGCTGACGAGGCCACGTTGCAGGCGATCGCCGAGCACCTGACGCTCGACGGCAAGGCGCTGCTCGCCGCCTCGAACGGTGCGAACGTGCAGGCGACGTACGATGCCCATACCGACGAGGCCGCGAGCGTGGGCGCGTTCGGCGCGCCGTGGTTTGTATTCGAGGGCCAGCCCTATTGGGGGCAGGATCGACTCGACTTTCTCGAAAGGGCTTTTGCCGAAGCGCGCGACGCAAAGCGCTGAGCGGGCAAGCTGATCATTGCCATCATTTCGGCCGGTGCCCGCGGGGCGGGCGGCGGCAACCCCCCAGGAGTGAAAAGAATGAGTCGTCCGGAAGTGGTGTTGTACAAGAGTGTGCCGCCAGACGTGCGTGCGCGGTTGGCCGAGGCATTCACGCTCACGGAATTCAACGGTGTGAACGACGGCAATCGGGCGGACTTCACGGCGGCACTCGGTCGTGCCGACGGCGCCATGGGGGTGGGCGTGAATGCGACGCCCGCACTGCTCGATGCGGCGCCGAAGCTCAAGGCCTGGGCCACCATTTCGGTGGGCTACGACCAGTTCGACGTGCCCGATCTGACGCGTCGCGGCATTGTTCTGATGAATACGCCCGACGTACTCACGGAGACCACGGCGGACACCGTCTTCTCGCTGATTCTGTCGAGCGCCCGGCGCGTGGTCGAGCTTGCCGAACTGGTCAAGGCGGGCGGCTGGACGGCGAGCCTTGGTGAGGCGTATTTCGGTACCGACGTTCAGGGCAAGACGCTAGGCATCGTCGGCATGGGGCGCATTGGCGGGGCCGTAGCGCGCCGCGCGGCGCTCGGCTTCGGCATGAAGGTGCTGTACAGCAACCGTTCGCGCAATGAAGCGGCGGAAAAGGCGTACGGCGCCGAGCACCGGACGTTGCCGGAACTGCTTGCTCAAGCGGACTTCGTCGTGACGTTGGTGCCGCTCTCGCCGGCCACCGAGCGCTTGATCGGGGCTAGCGAATTCGCCCAGATGAAACAAGGTGCCATCTTCATCAATGCGGCGCGTGGCATGGTCATCGATGAAGCGGCGCTGATCGACGCACTGGCGTCGGGCCATCTGCGTGCGGCCGGTCTCGACGTGTTCGAGCGCGAGCCGGTGTCGGTCGATTCGCCGTTGCTGAAGATGAAGAACGTGGTTGCGCTGCCGCACATCGGCTCCGCAACGCATGAGACTCGTCACGCCATGGCATCGTGCGCGGCGGACAATCTGATCGCCGCGCTTACCGGCAAGCCGCTGCAAAACGTGGTGAATCCGCAGGCGCAGCAGCGCTGATCGCGCCGAGCGCATCCTGAGGAGAAGAGGGGGAAGAGGGCGAAAGATGGCAGCGGAGAAATCCGCCGCCGTTGCTATCGTCCTTCGTTCGTCGTCCTGCGACGATTGATGACTTCCTTCGCGCGGGCGAGTTGCGCGGGCAGGCGGTCGCCCAGGCGCAACGCCATGCCGACGGCGAGCACATCGCCAATGGCCAGATGCGTGATGCGTGAGGTCAGTGGCGAGTAGACGTCGGTGTCTTCATCGACATCGGCAAAGAGTGCCACGCTCGCCAGACGCGACAACGGCGAGTTGCTGTGCGTGATCGCAATCACGCTGGCGCCTGCCGTGCGCGCCAGTTGCGCGGCTTCGAGCAGATCCTGCGTGCGCCCGGTGTTGGAGATCGCCACCACCACATCTCCCTCGCGCAGCAACGCGGCCGACATCCCATACACGTGCGGATCGTTGTACGCCACGGCCGGCACACCGAGCCGGAAGAACTTGTGCTGCATGTCCTGTGCGGCAATCCCTGACGCACCTGCACCGTAGAACTCGATGCGCCGCGCCCCGGCAAGCAGGTCGATGGCTTGTCCGATGCTGTCGGGCGACAGGTTGTTGCGAACCTGCATGAGGCTGCCGATGGTGCGGTCGAGCACCTTGCTGGCGATGCCGGGGACCGGCTCGTCGGGCCGCACGTCGCGGTGCACGAACGGCACCCCTTGCGCGATGCCCTGTGCCAGCCGGATCTTGAATTCACGATAGCCGCTGCATCCGACGGCCTGACAGAACCGCGCGATGGTGGGTTGGCTGACGCTCGCACGTTCGGCGAGTTCGTTCATCGACAGATCGACGACTTCGCGCGGGGCGTCCAGCACATAGGCCGCAAGCTTGCGCTCGGACGGGCGCAATTGGGTCAGCGTGGCTTCGATTCGGTTAAGCATGGCAGGCAGGCACCAACAAAAGCAGAGGCGCGTAACGGACATCGCCACGCGCCATTCCCCTATTCCCCATAACGCCGTGATCGGACGCACCCGTTGTGCGGGCGGGCTCCGGGTCCGGCGGGTCAGGCGCCCACTATAGCACCCGCGGGCCGCGGCGCTACGGCGTGGAAGCCGGCTTCCGGACACGCTACCTGCGGTGGGAATGTACAAAAACTACAGAAAACATAGATTTCATATTATGGGTTGATGTTTCTCAATACGGCAAAATATCGCGTAACTCATGGAAAAAACTAAGTAAAACCCCGGATGCCGATGGCTTTTGATTGATGGGATGTAGAATTTCTACTAAACTCCGCTCCCAATCGCACCTGCCCTGGGTGCGTCGCAATCCAGTTCCCGGCATGACGTCAGAGCAAACGAAGCCCCTGCACCCGACCGTAATGGCAGTCACTGCGCGCATTGCCGCGCGCAGTCGTGACACGCGTGCGGCGTATCTGGCCCGCATCGATGCGAGCGCTGGCCGCTTCCCGCAGCGCGGCGCGCTGTCCTGTGCCAATCTCGCGCACGGCTTCGCCGCCATGCCGGCCAACGACAAGCTCATTCTGCGCGAGCAGCGCCGTCCGAATGTCGGCATCGTCACGGCTTACAACGATATGCTTTCGGCGCATCAGCCGTATGAGCAGTACCCGGCGCGTCTGCGCGAGGCTGCCCGCAAGCTCGGGGCAACGGCGCAGGTCGCGGGCGGCGTGCCGGCAATGTGCGACGGCGTCACGCAAGGCAACGCGGGCATGGAGCTGTCGCTGTTCTCGCGCGAAATCATCGCAATGAGCACGGCCATTGCGCTCTCGCACAACATGTTCGACGCCGCGCTGATGCTCGGCGTGTGTGACAAGATCGTGCCGGGCCTTGTGATCGGTGCGTTGCAGTTCGGCCATCTGCCGACGATCTTCGTGCCGGCCGGCCCGATGGCGAGCGGCCTGTCGAACGATGAAAAGGCGAAGATCCGGCAGTTGTACGCGACCGGTAAAGTCGGCCGCGACGCACTTCTCGAGTCGGAGTCGCAGGCGTATCACAGCGCGGGCACGTGTACCTTCTACGGCACGGCCAACAGCAATCAGCTTCTGATGGAAATCATGGGCCTGCATTTGCCGGGCGCGGCCTTCGTGCATCCGCATATGCCGTTGCGCGATGCGCTGACCGACGCCGCCCTCGGGCGCGTGCTGGCCATCGGCGCCGATACTCCCGAATACACCCCCATCGGCCATGTGGTCGACGAGCGTGCTGTCGTCAACGGCATCGTCGGTCTGCTGGCCACCGGCGGCTCGACCAATCACACGCTGCACCTGGTGGCGATGGCTCGCGCGGCGGGCGTCATCATCGATTGGGACGACTTCGACGCCTTGTCGGCCATCGTGCCGCTCATGGCGCGTGTCTATCCGAACGGCAAAGCCGATGTGAATCATTTCCACGCAGCCGGCGGCATGGGGTTCCTGATCGGTGAATTGCTCGACGCGGGCTTGCTGCACGACGACGTGCAGACCGTGGCCGGGCCGGGCCTCGCCCGTTACCGCGCCGAGCCGTGGCTCTCGCCCGAAGGGCTGGCGTGGCGGCAGGGGAGCGCCTACAGTGGTGATCGTGACGTCTTGCGCGGCCATGCCGAGCCGTTTGCCCCCGATGGCGGACTGCGGCTCATGCACGGCAATCTGGGACGTGGCGTCATCAAGGTGTCGGCGGTCAAGCCGGAACATCGGCGCGTGAGCGCAACGGCACGCGTATTTACTTCGCAGGAAGCGGTTCAGGCCGCGTTCGATGCAGGCGAGCTGCATCGCGACGTGGTCGTGGTGCTGCGTGGCCAGGGGCCGCGCGCCAATGGCATGCCCGAGCTGCATCGCCTCACCCCGTTGCTCGGTGTCTTGCAGGACGAAGGGTTCGCCGTGGCGCTCGTGACCGACGGCCGGATGTCGGGCGCGTCGGGCAAGGTGCCCGCCGTGATTCACGTGTCGCCTGAAGCGGCGGGCAGCGGCCCGATCGCCCGCGTGCGCGATGGCGATCTGATTGTGCTCGACGCAAACGCCGGCATGTTGCATGCCGAGGTGGCCCCGCAGGAATGGGCGGCCCGTGAGATCGCGCAGGTGCCGGTCTCGGGTGACGACACCGGGCGGGTGCTCTTCGGCCATATGCGCGCGGCAGTGGGCGCGGCGGAAACCGGCGCTTCCGTGTTCTTCGGTACTGAGTGACGTGCAGTTCACGTCACGGCATTCAAGGAAAACGTAATGGACATCAATGACATCGTTCGTGCCGGCCCCGTGGTTCCGGTGCTCCAGTTCGACAACATCGAGCAGGGCGAGCAAGTCTCGCGTGCACTGCTCGCAGGCGGCGTACGGGTGCTCGAAATCACGCTCCGCACACCGGCGGCGATGGACGTCATTCGCCACGTCGCGGGGCTGTCCGACGAACTGATCGTTGGCGTGGGCACGCTCACGCGTGCGCAGGAGATGGCGCAGGCCGTGGCCGCTGGCGCGCGCTTCGGTGTCTCGCCGGGCTACACGCCGGCGCTAGGCGCCGCGGCCAAGGCGGCGGGTCTGCCGTTGCTGCCGGGCGTGGTCACGCCGTCCGACATTCTGGCGGCGCTCGCCGACGGCTACGAGACGGTGAAATTCTTCCCGGCTGAGCCGTCCGGCGGTGTGCCGATGCTAAAGGCGCTGTACGGTCCGTTCCGCCAGGTGCGTTTCTGCCCGACGGGCGGCATCAGTGCAGAGTCGGCACCGTCGTATCTCGCGCAACCGAACGTGGTGTGTGTGGGCGGCTCGTGGTTGACCCCCAAGGCGCTCGTCGACGCCCGCGACTGGGACGGCATTACGCGTCTGGCGCGCGCGGCGACGGCATTGCCCCGCGGCTGAAGCGCAGGACACTCAGGCAGAAGTGTCGCAAGGTAGTGCCGGTTTCACCCAATAACAGGATTTCAATAATCGGGCGTAAGCCCATCGGGCATTCGCCCAACTAGCCAAACGAGGAGACCCCCCATGGTCGCGGTGCAAGGCAACTTGCTGCTGGTGTACGCGCTTTTCGCGGTAATCGCGCTGATTGTGCTGATCGCGCGCTACAAACTGAATCCGTTCATCACGCTGATCGTCGTCTCGCTCGTGCTCGGGCTGGCGGTGGGTATGCCGATGGGCGGCATCGTCAAGGCGTTCGAGACGGGCGTGGGCAACACGCTTGGGCACATCGCGCTTGTGGTGGGGCTTGGCACGATGCTCGGCAAGATGATGGCGGAGTCCGGGGGCGCGGAGCGCATTGCACGCACGCTCATCGGCTTCTTCGGTGAGAAGAACGTGCATTGGGCGATGGTCGTGATCGCGTTCATCGTGGGTCTGCCGGTGTTCTTCGAAGTCGGCTTCGTGCTGCTGATTCCGATTGCCTTCAACGTCGCCAAGCGTACCGGAACGTCGATGGTGCTCGTCGGCATTCCGATGGTCGCGGGTCTGTCGGTCGTGCACGGTCTGATTCCGCCGCACCCGGCCGCCTTGCTGGCCGTAACGGCCTACAACGCGGACATCGGTCACACCATCATGTACGCGCTGATCGTCGGTATTCCGACGGCCGCGATTGCCGGTCCGCTCTTCGCGAAGCTGATGTCGCGGTACGTGGTGCCGAATCCGGACAATCCCCTGCTCGCGCAGTTCGTCGACGAAGACCGTGAAATGAGCCAACTGCCGGGCTTCGGCATCACGCTGTTCACGATTCTGCTGCCGGTGATCCTGATGCTCATCGGCAGTTGGGCCGACGTGTTCTTCGCACCGAAGACGTTTGCCAACGACTTCCTGCGTCTCATCGGCAACTCGGTGATGGCGCTGCTGATCGCCACGCTCGTGAGCTTTTTCACGTTCGGCAAGCGGCGCGGCTTCAATCGCGACCAGATCCTGAAGTTCACCAACGAGTGTTTGGCGCCGATCGCCACGATCACGCTGGTGGTGGGCGCGGGCGGCGGTTTCGGGCGTATTCTGATGGACAGCGGCGTGTCGAAGGCGATCGTCGACGTGGCCACGCATGCGAACCTCTCGCCGCTGCTGCTGGGCTGGCTGGTGGCGGTGCTGATCCGTATCGCGACGGGTTCGGCCACGGTGGCGATGACCACGGCGTGTGGCATCGTCGCACCGATCGCGGCGGCCGCGGGCGCCACGGTCAAGCCCGAGCTGATGGTGCTGGCCACGGGCGCGGGGTCGCTGATCCTGTCGCACGTGAACGACGGCGGCTTCTGGCTGGTCAAGGAATATTTCAACATGACCGTGCCGCAGACCTTCAAGACCTGGACGGTGTGCGAGACGATCATTTCGGTAGTGGCGTTGCTGTTGACGCTCGGCCTCGCGACGGTGGTCTGAGGCAGGGGGCAGGGAGTGCAACGCCAGCAATACGCCGACGCAAGTCGGCAGGTCGGCTAGTGATAAGGAGGCGAGCCATGATCGTCGTGGTGATGGGCGTATCGGGCAGCGGCAAGAGCACGGTCGGGCAGCAACTTGCCGACCGTCTGGGCTGCGGGTTTTCCGACGCGGATATGTTTCACAGTGCCGCGAACATCGAGAAGATGCGTCGGGGCGAGGCGCTTAACGACAACGACCGCGCACCGTGGCTTGCCGCGATTCGTGAGGCCATCGTTGCGCGCCGTGTGGCGGGGCGTCATCACGTGTTCGCCTGTTCGGCGTTGCGCTCGCGCTATCGCGATGTGCTGGGCGAGCACGACGGCGACGTCGTGTTCGTTTATCTGAAGGGGGCCCCCGAGGTGATCGGCGAGCGTTTGGCGTCGCGCTCGGGGCATTTCTTCGATCCGGCGCTGCTGCAAAGCCAGTTCGACACGCTCGAAGAGCCGCGCGACGCGCTGGTGATCGACATCCGCGAGTCGCCCGACGCCATTGTCGAAACCCTGCTGCACAAGCTCGCTGCGTGCCCCGGGGGTGCGCCGCTGACGTCCGCCGGGTCGGCGCGCGTACAATAGCGCTTTATTCCCTCCGCCGGCACTTCGCGTGCCGGTCGTACGCATCGAAATGGCTTCCTTCGAATTCTTCGCACCCTGTCCTCGCGGACTGGAAGAGGCGCTTGCCGCCGAACTGGCTGAGCTGGGGCGTCTGGCCCCCGTGTCGGTCGGCAAACAGGTGCCCGGTGGCGTGCATTTCGCCGGTCCGTGGGCGGCCGGCATGGCCGCCAACCTGCATTCGCGTATCGCGAGCCGTGTGCTGCTGCGCATCGCCCAGCAGGGGTACCGCACCGAGCAGGACATCTACGCCTTTGCGCTCTCGCAGCGCTGGGAAGAATGGTTCTCCCATCAGCAGACGTTGCGCGTGGATGTCACCGGTATCAAGGCACCGGTGCGTAGCCTCGAGTTCGTCACGCTGCGCATCAAGGACGCCGTGTGCGACCGCCTGCGCGAGAAGACCGGCTCGCGGCCGAACATCGATACGTCGGAACCTGACGTTCGCGTGTTCGCCTTCCTGACGGCGACCGATGCCACGCTCTATCTCGACACCTCCGGTGAGGCGCTGTTCAAGCGCGGCTGGCGTCTGGACAAGGGCGCGGCCCCGCTGCGCGAGAACCTGGCCGCCGGCATCCTGCGACTGGCCGGTTGGCGCACCGATACCGCCGCCGACATGGTGCTGTACGACCCGATGTGCGGCAGCGGCACGTTCCTCGCCGAAGCCGCGCAGATCGCGCTGGGTGTGCCTGCGGGCGCCGGGCGCCGTTTCGGTTTCGAGAAGTTGAAGGGCTACGACATCACGGCGTGGCAAACGCTCAAGGTGCAGGCGACGGAAGCGCAGCGCGACGCGCGCGTGCGCGGTGTGCCGACGACGATTTTCGGCAGCGATATTTCGGGCGACATGCTGCTCAAGTCACGCGCCAACCTGGAGCGCGCGGGCGTGGGCGACATCGGCCTGAAGCAGGTGGATGCCCGCGATATGTCGCCGCCGGTGGATCGGCCGGGGATCATCGTCGCCAACCCGCCGTATGGGGAACGTATTGAAGTGCGCGGTCGCCGTGGCTCACGCGATGCCGATGACGGCGGCTATTCGCCCGACATGCAGGGCAATCGCGGCGGTCAGTTCCAGCGCGATCAGCCCGACGGTGTCGATGCCGCGTTCTTCAAAGCCTTTGGTGACGCGCTCAAACAACGCTTCACTGGCTGGAGTGCCTATCTGCTGACGGCCGACATGAGCTTGCCGGGTCAGATGCGTCTGCGCGAATCGCGTCGCACGCCGCTGTACAACGGTGCGCTCGAATGTCGTCTGTTCCGCTTCGATTTGATTGCGGGTTCGGTGCGCAAGCGCGGCGATGGGGACGGTGGTGCATCCCAGAGCTGATCGCACTGAATCGCGCAGCGAAGTCGCTGAGTGAGAGAGCAGGAAAAGAAAAACCGGCCGTTAGCGGCCGGTTTTTTTGTGCTCGCGGAAGCGCCACGACGGTCAGTCGCGGCGAATCGCCGTCCTTGAGTCTGTCGGTTGCTGACTAAATTCAACGGGCACCGACAGGATCGATCCGTCTTATCCATTGCGCCGTGTCAGGGTCGATGATGGCATCGAGATAGAAGTCGCTGCGGGGGCCGTCGGCATTGGCAAATCCGTTTGTCCAGCAAAAGTCGTCGCATTGCTTCCACTGCGGCCACAATTGGTTTTCGCTCGTGCGATGGTGTGTGACGCAGATTGCCTCGTAGGCATTTCGGCAGATTTCTCGTTGCCGATGTCCCGTGGTTTCGATTGCGACGGCAAGATCGATCAAAGATTTGACGGGTTGGTCTCCCTCCGAAGAGAGACTGAAGCGTACGCGCTGCGACGCTTCGACGAATACGCAAGGAATGGCAACGTCCTGAGAAAACGCTTGCAGAATTCTCAGTGTCAGCACATCGGCAGTGACGGTTGTGGGCTGAGTCCGCTCGAGAACTGAAAGCGCCCAGAGGTCGAGCGTCGGCGTCTGATGCATCGCCGTGCCGATCTCGAATCCCGGACCTTCGGCCATGAGGCGTCGAATCAGGTCTTCGGCGATCGCCAGTGGCAAACCGGCGTCGCGAAGGAGATCGAGCGTGATTTCATTGTTCGACGAGACGGCCAATTTGCACTGTGCGGCCAATTGTCGGGTGTCGGCGGCGTTCGACATGTGAGGGATGTGACCCACTATGCTGCTGATTTCACGATGTAGCGCGCCTTCCGGGTTCAATGCCGACGCGATGGCCAGATTGCGCAACTGCATGCAGTGCGGTGCGCTCATGCGAGCGACGACAACGTCGAGCAATGTCGATTGGGGGGTGATCAGGCCAGCATTTTCTACTGGCATTTGAAGCAGTGTGACTTCTCCGCAAGCGTATTCGCTGATTCTCATGAAGACGTAGCTCATCGTAGTGAGTGAGAGGGCATTCTCATCAACAACGCGCGGCAGGGCTTTGCAAACGAACGCTCACGTTGTAGGAAAGACGGAGACGCCCCGCGCGATGTTTGCGTGCGACGAGGCTATCGATCACCGCTTGGTGACTGAGCCTCAGTGTCGGCGGAAGAGGGGACGGATGGTGGTGTCGGTGTGACCAGTACCGTGCGTCGCGGCGGCATCGATACCGCGCGGCGCTCCCGCAATTCGGCCGGTCTGATCGGGGCTAGCTGCGGATCGTACGTGACGTTGTCCGGGTCGGAGAGATCGCTGTCGTAGTCGGGGCCGAGGCGCGGCGAGTGTCCCGGCACGTCGAGACAGCCGACAAGCGTAACGTTCCTGAGCCACCGCTCCGTCTCGCATGTGATGCCATTGTGGGACACGATGTCGTCACGAAAGAATGTCCCGCCGCGTGGGTCCGGATAAATCTCCCAGGTGTTGTCTCTCACTTCCCAATGTGGCCAGACTTGTCCGCCTGCGCCGTAGTGCGCGTGGGCCAACGCCTGGTAGGCCTTGCGGCAGGCGTCGCGCGCGCAGTCATCGTCCGGTCGGTCCTGCGTCGCGGTATCGAGCAGGAGCCTGAGACCGCTAGTGTCTCTCGTTGTCGCACTGTAGAAATACACCCACTTATTGGTCACGTCGAACGACCATGGCACAGCGACATCGTGACCAAAGGTTTGCAGAATGCGAAGTGTCAGCACGTCGTCGGCAACGTGCACGGGTTCCATCCTCTCCAGCACCGCTTGCGCCCAGGCGTTGAGGTTCGGCGTGCTCACGATCCGCTCGAAGAGCGTAAAACCCGTGGGGCGCGCGAGCAACCGGTGCAGCAGATCGACGGCAATGACATCCGGCAAGCCGGCGTCTCGTAACAAGTCCACCGTCACTTCGTGATCTTCCAGAACGGCGAGGTGACGAAGTGCAAGACGCTGTTGCGCGTTGCGTGCGGGCTCCCCAATGGGCGTCTTGCCGACATAAGGATCGATCTCCCTCCCGAACACGCTATCCGGATGCCCGGACGCGAGCGTGACCGCTTCCTTCGTCGGATTGCACTTGGGATTGAGGGCGCGGATCTGGACGACGTCGCTCCAGCAGAGCGACCGGTAGAGCGGCTCGAGCGCAGGCGTACTGAGGTGTACTTCGGCGCTCGACCCGACATGAGGGTTTCCAACGTTCATCGACAGTTTCCTTCGGACAATGTGAGAGGAGGCATTGTCGGGAAGGACGCCGGCGCACGATGTCGAGATCGCTCGCCGGAATTATCGAAATGGGACGGGCGGACGGCGGGGCACCCCGCGGACTACGCGCGCTTTGCTGTCAGGAAGCGGCGAAGGATGCCATGCGAGTAATGACTGGCCACATCGCGGAGAAAGCGTGCGAAGTCGACGTGTGCGGCGTCGTCGGCGGCATCGGAGAGTGTGCGCATCACGGCGAACGGGATGCCGTACTCGTGACACACCTGTGCCACCGCCGCACCTTCCATTTCCACGGCGAGGGCTTGCGGCAACGCATTGCGCAGACGGTCGACTTCCAGCGCACTGGAGACGAACCGGTCACCACTCGCGATCTGCCCGACGTGCACGCTCGGCGAGGGCATGCGCAATTCGGTGCGTAGTGTGGCGCAAACCTGCGAGGGCATCTCGTCGACGAGCCAGTCGCGTGCGGCTTGAGCGAGCGCGTCGCGCAGTGCGGGCGCGGTATCGAAGGTGGCGCGTCCCAGCAGCGGGATTTCGAAGCGCGGGAAGAGGGGGCTGGCGTCCATGTCGTGCTGCACCAACGTGTCGGCCACCACGACGTCGCCGATCGCCAGGCCGTGAGCGAGGCCGCCCGCCAGTCCGGTGAAGACGATCTCGTCGACGTTGAACCGGTGAATCAGTGCGGTGGTGGTCGCTGCCGCTGCGACCTTGCCGATGCGTGCGAGCACGATGACGCAGTCGTGTCCATGCAGTTTGCCCACGTGGTAGTCGCGCATGCCTATGTGCTCGACGTGCGCCCCCGGGGCCATTTCGGCGAGCAAATCGGCGATTTCTTCATGCAGTGCGGCGACGATACCCAGGGTCATGACGCGGTTCCGGCAGGCAACAGGAAGCGCGCATTGTAGCGCGGGGCACGCCTTACCGTGTCATACCGCCCCGCGCGACCGACGACGCGATGTCGTCGCCCTATTTCTCTTATTCGACCGCTTTGACCATCTCTTCGACGACCTTCTTCGCGTCGCCGAAGACCATCATCGTCTTGTCGAGATAGAACAGCTCATTGTCCAGACCCGCGTAGCCCGCCGCCATCGAACGTTTGTTGACGATGATCGTCTTGGCCTTGTAAGCCTCGAGAATCGGCATGCCGGCAATCGGCGATTGCGGATCGTTCTTTGCGGCCGGATTCACCACGTCGTTCGCGCCGAGGACCAGCACCACGTCCGTCTGACCGAATTCG
>JARLJF010000051.1 GCA_031291335.1 Pandoraea sp. | reverse complement strand
GGCCTTGGCGGTGACGGCTTCTGGTTGATTGCGGATGGCGCAACGGGCGATGTGGCGCCGCTCGCGATTTCCGGCATCGGGCAAGCGGCACGACACCTCCCGCCGGCGCCACTCGACGGCGAGGCGATTCCTGCGCGCGGGCCCGCGTCCGCACTGACCACGGCGGCGACGGTCGCCGCATGGGAGGCGGCGTATCGCGTGAGCCGCGATGCGTGGGGCGGCACGCTGTCGTGGGCGTCGCTGCTCGCACCGGCCATCGCCGCCGCAGAGGATGGTTTCGCGGTGAGCCGGTCGCAAGACTTCTGGTACGCGTACCGTGCCGCCGAGATGCGCGATGCGGCGACATGGTGTGGCTTTGCACAAACGTTCCTGCCGGACGGTCGTGCACCCGTTTGCGGCGAGCGGCTTCGGCAACCCGCGCTGGCGGAAACATTGCGACGGCTGGCCGATGGCGGCGCGCGCGAATTCTACGAGGGTGAGTTGGCGGCCCGTATGGCCACCGGCCTGCAGGCCGCGGGTTCTCCACTTACGCGAGACGATCTCGCCGCCACGCGCGTCCATTTGTCTCCTGCGCTGACGATGCCGTACGGCGATGGCACGCTGGCGACGCTGCCACCTCCGACGCAGGGCGTGACGACGTTGCAGATCATGGGGATACTCGCGCGGCTGGGGCTGCGGGATTGCGCACATGGGAGCGCCACGTATTACCACCGGCTTGTCGAAGCGGTGAAGCAGGCGTTCATCGATCGCGACCGCCATGTGGCGGATCCCGAATTCGCCGATGTTCCTGTGAAGGCGATGTTGTCGGACGCGCATCTGTCGGCGGCCGCGTCGCGCATCGACGATCACGTAGCACTCGACTGGCCGCACCGCTTCCGCGAGGGCGATACGGTGTACTTCGCCGCGACGGATGCCGCCGGTCGTGCCGTCAGCGTGTTGCAGACGATTTACTTCGACTGGGGAAGCGGCGTCGTGGCGGGCGACACGGGGGTGTTGTGGCACAACCGGGGGGCGGCATTCCGCCCGGTGGGCAGCGCGCATCCCAATGCATTGATGCCTGGCAAGCGACCGTTCCACACGCTCAATCCCGGCATGTATCTGGAAGGCGGGCGCCCCCGGTTGCTGTACGGAACCCAAGGCGCCGACGGTCAGCCGCAGACCTTAAGTGCGTTGCTCACACGGCTGATCGACTACGGCATGAATCCGTACGAAGCGCTCTCGCAGCCGCGCTTTCTGCTGGGCCGCACGTTCTCCGACAGCCGGGACAATCTGAAGCTGGAGTGCGACGCGGGAGACGAGGTGTTCGCCGCGTTGGCGCAACGCGGCCATGCGTTGGCGGCGCTGCCGAGGCACAGTCCGCTGGCGGGGCAGGCGGGCGTGATCGCGATGGGGGTGGACGGGTTGGCAACGGGGGCCCACGATCCGCGCAGCGATGGCGCGGCGTTGGCTGTCTAGCGGGGTGTCAGAGCGGCCCGTCGCTGTCGTCGAGATCCGAGTCCGACGTCGCGCTGGCGTTGCCGCGGGTCGCGGCCCGCTTGTGCTTGACCTGATACGCGGTCATCACGAGCGTGGCGACCATATCGAGTGCGGGGCGCGTCTCGCCGTTGCGATCGGTCCACACCTTCGGCGTGAGCGAGCCGGATATCGACACGCTATCGCCGTCTTCGAGCGCGAGCAGTGCATTGCTCGCCGTCTCGCTGAACGCGATCACGTTGACGAAGATCGCATCGCCGTCCCCGTCTCCGCCTGTCGCGCGCACTTTGGCGGTGACGAAGGGGTGTCCGTTCTGTCCGGTGCGTTGCGACGCTTTACCGTACAGTTTGCCGCCGATCAGGCCGTCAATCATTGTCATTCTCCTGGGCGATGTCGCTGAGCGTCTCGCGCAATGCTGCGTCTGTGATCGCCCCGGCGTTGCCGAGGCGAGTCTGATTTACCGTCATGGTGCCCGATGTTACCTCGGCCGTCATGGCGACTGCCCGAAAACGGCGGAAAACAAAAAACCCGCGAAGCCTTACGCTGTCGCGGGTTTCTGAATGTCTCCGGAACATGCCGGGATGATACTTGGTGCCCAGAGCGGGGACCGGGCGCCATTCTAGCAAACTTCGTCGGAGTCCTCCCAAGCCTCACTGCGCTTGGGAGCGAGTGATTTACATCCGGGGGGTCAACACTATGCTTTCAAGCACGGCGTGCAACTGGCCGCGCTCGGCGTCGTCAAACGGGGTTTCACTGGTACGCGTTAGCACCAGGACTCTTTCCTCGATGTCAACAATCGTCACGATTTGGAAAACCTCCGCTTGCTCGTTCATCCACCTGTATTCATGGAGATATGCGGGCCGTGCAGACACCGACATTTCTCTCTCCCCCAATCCTACGTAACCCGGCATATTACGCAATGCACTCAACTGCATTGACACATACTCCGAAAGGCCGCTACCCGTTGGCAGGTCGTCACGGGTAATCACAAAGCTACCCTCGCCAGGCTCAAGAGCAAACACGTTTATCGTCTTATCTTTCCATGAATGAGGAATTGCGATTCGCGCTTCAGAAATCAAATACATAGTTTTCCTTATGAAATAGCACGTGAGAAGAAACTTAGCGTAGCCATGAAAGCTCTCAAAAATATTGGATGTGAAATCGGAAGGCACGGATTTCGAACACGGATCAAAGATGCAAACCGCCCAGACTTTTGGCCAGCATCAATCTCGCGTTATGTAGGCGGGCCACGGAATGCACTCGAATTTTTTGTGCGTCTGCCAATTCGACCTGAGCATTTAGAAGTTCGGTGAAACCTCCGACGCCGGCCTTATATCGACCTTTCGCCACGCTCAGCGCCTGCTGCGCATCGGATAGAAGATGCGCAGAGTTTGCAAAATTCTGCTCGCAAGTTTTCACTTCGCTGTAACTGCTCCACACCTCCAGCGAAACCTGCAGTTCCAGGTCATCTAGCTCGGCCTGTCGAGCGTCAAATGTCGCGCGAGCCTGTGCGACGTGATAGTGGGTCGCAAAGCCGTCGAAGAACGGGATCTCGATCTGCACACCAATTACGTTGCCGTGGCTACGCGTGGCGGACTCGGAGGGTGCCGCATGGTCATTACGTGACCTCACATCAGAGAGCGTTCCCACGAGTGATACCACCGGCATGAATTCACTGCGGGCAATGCCTTCATTGGCGCGTTGCGCATCCAGTTTTGCCTTGGCAGCTCGCAGAATCGGACGTCGTTGCATTGCGACATCTATAACGCTGTCTACCGGCACGTCCGCCAGTTCCGACATCGATGCCAAGTCCTCATCAGAGGCAACGTCCAGGGGGCGAGTCGCCTCCAATCCCATGGCCACAGCCAATTTCCCGGCTGCGACGCGCGCCTCCCCTTCCGCATTGACCAGGTCAACAATGGCGCGTCTATGACTTGTTTTGGCCTGAAGTTCATCGGATAGATTCCCCGCTCCGGCGCGATGCTTCGCGGCCGCGACTTCCTCACTATATGCAGCGATCGCTTCGTATCGGCGAGCCGCATCCGACGCGGCTAGCTTTTCCTTCAGCAAGTAAAACGCTTGCGCCGCGGAAAAAAACACGTTTTGCAGCGCTTCGTCACGCGACGAAATCGCATCGGAGAGAAGCGCTTGATCGTGTTCCAGCGTTGACGCTCGTCGCCCAAAATCCAATAACGTCCAGCTCAATCTTATTTCGCTGGAAAGACTCCGCGAACGCCGATTTCCTCGGACTTCCCCGCCACCCATCTCAGAATAGTCATAGGTCGAGACAACGGAGCTTTGCGTTGCACCGATCTTTGCATTCAGCGCGGGAAAATACGCGGAGCGCGCCGCACCAACCGCGGCCTCTTGCGCACGCACGACGGCTGCGGCTTGCCTCACCTTCGGGGTTGAGCAAATCGCATGCAATACTGCGTCGGCAATCCCGATGGAGCGACCCTCCGGCATGGGGAGGCAATGACGAGCGCCAAGTAGTGGAAGAGAGGTGTCTGGTGAGATCTCATCGGGCGGTCCGAGTGGCTCATCGGCGTTCGCAAAATTCGCTGAGAGCAACAAGAGCCACGCAACGAACGTCGGCAAATGCGATCGAAACTTCATCGCATTACGCTCCGCCCCTTGCGAGAGGGGCGCCCTCGGTAGCGTCGTCCCGCGACGTTGCGCGTCCATTTCTGAGGAATATCACACGCGATGCGGATGCAATTGTTTCGGGTCGATGCGCGATGATCAGCCGAGTCATACTCATTGCCCCGATTGTCAGGTTGACTTGTCGTTCCCGCTGAATGTCGAGGTGACTGGTCGCTTCGTCCAGAACCAGAATTTTCGGACGCTTATATAAGGCTCGCGCGAGCAATAATCGTTGTTTCTGACCACCTGACAGCACCGTTCCCATATCGCCTACAAGGGTGTTGTACCCCATTGTCATATTGACGATATCGGTATGAACCGCAGCGAGTCGAGCGCACTCGAACACCCAATTCGGATCCGGCTGCGGATCGAAAAAGCTGATGTTCTCCATGATGGAGCCAGCAAAAAGGACGTCGTCCTGTAAAACCGTCCCCACCATGGCACGCAGATTATTTAATCCCAGTCGCTTGATATCAACGCCGCCGACGCAGACCTGCCCCTGCGTCGGTTCGAGCACACCGAGCAGAATGTTCGCCAGTGTCGTCTTGCCGCACCCGGATGGCCCCGCGATGGCAACGGATTCTCCCGCCGCAATTTCGAATGAAACACCATCGAGGATCGCCGGTTCACCGTCCGCATAACGAAACACCACGTCATCGAAGGCGATGGTCGCAGGCACATGGCTTAGCTCCTCAAAGGAGCCGGTATCGTGCGTATTGGTTTCCGGTTTCGAGAAAACGATGTCCGCCAATCGGTCCCCCTGAAGCCGAAGCATTTTCACTTCGAAGAATTTGTCGACGAGACTGCTGACTCTCGCCGAGAATTGCATCTTGTAAGCGTGATAGGCCATGAGCATTCCCACGGTAAACGCTCCCTTCAAGACCATCGTTGCGCCAATCCAGACGATTGCGATCCCCTCGATACCGAACAGCAAGGTGTTCGCATTCTGATAAACGATCTGAAGCTTTTGAACCTTCACGTCGGCGTTTATTTGACTTGCCAATAGTGAAACCCAGCTTGAGCGCCTATCCTCCTGCCGGTTGAATAGCTTGATGACTTTCGCGCCTCGCATACTTTCCAGAAAATGGCTGTGCTGCTTGGCTGCACGAATGATGTGCTCTTCGGAAGCATTGCGAAGCGGGAGATACCATGCCCACCGAAGCCCCATGTAGACGATCATTGCCGACAGAGAGAGCAGTGAAAGGAACGGACTGTAGATGAACATCATCACCAACGTGAGCACGGACAGCAGGCCATCGATCACCGCACTCAGGAACGCTGTTGTCAGTGTCTGCTGGATAATGTCGCTAGCGCCGAATCGAGACACGATGTCGCCGAGGTGCCTTCTTTCAAAATATTGAACGGGCAATTTCAACAGGTGAGAGAAGATGTTGGCTTGCCACTGTAGGTGCAGTGCCGATCCGAAGTACATCAGAGCCCAGGCGCGCACACTGCTGATGAACGTGTGTATGACCATCAATAGTGAAAAACCGATACCTAGCAGGGTGAGCAGGCTGCTGTCGAAGCCGACGATGACCTCATCCAACACCCATTGCAAATAGAACGGCTGGACAAGCCCAATCACTTCAAGTGATACGGCGAGTGTCAACACAATGCCTATCGACCGCCCCAACCCGGAGATCTGCCCCACGAGTTCTCGAAGCTTGACGGACGGTGCCGGCGAACGACGTTCAAACTTTGCCGACGGCCAGAGTTCCATCGCTACGCCTGTGAAAGCGCTCGACAATGCGTCGATCGTCGTGCGGTAAATGCCGCGAGCGGGGTCATAGATGACGGCGGTATTTCCTTTGATCGACTCGAGAACAACAAAGTGATTGAATTCCCAATGCAGAATGCATGGCAAGCGCAGCTCGCGAAGGTTCTCCAGGCCGAGCTTCAGAGGACGGGCAGAGAGTTCCAACTCGCCTGCGATTTCAATCAATCTACGCAGTCCGGTTCCCTTCAGTGATACCGCGTACCGATGACGCACTGATGCAAGAGAGATGTGGTGACCGTGGAAACCGGCAATCATCGCGAGACAGGCAAGGCCACACTCGGCGGATTCCGTCTGTAAGATCATCGGAGGCTTGTCTCTTCCGAACCCTAAAGACAAGCGATCGAGGTATCGCATGATTAAATTGTTCCGGTAAGGCTCAGCAGAGGCTCCAGCGCCCATTCATAGAGTCGCCGATGCTCCTGTTGAATATCGGCCTGGAGCGACATCCCGGCGCGCAATGGCACCCGTTTTCCATAGGCTTGTACATCTTGCTGATCGACAGTTGCGACGACCCGGTAGTATTCGACGCCACTTCTGTTATCGCTCGCCACCGGCATGCCGGTGCTTGCCAACTCGGCTGGCGGCAATGTAGTGCTCGCGATGATCGCGACCGTCGCGTGATACTGACCAAATTTCTGGTAGGGATACGCGTGATATCGGATTCGCACCGAATCTCCGACATGAAGGAAGCCTGCGGCAATGCTTGGCACAAAAAGGTGGACCTGCCATTGCGCGCCATCCGGAATAATGCTGGCTACTGGCCGATTGACGTCTACCGATTGCCCCTCTTCTGCGATGACGGCGCCTACAATGCCTGAGCTGGGCGCAACAAGCACCGATTGCCGGCGAACCTCGCCTTCCACCAACATTTGATCGACGTCGAGAATGCGACGATGCATCTCCGCGAGTTCGTTTGCATGCTTGGCGTCTAAACCGAGTAGTTCACTCTTGAGGGTGGCGATGTTCTGCGCGAGCGCCTGCCGCTCGCGATCGAGCGATAGCAAGCGAGCGTGTTGGTCGAGTGACGTGGACGCCGCCTGCTGAAGCTGATCCTTCGATATATAGTCGGCTGCGAAGAGTGACTGGTATCGCCCGAGTCCCTCCTCTGCGATGGATACATGCTCACGTTGACTTGTGATCTCGCTGTCGAGTTCACGCAGGCTGGCTCGTAGGCTTTGTAGCTTACTGAGAAGCGTTTCACGCTCTCGCCGCTGTAATTCTTTACGCTTTTTCACCTCGTCTTCCAGCGACCTTCGGCGATCTTGTGCCTGACCGATCAACGCAACTGCTGTATTGCCGTTGACGGTTTGCAGGTCGGTGGATATGTCGAACAGCGGCATCCCCTTTTGGACATGTTGTCCCTCACGTACGCCTCGCTTCGAAATAACCCCGGATTGGCGGGCGAATATTTTTACGACACCGGTGTCGGGGACAACCACACCATCCACCGTCATGCGACGTGTATATGTGCCGTATGTGAACAGCAGGCCTAGCGATACAGCGATAGCGGCCGCGATGGCTGCAATGAACGAGAGCGTTACTGGCCGAACGAGAAGTATTTCTCCATACCTTGGCGCGCATTTCGCCTCTAATGCGGCTGAACGAAAAAGCGGCGTCTCGTGCATAGATTTTCTGACACTTGCATTTCCGAAGGGGATAGAGGAGTTCACGAGGAACTCCTCCTCCTATCTGTCACCTGATTCACTCTCGCATGGCAATCGAGATCATCGATCAGATGCGATCTGCCAACAAGGGCACAAATCATCGCCGAGGGTATCGACTGGACTTGGAGGGAAAGTGAAAAAAGGAGTTGTCGGCTTTACTTTCGAGTCACCAAGTAAATACCTACGCCGGCACCTACGGCTGCTCCGAAGACAACGCCCGGCGGGCCGGCAATCGCGCCGCCAACCGCGGCCCCAACCGCCGCACAACCGACGACAACGAGAGCCTTCTTGGCGATGTTGCATACGTCACCCCAGTTGAAGCCGCCTCCGACCAAATCAATTTCATTCAGGCTGAGCTCTTGCATATGAATCACTCCAAAATGGTTAAATTGCGAAGCGAGCGTCCGCAATATTCTGCTAATCGATATGTAGTGCTAATGAAAACACTTTCGATTTTTGCAGCATCAGAATCATGCTGTTCTCCATGGTGAAAGTGAAATGGGCCTGGGCCCAATCTCGCTTGCGAGAAATCGTCGACGTTGATTTTCTAGTGAAACGTTGGAATGCTTAACGTATTTGCGGGGATTTCGATAGCGGGGATTGCGCTCGTCAGAATTGCGCGCTCACCGAGAATCCCACTGTCGTGCGCGCAGTGTCGAAGTTGGCTGGCTTGTAAATCGGCTTGCCGAAGAACAGTTCTGCGCAGAGGAAGCCAAATGGCAATGCTTTGCTCGCCCGTACGCCAACCACTGCGCCGGCCAGTTGGGTTCCTGTCAGGTAGGCGGTGTTGGGCCCATATACGTGGCCATAGTCGATGCCAGCAAACCACGATATTCCGCCCGTGGGTGTCCACTGCAACTCGTTTCTCCAGTAGAACCCCTTCTCGGCGGCGAGCGCCGATTCCCCATCAAAGCCGCGCACTGTGTAGCGTCCGCCAATGGCCAGATCATCGACGTAGTGCAGCACATCACGGGTCATCTGGCCGTGCAAGGTCGCGACATAGCGCAGCGGCAATTGCGCAATCGGCACTATCAAATTGGCATCGATTACCGCCATCCGGAAGCGGTACGTCGGCATACCTGCCGAGCCTTGCTCGGAAGCTGTACCAAGCCCGGCTACCCCCTGTCGGTACATCAGGCTTGCATCGAGTTGCGCATTCCCCAGGTAATGGCGATCCGTTAGACCTAACTCGACAAACGCGTTGTTCCGGTATTGCTGATTGATCTCAATATCTTCCACGTAACTGTGCCCGAAGCGCTTGCCGATCCGGGCTTGAAAAGACACCACGTCATTCTGAGTGCGACGTATGATTCGCGAGATTTTCAGGTCGACGTTTTGCGATCTCCCGCGTGTGACGAAGTCACCGCTCACCCCGGCAATGCGTTGGTGGTAGTCGTTTGCCGATGCGGAAACCGTTGCTGTCCAATATCCCCAGGGAATCGAGTAAAAAGCATTCCAGCCTCCGGAGCCGAAGCGCTTATCGCCGAATTCGAGATCGTGCACTGCGCCAACATTTAGGATGTCGTTCAATCCCAGCGGATTGTCGATACCTACGGCAAGGCTTCCTTGCAGCTTGCCGGTGTCGCGCGCACCTGAATTATCGATCGAGGCGAAGAGGGTCCAACGCTTGGTGCGCTTCATGTCGATGACGACATCGCTTTGTCCCGCAACATCGGTCGGGACAATCTGCATGGTCACGTCTTGGCTCGGGACTCGCTTCATTTGTTCGAGGCCTTGTTCCAGATCGCGCAACCGCAGCAATTCCCCCGACCCGGTGGGAAATGCGTTGCGCCAGGTGCCGTATTGCGCTGCATCGGAGAAGTGGATGTTTCGAATCGTTCCGGGGATCAGCACAAGATGCAGTTGGCCTGTCGCGATATCTTGTTCCGGCACAACAACTCGGGAGGTGACATAGCCGCGCGCGAGCAGCGCACGATTGAGCCTCGCGACAATCAGGGCAATGCCCTGCTGTCCCACACATTGCCCCCGATAACGACCTAGCCATTCTTGAGTGAAAGCGAATGGGTCGAGTTCCAATGCCGATGCTCCCAACGCGCGCTGAAGAGGCGGTAGCACATCGGGCACATCGAGCGAGATCGATGCGAGCGGGAAGCAAGGTGACTCCTGAGGGAGTGCGGGATGCTCTGAGGCTGCCAGAGTGCCTGGACGAACGCCGGGGGCGTTGACAACCACACTTCGTTCCTGCGCCTGGCGTTGTTGCTCAATGCGCTGTTGCTGTCGGGCGTTAATCGCGGCGGCATCTGCGCCGGGCGATGTTTGGGCGATAGCCGACGCGCAGGTTACGCCGTGAGCAATACACATTGCGACGAGCCGCCAACGGCAGATCGACATGAGGCTGCGCAATGACATATCGGCGGTGAATTGATGCGGGAACAATGGGCTAGCAATCAAGGGTGTTCAGCTACTTTAGATGTGCGGTGGTTCGCCGGACTTGGCCGCAATCAATGGATCTCGCGGAGGCACTCCCTCTCCCATGCCGGCATGGTGAAGGTGATTTGAGGCCGATCGAGCTCAGAGTCCGCGGGGTGCGGCGGCCAGCTTGGCTGGGCACGTGCCTCCGTCATCGGTGCTAAGTATTGTTGAGTCAGCCGCGTGACGAACATGGGCCGGCACCTAAACCGCCAGGCATGCGATGGCGTGCTGGTCCACGCAATTGGGCGACGCCCTATGGCTCGCGTGAATCCAAAGCGCGATCCTTGCCCCGACTGATCGCAATCCCATCGCGATTCGGCGACGCAACGCTTCACACAATGGAGCGGTTGTCCGTTGCCACCTCCCGGCTCCGACGGGCGGTTGCCTCTCTTGGGGCGGCTGCTCTTTTCCTCCAGATTTGTCATGGGATCTGGAGGTTTTTTCCACTCTATGCACCTGAGTCCGCCCGCTACCTCTCTCGGCGGCGAACTACGGCACGACTAACCTCCCACTCGACGTTCGCCCCTCATCGTCCCGTATGACGAAGCGTTGTCTGATCGCCATTTGGGGGGCATACAGAGGCACGCTGCGCACGACGACGTATGAATAACAAGACGTATCGCCTGGTGTACTCCAAGGCGCGAAACATGTGGGTGGCTGCGTCCGAATCCGCAAAATCCGCAAGCAATGCGGGCCGCAGTGAAGCGCGACGCTCGCGAGGTCTGCCCCGACGGGGTGCCTGGTATGCCAAGTGGACGATCATCGCAACGCTGGTCGCCTTGCTTGGCATCATTCCTCAGGCCCATGCGCAGATCGTGGCAGCGCCGGGGGGCGCGACACAGGTGACGCAAACGCGCAACGGCTTGCCGCAAGTCAATATCGCGCGCCCGTCCGGTGCGGGGGTCTCGGTCAATCGCTACCAACAGTTCGACGTACCAAAGCCCGGGGTGATTCTCAATAATGCATCCGGCATCGTCGCGACACAGCAAGCGGGCGTGATCAATGGCAACCCGAATCTGGCCGGGGGACCTGGTGCGCGCCTCATCATCAATCAGGTCGAGAGTCAGAATCCGACCTACCTCAGAGGCTTCGTGGAGATTGCAGGCTCGCGCGCGGATGTGGTGGTCGCCAACGCTGCCGGTATCGTGGTCAATGGCGGCGGGTTTATCAACACGAGCCGTGCCACCCTCACAACCGGGCAGCCGCTGCTGGGCCCAGACGGACAACTTACGGGCTTTAATGTCAATCGCGGCCTTATCACCGTAGAGGGTGCAGGTCTTAATGCCAGCAACGTCAATCAGGTCGATTTGATTGCTCGCGCCGTCAAGGCCAATGCGGCGATTTTTGCCGACCGTCTGAACGTGGTGACCGGCGCCAATCACGTCGACCATGGCACGCTCGCCGCCACGCCAATTGTCGGCGAGGGGGCGGCGCCAGGAGTGTCCATCGATGTCGCGCAATTGGGTGGCATGTATGCCAATCGCATTGTGCTCGTGGGCACCGAAAAAGGCGTGGGCGTGAACAGCGCCGGTGTGATCGGCGCCCAAGCCGGAGACCTGACGCTCACCACCGAAGGAAAACTGGTACTCAAAGGCAAGACGCAGACGGCAGGCAGGATGACTCTCTCTGCGGCACAGATCGAGAATTCCGGCATCACTTACGGTCAACAACAGATCACAGTCACAGCTACCGATGCGCTCACCAACACCGGCACGCTGGCAGCGGCAAAAGACCTCGTTGTGAGCGCAGGCCGCATCGATTCGCATGGCGCACTCGGGGCTGGCGTACAACAAGACGGCTCACTCGGCCGTACGGGCGATCTGCACCTGTCGAGCACCGGTGTCTTGCGCGCGGCAGGCAAACAGTTGGCCGGTGGCAATGCCGAAATGACGGGTGCCTCGCTGGACCTGTCTGGTGCCGATACGGCCACCTATGGCGCGGCGCGGATGCGCGCGCTCGCGGGTGACATGAACCTCACTGGCGCCAAGACCCATGCGCAAGGCCCGATTGAGGCCAGCGCCGGCGGCGCCATCGTCAATGATCGTGGCGCACTGTCGAGTCAATCCGGCATCACGGTTACCGGTCAGCGCCTTTCGAATGCCGCAGGTCAGATGTGGGCAGGCCAGGCGCTCACGGCGCACCTCTCGGGAGAACTCGCGAATCAGGGCGGCACGCTTGGTGCCGATGGGGCGATGCAATTGCACGCAGCCAGCATCTTCAACTCGCAGGGGACAGTGCAAAGTGGCAAGTCACTGCAGATTTACGCCGCGGATTTCGAAAACCTCGCTGGGCGAATTGTCGCGCTCGGGAGCGAAGCCTCGTTGCTTTCTGTGACCGGAAAGCTTCGCAATGGCGCCGGCAAAACTGCTTCCGGTGCGCTGGGCGGCATCATCGGTAGCCGTGGCGCGCTCACCGTCACCGCACGGGAATTGACCAATGATGGAGCGATCAGTGCACTACGGGATTTGACGCTCCACACGAGCAGTCTGCAGAACACGGGCGGCCAACTTGCCTCGGAAGGTAGCCTCACCCTGACGTCGGACGGCGCGCTCCGCAATCTCGCGGGCGGGCGCGTCAGCGGGCGCAAGACGACGGTAACTGCCGGCGCGTTCGAGAATAGCGGAAACGCCCAGCTCAGCGGCACACAGCTTGCACTGCACGCAGACGAGGTGAACAACCAGGGCGGACACATTGGCAGTCTGGCCGGCTCGACGGGCGATGTAGAAATTACGTCGCACGGTCGGATCGATAACAGCGGCGGCACGATTGACGCTACACGGCACCTCACCGTTGCCAGTGCAACATTGTCGGGCGCTGGCAGTTTTCGCGCCGCTCGCTCGCTCACCGTCAAGCTCGCGTCCGATTTGACGGTGAGCGCCGGCCAGCGGTTTGAAGCCGGTGATGCGCTGATTTTTTCCCTGCCGGGCACTCTGCATAACCAAGGCACGTTGTTTAGCAGCAACCGGCTTCGCATCGACGCACGCGACATTGTCAACTCGGGAGCCATGACGGCCGGAGGCTTGCTCTCCAGTCATTCGAACACCCTTGCCAACACGGGAGCCATCGTGGGCGCCAGCGTGGAGTTGGCGGCTGACGCAAGCATTACGAACGCGGGGTCTCAAGCACTCATCGGCGCAACGGATGCTCGCGGCCAACTGACATTGCTCGCTCGCGAGATAGAGAACCGAGACGATACGACTGCCACCGACACGCAAGCCAAGACCTCGGTCTATGGTGCGGGCGACATCGTCCTCGCGGGCTCCAAAGACGCGAGCGGCGGCTACAGCAAGGCGGCGCGAGTCCTGAATCAATCAGGTCTGATCGAGTCCGGCCGCCATATGCGCATTCTCGCCGCGCAGATGCTCAATACCCGGCGCGTGCTGTTGACGTCGGGTTACACCACGCAAGTCGATCCGGCCTTGCTCAAGCGCCTGGGCATCAGCTTGTCAGGCATGACTGGACAAGTGGACGTGCGCGACCCGCATGCCATCGGCGGCGTGTACGTTGAGCCGCCGCACGGTGGGCAGTGGAACAGCAACTACATTTACACCTCTTATACCGGCAAGGCGGAGATCAACCGGGTGAGCGCCATCAGCCCCAAGGCGCAATTGCAGGTCGGAGGCGATCTTGATCTATCAGGTGTAGACCGGTTCGAGAATCGGTGGAGTCAGGTCTCTGCCGGCGGCAATATCAAAGCGCCCGTCGTTCTGGACATGCAAAGTTGGAAGGGGCAGCAGGCACCGCGCATTAGGGTGACCTACTCTGGCCACTATCACTACAACAACTACGACAATTCCGAGCACGACTGGACCATTCCGTTTGGCGATGCGCCGTTTATTGGCTCGCGCCCCGGCGGCTACGAGCAAAAGGCACCCGCCGATATTCGCGAGTTTGATCTGCCGGGATACGAATCGGTGTTTCGGGGAAATATGACGCTCACCGGCACCGGGGTGAGTATCAACAATACGGCGGGCAATCACTCGTTGCCCACAACAGGACTCCCCGCGGGCAGTGTCCTGGACGGTCACTGGCGGGCCGATCCGGCCATCGCCCGAGCCAGCGCGCTCAATGTCCTCGCGCAATTGAGTTTGCCCACGGACGGTATGTTTTCGCGCACGACATCGCCCGAAGCCTCGTACCTCGTTGAAACAAATCCGGCGTTCACGAGCGCACACGCGTTCATCTCCAGCGACTATTACTTCAAGCAGATTGGCTGGGATCCTTCGCACATCGAGAAGCGGCTCGGAGATGGTTTCTATGAGCAGCGTCTGGTGCGTGATCAGATCTCTTCGCTGACGGGGCGCGCTCGGCTGGGGCAGTACTCGGATCTGGAAGCCCAGTTTCAGGCGTTGATGGCGTCGGGTGCAAAACTCGTGCGAGCACTGCACCTCGCACCGGGCATTGGACTCTCGGCAGAGCAAGTGGCACGTCTGACCCACAGCGTTGTCATCATGGAGACTCGCACCGTCGACGGCCAGCACGTGCTCGTGCCGGTCGTGTATCTGGCGTCCACCGATATCGAGTTGCTGGGCAATGGCCCGGTCATTGCAGCGCGCGACGTGGATCTCAAGGGCGTGAATTCGTTCGCCAACAGCGGTATGGTCAAAGCTGATCGCTCCATGTCGATCGATGCACAAGCGATTAATAACCGGGACGGGCGATTGGAGAGCGGTGGGCAAATGACGCTCGCCACGCGTGGCGACATGGACTTGACGTCGACCCAGCTCAAAGCGGGCAGTCTACGTTTGGATGCCGGGCGAGCGTTGATTCTCGACACGGCGGCCACGACCGTCGATCAACACGGTGCGGATGGTGCGTTTCGCCGTACGACAACGCTGGGGCCCCGTACGTCAATCGACGTGACGGGGGATGCGGCGATCAGGACAGGCGGCAACGTCAGCCAGCGTGCAGCCGATCTTTCGGTAGGCGGGAATCTGCGTACCGACATCGGCGGCGACTGGGCTCTCGGGACGCAGCAGACCGGTGAAAAGAAGGTTGTTGCCCGTGCAAACGGAATTTCGGACACGGACGTTAACGAAGCGCATGGCAGCACCCTCCATGTGGGCGGCAAATCAGACATTGCCGTTGGCAAGGATTTCACTGCTCGCGGTGCCCGGATCGCGCTGGACGGTGGTGGTGCGATAAAGGCCGGTGGCAACCTCATGCTCGATGCTGCACGCACCACCTCAACGATAAACAGCTCAAGCGCGGGCGGGGATCGCACGGGGGACTACGCGGAAACGTTGCATCAATCCGATCGGACCTTGCTCGCTACCACGCTGAAGAGCGGTAAAGGGTTGGCGATCACGTCGGGCCAGGACATCACTGTCAAAGGCAGTAGCGTCAGTCTGGATACAGGCAAGCTGGCGCTTGACGCTGCGCGCGACGTCACGATTGGCGCGGCCACCGAAACGCATGAGCTTAACGCCCATGAGACGCACACTCACGACGGCATGGTGAGTAGCCGCCGGGAAGCCAGTGGTATTGACGCCGCATCGACGCTCAGTATCGGTAGCACCCTGTCGGGAGATAGCGTTGCGCTTACGAGTGGCCGTGACATTCGTATTGCGGGCAGTAATGTTGTTGCTACCGATGATGTATCCCTGCACGCCAAGCGGGATGTACACATTGTGAGCGCGCAGGACACTTCTCGCTCGGCCACCTACCACGATAAGGAAGAGTCGGGACTGCTTTCAGGCGGTGGGCTGAGCGTGACAGTAGGCTCGCGCGCGCAGTCGGACAAGGCTCGTACAGCCTCGGTGGTCAGCCACGGCAGTGTCGTGGGCTCGCTTAAGGGCGATGTCACCATCACCGCAGGCAACACGTTGGAAGTCAGAGGCAGCGATCTGATGGCGGGCAACAACCTGGCCGCTACGGCCAAGTCCATTGCGATCGGCACGGCAACGGAAGAGGACCATCGTGTTGAGAGCCACGAGATGCGTCAGAGCGGCGTGACGGTGGGCGTGCAAACGATGGGGCTTGATGCGTTGCAAAACACCGTGCAGCAAACCAAAGGGGCTACGGGAAGCGGTGACGGGCGCGTTCAGGCGCTTCGCGGGATGGCCGCAGCCAGTGCCGCCTACGACGCGGCCAAGACCTTGCCGGGGGAGTTGTCGGGGCTAGCCAAGGGGGAAATGCCCGAGGTGAAGGTGACGGTGAGTGTGGGCGGTTCACGCAGCAAGTCGACCTCAAGCGAAGACAGCGCGCAGCAGCGCGGCAGTCACGTTGCCGCTGGCAACACGATGCTGCTGCGCGCCACGGGCGACAAATCCCAGGGGCAAGGTGATGTAACGATCGTCGGTTCGGACGTTGATGCACAG
>JARLJF010000050.1 GCA_031291335.1 Pandoraea sp. | reverse complement strand
CACGCTGTGAAGCACGCTATGAATCGCGCCTGAAAAAAGGCGACGGGTGAATGAGTCCCGTCGCCAAATCCACCAACATAGGGCGTGTTTACCTACTAGCTGAGGTAGCTGACCTTGAGCAGCAATTTGCGCGCGGCGTCGCCCACGTTCGCATATTTCGGCTGACCGGCGCATCGATTCAGCGTCTCCTTCATCGCGCGATGCGCCGCCTCGAAGTGCTGTAACTCGATCAGACATTCTCCAACGCGATACATCGGCCCGGGCGCCTCTTCGTCCATCAATGCCGCCGCCATGAACAATGGCAGCGCCGCCTTTGGCTCGCCATGCCGTTGCACCGAGAGCGCCAGCGCTACCGCATAGTCGGCTTCCAACGGACACGCCGAGAGCAGCGGGGCGAAGCATTCGATGGCCTGCTCATAGTCACCTCGCTCAAACGCACCGTAGCCACAGCGATACGCCGCGTCGCACTGCATCGCGTCCCACGCACCGGGACATGGCATCCCCATTGCCTCGCGCTGCTTGTCGGCGTCGCGCACAGCAGCCAGCGCTACGTCTATCTCGTTGGCGATGTCCTGTGAGCAGGGCATCTTGTCGCGGGAAATCTCAGGCAAGCTCACGCCGTGGGTCCTCCGTAGTCGCGGTCCCGAATCGTGCACGCACGCTAAGCGTCCCTATTTCCTGCGCGGCCTCGCGGCGCTTTCGCAACGCCAGACACACCTGAGTAAGCCCGAACGTCACCGCGACCGTCGACACGAATCCCATGCCCCCGCCGAAGCCGTAGCCCAGCCATCGGCGATTGTGCGCAGCGATCGAGGTATCCCCCAGCGCGTCGGCCTCCAGACAGATATATGCGGCGCTCGCGAGACCGGCCAGTCCCAACACCGTACTCGTCATCCCTATCAGCCCCGACGCGCATCCCGCGTCGACAAGCCGGCTCATCCTCCGGGAACGCAAACGCACGTCGTCTGGTGCCAGCGGAAAATCGATATTGACTTGCATGTCCTCGGCAGCCTCTATTGCCGGCCGATGCGGCGGCACTTGCACAGTGCCACCTGATATTGGCCCTTGTCTCATGGTCCATCTCCTTTCTGATAGGGAGATTGAAGACTGCGCGCACCCGATATCGCCAGCCATCGAAGGCAAACCGCAGACTTTGCGAAACGGGTACCAAAGTATCCGTCAATGTGAATGCGTGACGCGAAAACAAAAACGACCGACGAAATCGTCGGCCGTGACCTCTCGCGGCTTTACGAGCAACCTTCCGCCGCCTTGAAGTGCTGCTTTAGCCCGGTCAGACACTCCCGACGGGATGCGGGCCGGCGCCGCCTCTTCAGGAGATCAAACGTATTCCCGTGTCCTCGCTTTCATCTCGACTCGCTCCCCCGCCGGCGAATATCGTGCTTCGGACGCCATCGCGCTACGCGCCTCCCACCCGGCGCCGAGGCGGTACAGACCGAGCGTGGCGGCCAACACGCCGAGTCCGAGCAGTGCCCCGCCCGCGCTGTATTCCGCCTTCATATTGCTTCGTGCCAGCGACGAATCGTCAACCGTCGCCGCGGCATCGACAATGAAATACGCGCCCCCGGCCACGCCGGCGATGCCGAGAATCGTCACCGCCAACCCTGTCAACACTGTCGAGTAGCCTGCCTGACATGCCCGGCGCCCCGCATGCCGATGAAGGCGGACATCGTCAGGTGCAAGGGGGAAGTCGATAGCCCGGGTTAGCTCGTTCTGATTCGCGCCGCCTGAGCGCTCCGGCGTCGTGGTTTGTCCTGCAATCGTTGCGGAATTTGAGTTCAGTCTCACGGTTCGTCTCCTGACAAGTTAAGAAACGCAAGCCTGCATGCCCTTCCCGTCCTGTGCCATCGAAGCCCAACCGCGGGCTTTGTGAAATACGTCCCGGGGGCCTGCCAATGGGGAAATAAGCTTACGCCGCGGGCTTCTTGTACGCCACGCAGTCCACTTCCACCTTGCAGTCGATCACCATGCTCGACACCACACAGGCGCGCGCAGGCGGGTGTTCGCCGAAGTATTCCTTGAATACCTTGTTGAACGACGCGAAGTCGCGCGGGTCGTCCAGCCACACACCGCAGCGCATGACGTGCTCGGTGCCGTAACCGGCTTCCGCGAGAATGGCCAGCATGTTCTGGATGGCCTGATGCGTCTGGGCGACAATGCCCCCATCGATCACTTCGCCGTCTTTCATCGGGGTCTGCCCCGACACGAACAGGAAGCCATCGGCTTCGGTTGCGCGCGCGAAAGGCATGCGCTGGCCCCCTGTGCCTTGCCCGCCCTCTACGCCATATCGTTTGATACTCATCATCGCTCCTATCGACTAAACCGCTTCAACAACAATACTGATTCAAAGCACGGGCTGCGGTGTACCGCGGCGCACGAAACGACCCGCACGCGCACTCTGCGTGGGGGCCCGGTCCCGCCACGACAACACACCGTTGACCCACACGGCGGCAATGCCATAGGCCGGCTGCATGGGATCGGTGAACGTGGCGGCATCGGCCACCGTCATCGGATCGAACAACACCAGATCGGCCCAGTAGCCTTCGCGTACGAAGCCGCGCTCCGTCAAACCGAAACGCTCTGCCGAGAGGCCCGTCATCTTGTGGACGGCCTCGGCCAGCGGGAACAATTGCTGCTCGCGGCTGTAGCGGCCGAGCACGCGCGGAAATGCGCCCCACAGACGCGGATGCGGCAACGGATCGTTCGGCAGCCCGTCCGAGCCGACGACGGTCGCCGGATGGCGCAGGATGCGGCGCACATCGTCCTCTTCCATGCAGTGATACACGGCACCCGCCGGTTGCAAACGCTTCGCCGCTTCCATGAGGTCGACGCCCCACTCGCCGGCAATCGTTGCGAGCAGCTTGCCACCCTGCTCCGGATGCGTTTGCGACCACGTCACGAGAATGTCGAAGTCGTCCGTCACTTGCTTGAGATCGAGCGTCGACGAACTCGCGGTGTACGGATAGCAGTCGCAACCGACCGGCTGGAAGCGCTGCGCCTTGTCGAGCGCTTCGAGAATTTCGGTGCTGCGTCCCCAGTTATCGACTCCTGCGCACTTCAGGTGCGAGACGACCACCGGCACGCGGGCATGACGGCCAATGCGAAACGCTTCGTCGAGCGCTTCGAGAATCTCGGCGAATTCGGTGCGCAGGTGCGTTGCATAAAGACCGCCCGCCTCGGCAAGCGGCTCGGCCAACGCGAGCACTTCCTCGGTCGGCGCGGCATTGGCGTTGGCATAGGCAAGTCCGGTCGACAACCCCAACGCGCCGTGCTCGAGTGCCTCGCGCAATTGCGCGCGCATGCCCTCGATTTCCGCTTCGGTTGCCGGACGGTCGAGCCGGTCCATATGGTTGTTGCGCAACGCGGTATGACCGATCAGCGCGGCCACGTTGATCGCCGGTTGCGCTTTCTCGAGCGCTTCGACGTAAGCGGCGAAGGTCGGATACCGGAACGCGTCGGCGTCTCCCAGCAGGTTCATCGGGTCAGGCGGATCGCCCTTGAGCGACACCGGCGACGCGCTGATGCCGCAGTTGCCGACGACCACCGTCGTCACGCCCTGCGAGAGCTTCGGCGTCATTTCCGGCGCTCGCACGACGTTCGTGTCGTCGTGCGTGTGTACGTCGATGAAACCCGGGCTGAGCACATGGCCATCGCCCTGAATGTGCTGCGCAGCTTGCCAGCCGGACAGCGCACCGGCCCGAGCGATCGTGTGGATGCGACCGTCGCGCAACGCGACGTCGAAGTGCTCGTCGGACATCGGCGCGCCGGAGCCGTCCGCCAGACGAACATTCGTGATGAGGGTGTCGACCGTCCGGTTCGCGAGGCAGTCAGTCATATCAGTCTCCCAGAGGCTGGCGATCGCCGCCGCCCCGATGCGTGTCGAGCACATACTTGATCCGCCGCAACAACGCCTGGCTCTGCGGCTTGGCGAGCAACGCCAGTTCCGTGGCCAGCACGTCCATCGCCAGCAGCATCGCGTAACGCGACGACGACGGTTTGAAAATAAAGTCCGTTTCCAGCGCACGGATCGGCAGCACCTCGTCGGCCAACGCCGCGAGCGGCGAGCCGGTCGCCGTGATCGCCACCACCTGCGCGCCATACTCCCGTGCAATTTCGCAAGCCGAGACCAGTTCGGGCGTGTAACCGCTCACCGAGAAGGCGAGCACGATGTCCTCTCGCCCGAGCGTGCCCGCGACCATGCGAGCCATCACGGCGTCTTGATAGCTCGCCACCGGCCGCCCCAGACGCACGAGCCGGTAGCGCGCCTCGTCGGCCATGAGCGACGAGCCGCCGCCCATGCCGAACGCGTACACCATGCGAGCAGACAGCAAGCGCTGCGCCGCACGCCGCACGATGTCCGGCTTGATAAGCCCGCGATGCACCTGCAGCGTAGTCTGAATATCGTCGGCGATCCGGTCGATCGTCTCGCCCGAACCGTCCTGCCCGTTCGCCGCATTCGCGCCATAGAAGCGCTGACCGACCACCGCCGCCTGCGCCAGACGCAATTTGAGATCACGCACGTCGCGACAGCCCATCGCCTTGGCGAAACGCGTCACGCTCGCCTCGCTCACCCCCGCGCGCTCGGCCAGCACATTGATCGATGCCGCAGCCGCGCCCGCCACGTCTTCCAGCACGACCTGCGCGACTTTGCGCTCCGCCTGACTCAGGGCGTCGCTGCGCTCGGCAACACGTGTGACGATATCGAAGGTTTCAGCCATATCTCGGGTCTTTGCGGCATCCGCAGCCGGTAGCCGGGGTGCGCTTTTGAAAGGTTTGCCAATTTTTTGTTACTTTATAACAAAATTGTCAAACGCTGGTAATTCAAAGCTATTATATGAGCCATCCGGCGGTTGTCGGCGCATCGTCACGTGGAGGATTCTCAATGAGTGATACAAACTATCAACATGGCATGATCGATACCCTCAACAAGGGTCTGGGTGCGTTGACTACGCCGTTAGCGCCGTCCGAAACGGCGGGTTTGGGCTGGAATTTGCTGGCGGAAGATTTGAGCCTGCCGACCGCCGTGCTGTACGAAGACAAGATTCGTCACAACCTCGCGTGGATGCAACGTTTCGTGCAGGAGTACGGTGTCAAGCTCGCGCCGCACGGCAAGACGACGATGGCGCCGAAGTTGTTTCGTCGTCAGCTCGACGGGGGGGCGTGGGGCATTACGCTCGCCACGGCGCAGCAGAGCAACGCGGCATATCACCATGGCGTGCGACGCATCCTCATGGCGAACCAGCTCGTGGGCAAGCGCAACATGACGCTGATCGCCGATCTGCTGAAGGATCCCGATTTCGAGTTCTTCTGTCTGGTGGATTCCGCAGCGGCGGTGGCGCATCTGGGTGAGTTCTTCCGCGCGCGCGGCCAGTCGATTCAGGTGCTCATCGAGCTGGGCGTGACAGGCGGACGCACCGGCGTGCGCGACGCCGCGCAGCAACAAGCCGTGCTCGACGCGCTGACGCAGTACCACGACGCCGTCAAGCTCGCGGGCGTAGAAGTCTACGAAGGCGTGCTCAGCACCGAGGCCGACATTCGCGCGTTCCTGCAACGTGCGGTGAGCATCACACGCGAGCTGGTCGCAGCGGGCCGCATCGAGCGCAGTCCTGCCGTGCTCTCGGGTGCGGGTTCGGCGTGGTACGACGTGGTCGCAGACGAGTTTGCGCACAAAGACGTGGGCACTACGCTCGACGTCGTCTTGCGTCCTGGCTGCTATCTCACGCACGACGTGGGCATCTACAAAGCGGCGCAGGCGCAGATTGCCACGCGCAATCCGATCGCGAAGCAGATGCGCTCGCAACTGCAACCGGCGCTGCAACTCTGGGCGTACGTGCAGTCGATTCCTGAGCCGGAGCGCGCCATCATTGCACTCGGAAAGCGCGATGCGGCGTTCGATGCCGGCATGCCGGAACCGGCGCAGCAGTTCCGTCCGGGTGAGAGCAAGGCCCCGAAGGCGACGCCGGCGCACTGGGAGATCACCGGCATGATGGATCAGCACGCGTACCTGCGCATTGCGCCGGGTGACGATGTTCGCGTTGGCGACATGATCGCGTTCGACATCTCGCATCCGTGCCTCACGTTCGACAAATGGCGCCATCTGCCGGTCGTCGACGGTGACTACAACGTCGTCGAGATTGTGCAGACGTTCTTCTGATTGCCTGTCGGGTGCGCGAAATCGCAAAACGCGCCGACCAGTAAGTCGCCATGAAAAAGCCGCCCGATGGGCGGCTTTTTTACGTCTGAAACATCGTCGCAGCGAGAGGTTTACGAGTGACTTCGCGACGCACGTTTGCGGGGTGCGGCGACCGGCTCCGGCGACGTCTGTTCGGGAGCGGTGGTAGCCGTGGTGGCGGTTCGCCGCTTCGCATCCGCATTCGGCTTCGTCGCCGGATCGGACGCTTTCGCTCGAGTCGCCACCGTCTTGAATTGCGCCTCGAGATGACCAAGGGCACTTTCCAGTGTCGCGATCTCGGCGGGCGTCATGCCTTCGAGCGCCTCATCGAAGAAAGCTTGTCGGCGCGGCGTCGCCTCCTCGTACACGGTCATGCCTGCGGCGGTGAGCGTGACATTCGTGAGGCGGTTGTCGTCCGGATCGGTCGCGCGAGTCAGCCAGCCAAGGGCTTCCATCGACTGCAACTGACGTGTGAGCGACGCCGGATCGAGCCGGCAGTGTTCCGCGAGAAATTTCTGCGAACAGGTGCCGCGCTCGGCCAGCGCGAGAATGATTCGCCAGCGCGGCAGCGGGTGTCCGACCTGTGCGTCGAACGCGAGCATCATCGCCCGATACGTCAGGCTGAGTTGCTGGATGACGTTACGTTTCATTGGCGTGGGCATTACGTCACTCCCCTTCTGGCACCTGCGGCTTCGCGCCGCGCGTCAGACGAATGAGCGGCACACGCCGAACGAACCACAGACCGGCGAGCGCCGCTGCGAGCGACACCATCTGTCCACTGTGAATTGCGGCAACGAGCGACGTACGCGCCGATTCGATCAACAGCGCACCGTTCTGCCCCATATGCGCGAGCGTCGCCAGGAAGTCGCTTTGCGCCTGAGCGTTGACGAGAATCTGCGGGTCGGAGAGTTGTGCGGTCCATTGGGTGCCGTCGCTGGCGGCGAGTGCATCCTTCACGCGTGCGGTATAGCTGTGATTCACGAGCGTCCCGACGATGGCCGTACCGAGCATGCCGCCGATCATGCGCAGCGATTGCATGAGGGCGGTGGCGATCCCGAGATGCGCGCGTCCGGCGACTTCCTGTGCGAAAACGGTGAGGTTCGGCATCACGAAGCCGAGACCCAGCCCGGCCAGCAGCATGTAAGTGGCGATCAAGCCGTGGGGCGTGCCGCGATGCGTGGTGATCACGCCTGCACAAGCGAGCGCGAGCAGGAAGAAGCCGCCATAGAGCATCACGTTCGGGTTCGGCAGACGGGTGATGAGACGGCCGTTCACGATGCTGCCGACGGTGATGCACACCACCATTGGCGTGATGAGCAAACCGGTTTCACGCGGCGAGAGTCCGAAGCCGCCCTGAAGCATCAACGGCGCGTAGAACAGCACACCGAACATGGAAAAACCGGCGAACACCGACAGCACGAAAAGCGACGCCAGACTTTTGTCGCGGAACATCTCGAAGGGCAGGATCGGATGCGACGTGCGCTTCTCCCACCAGTAGAGGGCATACGAGGAGACGACCAGCACGACGAACAGCATGATCACGCCACGCGAGAAACCGTCGGCGGGCAGCCATTCCACCAGCATCTGCAAGCTTCCGAGCGCGGCAGTAATGAGCAGCGCACCGAGCCAGTCGAGACTTGGCTTTCCGTGACCTTCCGCGCGCATATGCGGGAGGTGACGAGCGACGAACCAGAGACCGAGCAGGCCGACAGGCACGTTGACGTAGAAGACCGACCGCCAGCCATACCCTTCGGTGAGGAAGCCACCGAGCGAGGGGCCAATGGCGTTGGCGATACCGAATGCGGAACTGAGCATGACCTGCCAGCGCAGGCGCACATGCGAGTCTGGGAATAGTTCGGGAATGCAGGCGAACGCGGTACCGACGAGCATGCCGCCGCCGATGCCTTGCAACGCACGCGCGATGACGAGGAACGGCATGCTGGTGGCGGCACCGCACAGCACGGAGGCTGCGGTGAAGACGACGATGGCGGCAACGACGAACGGCTTGCGACCGTAGAAGTCGCCGAGACGGCCGAAGATCGGTACGGTGATGACAGAGGTAAGGAGATACGACGTCGCGACCCAGGCGTAATACTCGAAGCCCTTCAATTCCGCGACGATGGTTGGCAAGGCGGTACCGACGACCGTCTGATCGAGCGCCACCATCATCGTGCAGAAACAAAGGCCGAGCATCGCCACGAGCGACTGCCGGAACGGCAATACCTGCCCCGCTGAATGCGGGGTACTAGGACTGGGAGCCATTTTTTGGACGGATCAATGTTTGATCAGTCAAGGATTTTAGCACGTTGGTTGCGGACGGCGTCCACGCCGGGTGTCAATAGCAATAAAAACGGTAACGGCGCAGCGGAGTCGGGGTGTCTCGCAAGCGACGCCGCCGGGCGCGGGCCGCGTAGATCGGAAGAGTGTCAGCAGTTAAAGGGCGACGACTGTTTTCGGCCACTTTCGGACGTTCAACGTCGTGGCCTAAATCGTCGACACCTTCAATTCCAAGAGAGGTTCGGCCTCGACGGGCCGCCAAGGATAGTCCATCGAGGCAAGGTTGACCGGATGCGCCGTCCGCTACTTTTTCAATAGGGCCACGTAATAGTCGGCGATGTTGTCCTCCGTCCCCTCTGTGATCCGATTGAATACTCGTCCCCATGGCCAGAAGCTGGAACCTGACGTGGTCCGCAACCCCGGGAATCGGCTTCCGCCAAGCGTAACCATGCCCCATTCGCCGCCATGATTGCGGCGATAGACTTCTCCGACGTAACTTCCATAGGCTTTCGCAAATGCCATGACTTGTTCGTCCGTTGGCTTGGGACTCATGCTGACGTACGAGGAGCTCATTTGGGCCAAAGCCTTTTCGACATTTGCGATGCTCGCGTCCGACCAGTCGAGTTTTATTCCAAACTGTTTCGCGGAGAAATCGACGGCATCTAGCGAGTAGGCTTTCGCGATCTTTTGGATTTTTGGATCAGGAGAAAAGGACTGGTCAGATGAGGTTTCTGCCAGAGCTACTCCACCACGAACGCAAGCCATCAGGGTGATCAGCGCTAACAGGAAGCGCTTTACGATTGTGCTCATCCACACTCCAGGACAACTCCGAGTCTCTGCTGCGCCTCGGGTACTGAATTCCCGCCTCGACCAACTTTATAGGTCGGAGCAGCACGTACGCCGTGTGAACGGCAGCTTCCGGCAATTCTGAAGGTCCCCCTGTGGGTCGCAAACCGTCCGTCGCGCCCGTCGGTAACCGGCCAGAAGCGACATTCACGTTCGACGCGAGTATGCCCACTTCGGTGCTGTCGCTGATCGCGCAAAACTCGCACTTAATCTTGCCTCTCAAATCGCCGAATATATGTGTCGCATTCCTGCTCCCTGCTGCCAGACGACTATCGCCGCTCTTGCTGGGCAAGAAGTCGATCTACGATCTCCAGCGCTTTGACTTTCAGTTCTTCCTGACCGGGACGTGGAGTTTTCATGTTCAACATGCGTCGTGCCATCGGCAGATCATGGGTATAACCGTGATTCAGCACCCAAAGAGCATCACCAAACTGAACATGAACCACGGCCTCAGTAAGTGCAGATAGTGGACCATGTGAAAGATTTATATCTGCACCATATTGAAGCAATAACTCTGCGCAATCGATATGCGATCCTTGAATCGCCATCATCAAAGGAGTCCTGTTTCCATAGACCACATTTGGATCAGCACCGTGGTCAAGCAGCAATCGAAGCGCCTCCAGCTTTCCACCACCCGCAGCTAACTTGACGGGTGGGCTCACGCCACCGACCACATATTGATTTGGGTTCGCCCCTAGATCTAACAATAATCGCATTGCCCGAAGATCTTGAAGTCCAAACATCCAAATCAAAGGGGTCGCGCCGTCTTTTCCTACCGCATTCACATTGACGCCACCTTCAATGAGGCGCTTGGCTTCCTCGGCATCGTTCCTTTTGGCGGCTTTCAGCAAGTTCACGACGCCTTCATCATGAAACGCCTCTTGTGCCGACCTTCCTGCCACAACCAACTGGCCACAACCTGCCAACATGGATATGATCAGCAGGACAACTCCCATCAAAATGTTGCGATGCAATCGCAGGGTGTGCTCGGCGTTCATGATTGGATGTGGGTTAAATCGAATCGGAATATAGAGTTCTATTGGGCAGGGTGGTGACTAATTTATCCCTCTCCCCGAACTGAAGGCTATACATGATCGAACGATTATAGCGGTGGGAGCCGAAGCGACTTCACAATCAATGGGCACCGCACGCCGCTATATCGAACTCATTTCCGCTTGGTTGTCCGTCCGCTTCGGGTTGTGGATTCAACCGGTCGATGCAACACACTAGAGCTGTGTGAGCAGCGGGAGTGTTGCCATGAAGCAAAGACGGCGAATCTACTATACGGAGACCCAGAAGGCCCTGATGTGGGAGCGATGGCGCGAAGGTGATTCACTCCAGCATATCGCCCAGCTCTTTGACCGCAACCATTCTTCAATTCAGCGAATCCTTGCGGAAACCGGTGGAATACAGCCCCCGGCACGCCATCGATCCCGGCTGGCGCTGACATTGGCTGAGCGCGAAGAAGTCTCTCGCTCCATCGTCGCGGGGCACTCGGACTTCCCCCCCTCGGACGGCGCCGAAGCATCGGGAAAGCCAGCCTCACTCAAACCGCGATATTCGCCGCAATGTTGCAATATCGTCCTTTGAAATACAGCAATGGCTGCGTAGCAGCCGCCTCCTGTACGCTCAACGCTTTCACTTCACCAATCACGATCAGGTGATCGCCTGCGGCGTGTTCGGCGTAAATTTCGCAATCAAGCCAGTGAAGGCTGCGGACGATGATTGGATTACCCAACGGCGATTCCTGCCATTCGACGCCATGCCACTTGTCAGCGCCTCGACGAGCGAATTGGTTGGAAATCCTGACCTGCTCATCTGACAGGATATTGACCGCGAATCGACCTGCCTGGCGAATTTTGGGATAGCTGGCCGAACTGGACATTACGCTGAATGACACGAGCGGCGGGCTCACCGACACGCTATAGAACGACTGGCAAGTGAAGCCAATCGGCTCGCCGTCAATGTGCGACGTAATCACCGTGATACCGGAGGCGTAATGCCCGAGCGCTTCGCGAAAGCTCAGTGGCTCGATTGCCGGACTAGAAAAGGACATAGTAAGTACTAAATACTGGGGGCAGCTCGATCAGCGCAAGCAAACCCGTCCACGGTGCCGCCTGATCCATTTCGATCGGTAACAACGCCTGACGAGCCTGCTCGCGCTTGCCGGCTGAATCGGAGTCGACAAGGGTCTGCTTTGTCTGGGTACTCGGGCGACACCGCCGTCGCCCCCTCCGTGCAGCACTTCCGACGCCAGCTCGAAATTAGTTCGAGAGTTCTCTCCGGATGATTTCCGCACCTGCACTTAGCGCATTTAGCTTGCCTCGTGCCACGCTACGGGGCAAGGGTGCCATGCCACAGTTGGTGCAAGGATAGAGCTTGTCGGCATCGACAAACTTCAGTGCCTTTCGCAACGTATCGGCGACTTCCTCCGGCGTTTCAATCGTATCGCTTGCCACATCGATGGCACCTACCATCACCTTTTTGCCTCGAATGAGTTCAATGAGGTCGATTGGAACGCGAGAGTTGTGACATTCCAAAGAGACGATGTCGATATTGGATTTCTGCAGCTTGGGAAACGCCTCTTCATATTGCCGCCACTCCGACCCCAACGTCTTTTTCCAATCGGTATTGGCTTTGATGCCATATCCGTAGCAAATATGGACGGCAGTTTCGCACTTGAGACCTTCAATTGCCCGCTCCAGCGTGGCAACCCCCCATTCATTGACCTCGTCGAAGAAGACATTGAATGCAGGCTCGTCGAATTGAATGATATCTACGCCGGCAGCCTCCAGTTCCTTGGCTTCCTGATTGAGTATCTTGGCAAATTCCCAAGCCAGTTTTTCACGGCTTTTATAATGATCGTCGTAAAGCGTATCGATCATCGTCATAGGACCAGGCAGCGCCCATTTGATGGGCTGCTTGGTTTGCTGACGTAAGAATTTGGCGTCTTCAACGAAAACCGGCTTTGGGCGTGCAACAGCACCCACAACCGTCGGTACGCTTGCATCGTATCGATCACGAATTCTAACGGTCTGACGGTTCTCGAAATCAACACCGCTGAGGTGCTCGATGAACGTAGTCACGAAATGTTGGCGCGTTTGCTCGCCATCACTGACGATATCAATGCCTGCGTGTTGCTGTTCTTGCAAGGACAAACGCAAAGCATCTCGTTTCCCCTCAGCCAATTCTTCATCTTGCAGCTTCCAAGGCGACCAAAGTTTCTCGGGCTGTGCCAGCCATGAGGGTTTTGGCAGACTACCGGCAGTTGAAGTTGGCAACAGTTTTTTCATGATGGAAAACCTTTTTTTGATTAATCAAAGCGCGTAGTTAGCGGACCACTGATCAAGAATGGCTTGGTATGGTTTGATAAAATTTTCCTGAACAAACCTCCCCTGCTCAATAGCCAGTCGGCTACGCTCTTCTCGATCATAAACAATTCGAGTTAACGAATAATCCTGATGCTTCAAACTTGGCTGATAGGATTCCCCGGCCGCGGAATTCGCATTGTAAATTTCGGGTCGGTAAATTTTTTGGAAGGTATCCATCGTACTGATGGTGCCAACAAGCTCAAGATTGCTGTAATCACCAAGCAAATCGCCGGCAAAATAAAAAGCCAGAGGTGCGACGCTATTCGGAGGCATGAAATAGCGAACCCTCAACCCCATTTTCTTGAAATACTCGTCGGTCAAAGAATATTCGTCTTGCTGATACTCAACACCCAATACAGGATGTCGATT
>JARLJF010000049.1 GCA_031291335.1 Pandoraea sp. | reverse complement strand
GAAGAATCCGAACACGACGCAGGCGCTCACCAATGCCATGGTGCGTGCGTTGCGCTGGCTTCAGACGGCGGGCCCGTCGGATCTCATCAAGACCGTGCCCGATGCTTATCTGCTGGGCGACCGCGCGCTGTATCTCGATGCGTGGAGCCGCGTGAAGGAAGCCATCTCGCCGGACGGCCTGATTCCTGCCGACGGCCCGGCGACCGCGCTGCGCACGTTGCAAGCCTTCGACGAAACGGTCAAGGGCAAGTCGATCGACCTGTCGAAGACGTTCACGAACGAGTTCACGAAGAAGGCCGACGCCAAGTACAAATGATGACTGCGCCGGCTCTTAGTTTCGACAGTATTTCGTGCACGTTCGTCGCGCGAGACGATCGTTCCCAACGTTACACGGCGGTAGCCGATACATCGCTCGACATTGCGCCGGGCGAGTTCGTCTCGGTCGTGGGGCCGACAGGGTGTGGCAAGTCGACGTTGCTTAACGTCGCCGCCGGGCTGCTGTCGCCGTCGTCCGGCACCGTCAAGGTGTTTGGCGAAACGCTCAAGGGCATCAACTCGCGCGCCGGCTACATGTTTCAGGCCGAAGCGTTGATGCCCTGGCGCAACGCGATCGACAACGTGACTGCGGGTCTCGAATTTCGTGGTGTGGCACCCGAGGAAGCCTCGGCGCGCGGGAATGAGTGGCTCAAGCGCGTGGGGCTGGGCGGGTTCGGTGATCGGTACCCGCACCAGCTCTCGGGCGGCATGCGCAAGCGTGTGGCCATGGCGCAGACGCTGATTCTCGATCCGGACATTATCTTGATGGATGAGCCTTTCTCGGCACTCGATATCCAGACGCGTCAGCTCATGGAAAACGAGTTGCTCGAGTTGTGGGCCGCCAAGCGCCGCGCGGTGCTCTTCATCACGCACGATCTGGATGAGGCGATTGCGCTATCGGACCGTGTCGTGGTGCTTGCTGCGGGGCCGGGCACGCATCCTATCGGGGAGTTCCGGATCGATCTGCCGCGTCCGCGAGACGTGGCAGAAATCCGGAATCATCCGCGCTTTACCGAACTGCATGCTCAGATATGGGACGTGCTGCGCGAAGAAGTGCTCAAGGGCTACGCGCAACAATTGAAAGCAGTCTGAATCGTCATGTGGCAAATCGCAGGCTTTCTGACGGGTGTCTGTGATTGGATGCGCTGGCTGGACTGGATGGAATGGTTCAATTTGCCGGATGGCTTCGGCTGGTTCGATTGGCTCGTCTGATTCGTCTGATTTGCCTCATTGCTCGTCTGATATTCCCGGAACTCGTTCGTCATGCGTAATCGTTCGATCATGCGGCACTTGCGTTTTTGGCAGTGGCTGCTGCTGGTAGTGAGTTTTCTCGTCTGGTATGCACTCACGAGCCCGACGCTGCTGCCCGCGTTTTATTTCGACAGCCCCGACAAGGCGGCTTTCTTCTTTGGGGAGCCGCAGAAGGTGCTGCTCCAGATCTGGACGTGGTTCGCCGGCGGAGAGATCTATCTTCATCTAGGCGTCACGCTGCTCGAGACGGTGCTCGCCTTCGCGATCGGTACCGTGTTCGGGTTGGGTGTGGGGCTGTGGCTGGCGCTCTCGCCGAGCGCGGGTGCGCTGCTCGATCCGTACATCAAGGCGGCCAACTCCATGCCCCGCGTGATTCTCGCGCCGATCTTCGGCGTGTGGTTCGGGCTCGGCATCTGGTCGAAGGTCGCGCTGGGCGTGACGCTGGTGTTCTTCATCGTGTTCTTCAACGTCTACCAGGGCGTGAAGGAAGTGAGCCCGGTCGTGCTGGCGAACGCGCGCATGCTGGGGGCGAATCAACGCCAGTTGTTGCGTCGCGTGTATCTGCCGAGTGCCACCAGTTGGGTGTTCTCGAGTTTGCACAACTCGGTCGGGCTCGCGTTCGTGGGGGCGGTGGTCGGGGAGTATCTTGGCTCGGCGCGCGGCGTGGGCTATCTGATCTTGCAAGCGGAAGGCACCTTCGACATCAACGCGGTCATCGCCGGGGTGCTGATCCTCACAGCGTTTGCACTCGTGCTCGATGGCTTGGTCGGCGTGGTTGAGCGGCGTCTGCTGGTCTGGCAGCCCCAGGCCGGAGAGACGGAGAAGATGTAACGCCGTATCGGGGGATGGTGAGGGGATCGGGATGCGGTCGTTCGCCTGTTGTCGTTCTTCCGCTGGCGAACGTGACCGACGGGCGGCAAATTTGTGGCAGTGCCGTGGCATTTCTGTCGACGCCGTGTCGTGGCGAAGACGTGACCGATGCCGCTATGGCGTCATATCCGAGCACCTTTCCTCGGTTACAATTGCCGCATGCGAATCCTGCTCAGCAACGACGATGGGTATCAGGCACCAGGCCTGGCCGCGCTATATGAAGCGCTGGCACCGCTTGGCGACGTTACCGTGGTGGCGCCCGAACAGAACTGTAGTGGTGCGTCCAATTCTCTGACCCTGCAACGACCGCTCTCGGTATTCAAGGCAGGTAACGGCTTCACGTTCATCAACGGTACGCCGACCGACTGCGTCCACGTGGCGTTGACCGGATTGCTCGACGAGCGGCCCGATATCGTCGTCTCCGGGATCAACAACGGCCAGAACATGGGCGAAGACACGCTGTACTCCGGTACCGTGGCGGCGGCCACCGAGGGTTTTCTCTTCGGCATCCCTTCGTTCGCGTTCTCGCAGGTCAACAAAGGCTGGGATCATCTTGAAAGCGCGGCGCGCGTGGCGCG
>JARLJF010000048.1 GCA_031291335.1 Pandoraea sp. | reverse complement strand
TCGATTTCGGCACACGTGGCGCGCATCTGGCGCGGGCGCGAAGTCGGTTGGACGTTGCCACGGCGCTTCGGGACGTGCGATTTCAGGAGGTGATCTTCGATGTCGCCCGAGCCTACTATGCGGTGCTTGAAGCGCAGGCGCAGCTTCATACGGCATCGAACGTGGAGGGCGTGTCGTTGCGCAGTGCCACAGCGGCTTGCGCGAGATTCGAAGCGGGGGCCGGTGCGTTGGCCGATGTATTGCGTGCTCGCACCGCACACGCTCGGCATGTGCTCGCAAGAATGGACGCCTCGGCGAAGGTCGTCGAGCGAAGCGGTGCCCTGGCTTCGTTGATCGGCGTCGATATGAACACAGCGTTTGCATTGGAGCACGAGGGATCCGACGGCGCATATGACCCCTATCCGCTGGCGCCGGTGGAAGATCTTCTGGCAGGTCTTCGGCAGCGCCACCCGGCGCTGCGTGGCGCGTATGCCGAACTACTCGCGCAAGAGGCCGGGCGAGACGCCATCAAACATGCCTGGGGACCGTCAGTGAGCTTGGTGGGCGATGTCAGTCGCGGCGCGCGGTCTTCCGGTTCGGTGGCGGCCGAGCGAGCCAGATCGAGCGCCAGTATCGGGATTCAGATCAGCATTCCGCTCTACGACGGCGGACTCAGGAAACATCGAACGATGGAGGCCGACGCGCTGGTCGACCTGGCGCGGGCGAAAATGGTGGCGTCCGAGCGCAGCCTCTATGCCCGCATATGGCAAAGCCATCGCGTGCTGCGTTCGCTGTCGCAGAGTCATGCCGTCGAAATTCGCTTGCACGACGATGCACGGCGGTCTTATGGGATCGCACGCGGGCGCTATCAAGAAGGTGTCGGGAGTATCGAAGAACTGATCAGCGCGCAGAGTGTCTTGGCGGACGCCGAGCATACGATCACCGCCTCTCGGGCGCGTTGGAATCTGGCAAAGCTGACGCTGGCAGCGGGTCTCGGTCAGTTGGACGCTGACGGCATATCGACGCTGGCATCGGTCACGCCGTATCGGCCTACGCCTGAGGAGAGGCCACCCGCTTCCCCGCCGCTGCTCGATCGAGAAAGCGGAACAGACGCGCATCATCCGAATACGCGACGTTAAAGCGGAACCAGTGGCAGGGTTCATTGTGAGCGAGAAAGAATTCACCGGGCGCCAGCATGATGCTCTCCAGCAAGGCCGCTTCGGCCAGTTCGCGTGCTGGCGGTGCCGTTTCAGGCAAGCTGCCGCACACGAACATTCCGCCTTCCGGCTGGGCCAGCAGCGTCACCCCGTGTGACTGCAACTGTGTGATGAGACGTGCGCGCGAACGCGTCAGCCGGTCAGACAGGCGCTCGATGTGTTTGCGGTGACGTCCCTCGGTGAGAATCGCATGCACGATGCGCTCGTTGATTTCCGACGACGTGAGTCCCGCCACCATCTTGCTGCGCGCAATCTCATGTGCCAGATCCCGCGAACATGCCAGATACCCCACGCGGACCGATGGCGAAATCGTCTTCGAGAAACTCGACACGTAGATCACTCGCGACAAGCCGTCCATCGCTGCCAGCGACGGTGTGCCGGCGGGGGCCAACTCGCGGTAGATGTCGTCCTCGACGATCCAGAAGTTATGTTGCTCGGCACACTGCAGAATGCGATGCGCCGATGCCGGCGAGAGCGATGTCCCCAACGGATTCTGCAACGCGGGATTCACGAACAGCGCGCGCGGACGGTGTGTCTGTGCCGCCTGCTCCAGCGCGGCGAGGTCCAGCCCCGCTTCCGTTCTCGGAATGCCCACGACATTCAGCCCCGCCAGCCGCAACACCGCCAGCAAGTTGCAGTACGTCGGTGCCTCGACCAGTACGGTGTCGCCCGGTTTGAGCAGCGTACGCACGATGAGATCGAGCGCCTGCGTTGCGCCGTGGGTGAGCACAATGTGCTCGGGCGGTGCGTCGATGGACAACTCGCCGAGACGCCGCGCCAGCCATTGACGCAACGGCCCGTATCCGTGCGGATGTCCGTAATGCGCGAAATGCGCGCCCGGCCCTTTCGAGAGCGAACGCAGCGCGCCATGCAGTCCGTCTTCATCGAGCCAACTGTCCGGCAACCAGCCACAACCGCTTTTTACCGCGATGGAGTCATCGGCAAAGATCTCGGAGAGCAGCCATGCGTTCGTGACTTCGCTCGCTGCGGCACTGACCGTCAGGCCGCTGCCCGGACTGGCGGGCCCCGCTTCGCGGGCGTCTGCCGCGCCCGCCACGAAGAACCCCGCGCCGCGCCGGGCGACCAGCGTGCCGTGCGCGACGAGACGGTCGTACGCCTCCACGACAGTAAACGTGCTGATACCGTGCGCCTTGGCCAGCGCGCGAATCGACGGCATTCGCATGCCCGCATGCAGCGTCTGACGCTGTAGCGCACGCTCGACCTCTCGCACGATCTGATCGACGAGGGCTTCCGGTTGGGCGCGATTCAGGGAAAAGGCGAGCGGCTGGACCATGATGTCGGAACGGCGTTGGCGGTTTCAGTAGCGTGAGTACGCGAGTTGGCGACAGCGGGCGGTGCGTGACGGGGGACCGGGCCGCCCTGCGAACGTGCCTTCCCGCGGGGGGCGGGACTGGCGCGTGTCCGTCACATCGGCTGTTGCCAATACAGTTGAGGCAATTGACCGATACAGAATATACATTTTCCGTATGACTGTACATGTCTGTACCGGTCTGCCTCTCGTAGGATCGATGACATCCACCCGTGGCGATCTGTCGTGCTGTCCGCGGGACATCCTGATCGAGCCAAGTACTGAGGAGCCCCCGCGATGAACATGAAAGACCTGAATCTCGACATGACGGCGTTCTGGATGCCGTTCACCAACAACCGCCAGTTCAAGAACTCGCCGCGCCTGCTGGTAAAGGCTGAGGGCATGTACTACACGTCGTCGGACAATCGCAAGATTCTCGATGGCACCGCCGGTCTCTGGTGCGTGAACGCTGGGCATTGCCGCACGGAAATCGTCGAGGCGATCCGCCAGCAAGCGGGTGAAATGGATTTTGCGCCGACGTTCCAGATGGGCCACCCGAAGGCGTTCGAAGCCGCGAGCAAGATCGCCGCCATCACGCCGCAGGGGCTGGATCGTATCTTCTTCACGAATTCGGGTTCAGAGGCGGTCGACACCGCACTGAAGATTGCGCTCGCCTACCATCGCGCTCGCGGCGAAGGTCAGCGTACGCGCCTTATCGGTCGCGAGCGTGGCTATCACGGCGTGGGTTTCGGCGGCATTTCGGTGGGTGGCATCTCACCGAACCGCAAGGCCTATTCGGGCCAACTGCTGCCTGCCGTCGATCACCTGCCGCATACGCTCAACCTCAAGGAAGCGGCTTTCTCGAAGGGCCAGCCCGCATGGGGCGCGCATCTGGCCGATGAACTCGAACGTCTGGTGACGCTGCACGACGCGTCGAACATCGCCGCCGTGATCGTCGAGCCGCTCGCCGGCTCCACCGGCGTGCTGGTGCCGCCGCAGGGCTATCTGCAAAAGCTGCGCGAGATCTGCGACAAGCACGGCATCCTGCTGATTTTCGACGAAGTCATCACCGGGTTCGGCCGCTTGGGCAAGCCGTTCGCCGCGCAGCATTTCGGTGTGACGCCGGACATCATCACGATGGCCAAGGGCGTGAACAATGCCGCAGTCCCGATGGGCGTCGTCGCGGTGAAGACGGGCGTGCACGACGTTATCGTCGAGGCCGGTAACGCGGGCGCCATCGAGTTCTTCCACGGCTACACGTATTCCGGTCACCCGCTCGCCGCTGCGGCGGCTTGCGCCGCACTCGATCTGTACAAGAACGACGGTCTGTTCGAGCGCGCCGCGACACTCGCGCCGCATTTCGAGAAGGCCATTCACGGGCTGCGTGATCTGCCGAACGTCATCGACATTCGTAACCTGGGGCTGGTCGGCGGTATCGAGTTGTCCACTCGCGATGGCAAGCCGGGTGCGCGTGCGCACGAAGTCTTCGTCAAGTGCTTCGAGAAGGGGGCGATGGTGCGCTACACGGGCGACATCCTGGCGTTCTCGCCGCCGCTCATCGTGAGCGAAGCGCAACTCGACGAGTTGTTCGGCATCGTGGCGGAAGCCATTCGCGAGACGGCTTAACGCTGTAACGCTGTAACGGAGTAATGGCGTAAGCGTCATCTGAACGACAATGACAACGCCGTCTGTGGATGCCCGCAGACGGCGTTTTTCTTTAGCCGAAACGAGGTGCGTCAGGGCTGTCGAACCGGCGCGATCTCGATGCCTTCGTCTAGCAGGAAGCTGCGAATGCGTTGGGCGAATTCGAGCGCGTGTTCCCCGTCACCGTGCAGGCAGACGGTTTGGGCGTGAATCGGCACCAGTGTGCCGTCAATGGCTCGCACGCGCTGCTCGCGCACCATCGTGAGCGTTTGTGCGAGCGCATCTTCCTCGCGCTCGATCAGCGCGCCCGGCGTACCCCGTTTGACCAGTGAGCCGTCGGGGTTGTAACCCCGGTCGGCGAAGACTTCCTCGACCGCCTGCATGCCCGCCGCGCGCGCTGCCTTCACCAACTCACCGCCCGCCAGCCCGAAGATCGCGAGATCGGTGTCGAAGGCGCGAACGGCTTCGACAAGCGTCTCGGCCAGTGCCGGATCGCGCGCCGCCTGATTGTAGAGCGCGCCGTGCGGCTTGACGTGCGAGAGCCAGCCGCCTTGCGCGCGGACCATCGCGGCGAGTGCGCCGATCTGATACAGCATGCCCGCTCGTATCTCGTCGAGCGGGAGCTGCATTTCGGTGCGTCCGAAATTCTCACGATCGGGGAAGCTTGGATGCGCGCCGATGGCCACGCCATGCGCCAATGCCCAGCGCACTACCTGCTGCATCGTCCCGGCGTCGCCCGCGTGCCAGCCGCAGGCGACATTGGCCGAGCTGACCAGCGCGAGCAGTGCCTCGTCGTAGTTGCACCCTTCGCCAAGGTCAACGTTCAGATCGATCTTCATGATGTGTTCTCCTGCCGGGTAAGCCGTCGCGTGCGCGCTGTCTCAGCGCTTGCGCGTGATGGCCGGTATCCGCGGTGTATTCAGAATGCCGCGATCATGCCACGCGAGGGCGCGCTCGACCTGGGCAAGATAGCGCAACTGTTCACGTAGCGCTTCGCGCGCCTCGGCGGCGCTGCATTCCGAGAAATACAGCGTGCTGCCGAGCCGCGCCTGCCCGAGCCGCCACAGATCGGCACTGATGACGGTGCCGATCTTGGGGTACCCGCCCGTGGTCTGCGCGTCAGCCAGCAGAATGATCGGTTGCCCCGACGGCGGTACCTGAATCACGCCCGGCAGCACGCCGTGCGAGAGCAGATCGTGACTGCGGCTTTTCTTGCGCGCGAGCGGCTCCGGTCCCGACAGACGGTAGCCCATGCGGTTGCTGTTCGGCGTGACCCGCCACGGATTTTCCCAGAAGCTCTTGTGCGTGGCGGCGGTGAAGTCGTCGTATTCCGGACCGGGTAGCACGCGCACGCGTTGCGCCAGCGGGTCGGACAACCACAAGGGCGGGCGCACTCCCAACGGCTCGACGTGGCGCGCGCTGGCGCTGGCATGCCCGATGGCGATGCGGTCGCCGTCGCGTAAGGCGCGGCCCTCGAAGCCCCCGAAACCGGCGGCCAGGTCGGTGCTGCGCGAGCCAAGCGTCTCGGGCACGTCGATACCACCCGCGACCGAAAGATAGGTGCGCATCCCGAAGCGAGCCGGGCGCAGCGTCAATGTCTGACCGCGCGCGACGGGGAATCGCCACCACGACCACACGGGCGTGCCGTCGAGGTCGGCATGGCAATCGGCACCGGTCAACGCAACGAGAGTGGCGGCGCTAAAACGCAGCACGCACCCACCCATCGTGATTTCGAGGGTGGCGGCGCTCAGTTCGTTGCCCACGAGACGATTGGCGACGGCGCACGCGAGCGCATCGACGGCGCCGCCGCTGGCCACGCCGAAGGCACGTTGTCGGGCACGGCCCAGATCCTGAACCGTGGTGAGCAGGCCGGCACGCTGGATGTCGATCACAGGTCGAGACTCGCGATAGTGAAGCGCACACGGTCGCCCGGTGCCAGCAAGGCGGGCGGGGTCGCGGCGGGGTCAAACAGGGGGCTGGCGGTGTGGCCGATGATCTGCCAGCCACCAGGCGAGGCGAGCGGGTAGACACCGGTCTGATTGCCGCCGATGCCGACGGAGCCCGCCGGGACTGACAGTCTCGGTTCCGCGTGACGGGGTGTGGCGATCGTATCGTCGAGGCCACCCAGATAGGCGAAGCCCGGCTGGAAGCCGAGGAAGTACACGACGTATTCCGGCGCGGTATGGCGTTGCACGACCGTCTTCGGTTGCAGGCGTGCGTGTTTGGCGACGTTGACCAGATCCGGGCCATGCTGACCGCCGTAGTGCACGGGGATCTCGATGTCGCGCCCAACGTCAGCGGCCGCGGGCGGCGTCTGCCAGGCATCGCGCAGACGCTCGGCGAGCCCCTCGATGTCGGTGGCGAGCGGGTCGAAGAGCAGTGTGAGGTTGTTCATCCCCGGCACGACTTCGCGCACGTCGGGCCACGTGTGGGCGAGGGCGGCCACGTGCCAGACACGGCGCTGCGTGGCGAGCGTCGGCGTGGTGCCCGCTTCGCACACAAGCGCACTGTCGCCGAGCGGCAGAATCTTGAGCGTTGTCATGGATTAGCGAGGGTTGCCGAGAGGGCGTGCGAAGGTGGCGGATTCCGTCACGATGGCGTCGAGCGCCAGATCATGGGCTTCGGCGCTGAGGTGTTCGATCTCAAGCGCATCGAAAGCGATGCCGAGCGTTTGCGGGGCGGGGGTCATCGAGTGCAGCGTGCGGTCGTAAAAGCCACCGCCGTAGCCTAGTCGCAGGCCGTCGCGGGTAAAGCCCACGCAAGGTACCAGCAGCAGGTCGGGCACCAGCACGTCGGTGTCGGCCGGCACGGGAATGCGGTAGCGGCCTTCCTTCATGGGGGTGTCGGGCGTCCAGCGGTGGAAGACGAGCGGGGTGGCCGGCGCGGTCACGACCGGCAGTGCGGCCAGACGCGGTGCTTCGGGCGATGCCTGCGCGAGCCATGCCGAGACGACCTCGCGGGCGTCGAATTCGTCCTGGATCGGCCAGTAGAAGCCCACGCAGCGCGGGGCACGGCGGGTGAGTTCGTCGCTCAGTCGCGCAGCGAGAGCGGCGTCCAGCGCATCGCGCCCGGCCAGCGTGGCGCGCACGTCCAGCAACGCCTTGCGCAAACGTGCCTTCCCGCTGGCCGATTCCATCCCATTTCCTGTGGTTTGGGCCGCCGATTGGGCGGGGTCCCATGCTATGCTTGAATCCACTTTTTAACCGACGCTCCCCGAAGATGTCAGAACGTTTGACCCGAGTATATCGTGCCGCTGCGCTCGCCCTGACCGCTGCCGCCCTCGTTGCCTGCAGCACGACCCAGGCGACCGGCCGTCCCAAGGCGCAACCGGCCGCAAGCCGCTCGGCGACGTCTGCCGACGTGCTCTCACAGCGCTCGCCGGACGACATCTTCGTGCAATTGCGCGACGCAGCCCGCACCAACGACGCGCCGCGCGCCACTGCGCTCGCCGCCCAGCTCACCGACTACGACGTGCCGTCGTATGTCCAGTACTTCCAGATCAAGCCGCGCATGTTCGATCGCTCGGGCAAGGCGCTCATCGATACGCCTGACGACGATATCCGCGCCTTCTTGCGCACGTATGACGGTCAGGCAATCGCGGATCGCATGCGCAACGACTGGCTGCTGGTGCTCGGCAAGCGCCATGACTGGCAGACGTTCGACGCCGAGTATCCGAAGTTCGTGCTCGACGACGACACGCAGGTCAAGTGCTACTCGCTGATGTCGCGTGCCGCGCGCGGCGAGAACGTCACGCAGGCCGCCACCGATCTGCTGAGCGCGCCGAAGTACTACGGCGAGGGCTGCGTCGACATGATCAACACGCTGGCCGCGAGCGGCCAGTTGCCGCGCAAGGAAGTCTGGCATCAGATCCGTCTGGCTTACGAGGAAAACTACACCTCGCTGGGCAAGCAGATTGCCGATGCGCTCGGTGCCGTACGTCCTGACGACAGCCTGCTCGATATGGCGGCCACGCGCCCGGCGCAGATCCTCGCGCGCGGTGTCGATGGCTCGGAGGCGTCGCGCCAACTGGCGCTGCTCGCCACCGTGCGCATGGCCCGTAGCGACGCGATGCTCGCCGCGAGCAGCTTCTCGAGCGTGGCCGGTAGCCTGTCGCAGGACGAGCGCGCCATCGGCTGGGGGGCCATCGGCATGCGCGGTGCGCTGTCGCAGAACCCGATGGCGATCAGTTGGTATCGCCAGGCCGGTAGCGCCAAGCTCTCGAATACGGCGCAAGAATGGAAGATTCGCGCGGCACTGCGTGCAGGCGACTGGAATCTCGTGCGCACGGGCATTGAAGCGATGCCCGCGTCATTGCGCGACGACGGCGTCTGGACGTACTGGTACGGCCGCGCCCTGCGCGAAGCCGGCCAGGGCGATGCCGCCCGTGCGCAGTTCCAGAAGATCGCCATGCAGACGAACTTCTACGGCCAACTGGCGAACGAGGAGTTGGGCAACAAGACCTCGCTGCCGCCACGCACGACCGTTACCAAAGCGGAGATCGACGCGAATCGTGCGAATCCCGGCTTCCAGCGTGCCGCGAAGTTCTACGATCTGGGCCTGCGTTTCGAAGGCAATCGCGAGTGGAACTGGGAACTGCGCAACATGACGGACCGTCAGTTGATCGCCGCCGCACAGTACGCCAACGGCATCGAGCTGTTCGATCGCGCCGTCAACACGGCGGATCGCACGAAGGTCGAGCACGACTTCACGCTGCGCTATCTCATGCCGTTCCGCAGCAAGGTGGAACCGCTCGCCGCCGCCGTCGATCTGGACGAAGCGTGGGCGTACGGCCTGATCCGTCAGGAGTCGCGTTTCATCATCAATGCTCGTTCGTCGGCTGGTGCCGGCGGTCTGATGCAGGTCATGCCGGCCACCGCGAAGATGGTCGCCAAGCAGATCGGCATGGACTATCAGCCGGGCATGATGCACGACATCGATACCAATATCCGTCTGGGTACCAGCTATCTGTCGGATATCTACAATAAATTCGACGGCTCGGCCGTGCTGGCGTCGGCCGGTTACAACGCAGGGCCGGGGCGTCCGCGCACTTGGCGCTCCACGCTGGACCGTCCGGTCGAAGGCGCGATCTTCGCCGAAACGATCCCGTTCAACGAGACGCGCACGTATGTCGAGAACGTGTTGTCGAACACGACGTATTACTCGGCCGTGATTACGGGCCGTCCGCAATCGCTCAAGGAGCGGCTCGGCGTAATCTTGCCCCAGTGACCGGGGCAGGCCGTTGTCCCACAGTCATGACGCGGAGGTGACGCATGCGCTATAACGTTTGTGTCGTGGGTGGCACCGGCTTTATCGGCAGCCATCTGGTGGCCCGGCTGGTGACGATGGGACACGTGGTGCGTCTGCCGACGCGGCGTGTCGAGGCCGCCAAGGCACTCGGCGTGTTGCCCGGTGTGGAACTCGTCGAGTGCGATGTGCACGATCCGCGCGCGCTGGAGCGCGTAATCGCCGGCTGCGACGCGGTCATCAATCTCGTCGGCGTTCTGCACAGCGACCGGGGCACGCCGTACGGCCGCGCGTTTGCTCGCGCCCACGTCGAACTGCCGCGCAAGATCGCGCAGGCATGCAGCGACCGTGGGATTGACCGGCTCCTTCACATGAGCGCCCTCGGCGCCGATTCCAACGGCCCGAGCATGTATCAACGCTCCAAGGGCGATGGCGAGGTGGCGATTCGCGAGACGGGCATCCCCGTCACGATCTTCCGCCCGTCGGTGGTGTTCGGTCCCGGCGACAGCTTTCTCAATACGTTCGCAAAGCTGCAACGGCGTTTGCCCGTGGTGCCGCTTGCCAGTGCCAATGCGCGCTTCCAGCCAATTTATGTGACGGACGTCGCGCAAGCCTTTGCGGGGGCGCTCGACAACGACGCCACCTTCGGCAAGACCTACGAACTTGGCGGCCCCGAGGTCTACACGCTGGAAGCCCTCGTGCGCTTTGCAGGGGCCGCGTGCGGCTGCGAGCGGCCGATTCTGCCGTTGCCGGACAGCACGGCGCGGCTACAGGCGGCGATCTTCGAGAGACTGCCGGGCGATCCGATCATCACGCGTGACAATCTCGACTCGATGCGCGTCGACAATGTCATGACCGGCCCGTTGGCGCCCGAACTCGGACTCACCCCGAACGGGCTCGAAATCGCCGTCGATTATCTCGATGGCGGCAACTGGGAGCGGCGTCTGGCGGACTACCGTCGGACTGCGGGACGCTAACGTCTCGCTCTCCCCCATCAGACGCGCGTCACGTCGACGTGGCGCGTGCAAGGAAAGTCCTCATGCAACTGATCATCGCCAACAAAAAGTATTCGTCATGGTCGATGCGTCCATGGGTGTTGCTCAAGCACTTCGGCATCGCATTTGAAGAACAGAACGTGTGGCTCGCACAGCCCGACTCGCGTGAGCAGATCCTGCGCTATTCCCCCACGGGCAAGGTGCCTTGTCTGATCGACAACGGAATTGCCGTCTGGGACTCGCTGGCTATCTGTGAATACCTGGCCGACAGCTATCCGCATCTGCCGCTGTGGCCGAAGTCGCGCGAGGCCCGGGCGCACGCTCGCAGCGTCTGTGCCGAAATGCACAGCGGTTTCACCGCGTTGCGCACGAACATGTGGATGAACCTCGGCGCGCATTGGCCGGGCGCCGGCGCGACACCCGAGGTGCTGACCGACATTCGTCGTATCGAAGCGATCTGGGAAGATTGCCTCGCGCGTTACGAAGGCCCGTTCCTGTTTGGCGACTTCACTATTGCCGACGCGTTCTTCGCGCCGGTGGTGATGCGCTTCGCGACGTTCGAGCCGGCGTTGTCGGCACACGCGCAGGCGTATGCCGATCGCGTTCGCGAAGTCGCGGCCGTGCAGGCGTGGGTCGCGGCGGGGCGTGCCGAGACGGTCAGCATCGCTTATTACGAAGTGCGTCCATGAAGATTTACGCTGTCGGTGGCGCGATTCGCGACGCCATGCTGGGACTGCCCGTCAAGGATCGCGACTACGTGGTGGTCGGCGCGACACCCGAGGAGATGGTGCAGCAGGGCTACAAACCGGTCGGTCGCGACTTCCCGGTGTTCCTCCATCCGAAGACCCGCGCCGAATACGCGCTCGCCCGTACCGAGCGCAAGACGGCACGCGGCTATCACGGTTTCTCGTTCTACTTCGCCCCGGAAGTCACGCTGGAGGAAGATCTCGTGAGGCGCGACTTCACCATCAACGCGATGGCGCGCGAGGTCATGCCCGACGACAGTCTGTCGGACGAACTGGTCGACCCCTACGGCGGTCGGCGCGATCTCGAGGCGAGGCTGTTCAGGCATGTCGGCGGCGCCTTCTCGGAAGATCCCGTGCGGATTCTGCGCTGTGCCCGGTTCGCTGCACGCTTCACCGATTTCTCCGTCGCCGACGAGACGCTTGCCTTGATGCGCGAGATGACGGCCAATGGCGAGGTCGACGCGCTGGTTGCCGAGCGCGTCTGGCAGGAGATTTCACGCGGGTTGATGGAGCATCAGCCGTCGCGCATGTTCGATGTGCTGCGTGCGGCGGGCGCACTCGAGCGCATCCTGCCCGAGCTGGCCCAGTTGTGGGGCGTGCCGCAGCGTGCCGACTTCCATCCCGAAGTCGACACCGGCGTGCACGTGATGATGGTGATCGATTACGCCGCGAAGCAGGGCTATTCGTTACCGGTGCGCTTTGCTGCGCTCACGCACGACCTGGGCAAAGGCACCACGCCGGAAGATGTGTTGCCGCGTCACATCGGGCACGAGGGGCGCAGCGTCGGATTGCTCGGGCCGCTGTGTACGCGTCTGCGTGTGCCGGTCGAGTGTCGTGAACTCGCGCAGGTCGTTGCGCGCGAGCACGGCAACATTCACGGCAGCCAGAAGTTCGGGGCGGCGGCGCTGGTGCGGTTGCTGGAGCGATGCGACGCGTTGCGCAAGCCTGAGCGTTTCGTCGAAGTGCTTCAGGCCTGCGAAGCCGATGCGCGCGGACGCGGCGGCGATTTCGCCACGGCGCCGTATCCGCAGCGAGACCGGTTGATGGCCGCGCTCGCCGCGGCACGCAGCATCGATGCCGGGGCCGTCGCGCGTCAGTACGCCGACAATCCGACCCAGATTCGCGACGCCGTGCAGGCTGCAAGAATCGCAGCCGTCGAAGTTGTCGAAGCGGCAGGGTTGGGCGGTGCGCCGGCGTGAGGGCATCCATGGCGTGACCGTCCGAGGCTAGCCTTGTCAGCTCTCGGTAGATTCGGTGGACGACATGAAGTCATCGCGGCGCGGCGGTGCCAGCAACGCAGGGTCTTCTGCCGGAGGCGGGAGCGCGCGGCCCGCCATCTTTATCCTCGCCATTTCGATCGACACGCTGTAAGTCCGGTCATCGCGAGCGAAGACGAGCCCCTTCTGACGTCTTATCAACTTACCGATCGCGTGCGCCTGGGCGGGATCGTGTTCGATGCGACGTCGGGCGTGGTCGAGAAGCCGTGTCGATGACTGGGTGTGTTGCATGAGCGAGGGCGGCAGCAACAGGTCGGCTTCGTCGCTCGCTACATAGCCTTTCTCCAGCATCTTGCTGAATTCTCCTGCGCGCAATCGCGCATGCAGCGACGCGATGGTGGCCGCACTCCTGTACATCGGTTTGCACGCGCACAGGCTGAATATCGCGCAGTCGACGGCGCTTTGCTGAGCGCGAGTCTCGAAGAACATCAAGTGCTTGCTGAGGCCGTTTCGGGCAACGCAAGCCATGCCGTTTGTCAGTGCCGTGCTCAGACGAAGCAGCAGCATGGCCGGGCCTTTCGCATCCAGTGTGCTGGATTCGATGACGATGACCGTGGGTTCGCCAGCATCGATGCGCAGATCGATGCTCACGCAATGCCCTTCCTTCGGGCTGAGTTCGATCAGACCTTGTTCGCGATGCGGCTCTCCCGTCTGGCATCGTTCTCTGACGTACTCCACGAACGCGGCCGGGTCCCGGTGATGGGTGATTCGCAAGCCGGGGTAGAGCGACATCTCCGAGCGAATGAGTGCCGGAATCGCGTCCAGGTCGGCCCAATACATGTCCATGCTTTGCCGATTGGCCTTCAGAAAGGCGACGGCGAAGTTGTAGTAATGCGTCGGCGTATCGGGCAGCGTGAGCGCGTCGGGATCGGGGGCCGGGATGTTGCCCGCGAAATGTAGCGACGCGGTGAAGCGTTTGCCCAGCGGCGCAAGGCCCTCGGGATGGCTGAGCGTTGCCGTGCCGGACGTGGTTGCATCGGCAGCGCACAGCGGGCGGCCGGGGAATGACATCATGAACGGGGCTCCCAAAAGACAAAGACCACCAGCATGGTGGTCTTTGTCTGCGGCCAGTGTTGCCCCTGACGCGCGAACTACGGATTTGCAGTCAGTGTGGGCCGGTGCCCTTGCGCAAACCTTACTCGAACGCCTTGTCGTTCGGATTCGCGTAGAGCTGCTTGAGCTGTTCGCTCATCGCGAAGTTGAAGCTGGTGTTCTTCGGCGGCACCGGTGATTCGAACCACTTCTTGTACATCGTGTTGATTTCGCCGCTCTTCATCACACCCGCGAGCGTGTCGTCGACGAGCTTTTTGAACTCCGTATCGCCGTGTTTCATCATGAAGCCGTAGGCTTCGAACGACTGCGGCGTGCCCGTCACCACCCATTCGTCCGGGTTGCGGCCCATCGTGCGCGCACCGGCGAGCAGCACGTCGTCCATCATGAACGCCTGAACGCGACCGCCCTGGAGCATGGTGAACGACTCACCGTAGTCCTTGCCCGAAATCACGCTCATGTTCATCTTCTTGTCGTTGTTCATCTTGTTGAGGATGCGCTCCGACGTCGTGCCCGCATTGGTCACGACAGCCTTGCCCGCCAGATCCGGGAAGTCCTTGATGCCCGAATTCTTGTTCACCAGCAGACGAGTGCCCGCGACGAAGAACGTGTTCGAGAAATTGACCTGCGCCTGACGTGCCTTCAGGTTCGTTGTCACGCCGCACTCGATATCCACCGTGCCGTTCTGCACGAGCGCAATGCGGTTCTGCGAGGTGACGGGGATGAAGCGCACTTGCAGATCGGGCTTCTTCAGGCGGGTCTTCACCACGTCGACGATCTTGTTGCACAGATCCTGCGAGTAGCCGATGACGTTGTGATTGTTGTCGTAGTACGAGAACGGAATCGACGACTCGCGATGTCCGATGGAGATCACGCCGCTACTCTCGATCTTCTGCAGCGTCTCCGATGCGGGCTGGGCCAACGCAGCTCCTGCCGCGACACACATCGCTACGCCCAGCATTACCCCGGTCAATCGCATCTTGATCATGTCCTGCTCCTGAAATGGTCTCACTCTGATCCAGATTGAATCATTTGTTTCATGGTAATTTTTTTGCAACAAACGATCAAATGGTTGTTAACCCTAGCGGCAGCAGGGATTTGATGCGAGGCGAGGGCGTTCGGCCCGCGTAGACGCACGTCGGCCTTGCCGGAGGCGGCGGTACGGACGGGAAGACGGGAAAGGCGTGACGCGGATGGGAGCGGACGGGCGTTGCAACAGGTGTTGCGCCGCGCGCCAATGGTTACAGCGCTACAGCAAACGGATCAGCAGATTGAAGACGAGGGAGAGCACGACGGTCGAGGCGAAAGGAAAGACCATTTCGCGGCCACGCCAGCGCACGCGTAGGTCGCCGGGCAGTCGGCCGATGCCGAGTTTGGTGAGCCACGGCGAGGCAGCCGACAAGATGCAGATCGCAATGAAGATCGTGAACATCCAGCGAAACATCGGCATGACCTCGGGTGGTGGGAGTGCTTGTTTGCGTCAGAGGGCGTGGCTGCGGTCGCCGGTGGCGAAGCCGCGCAGGCCAGCCCACTCGTCCATGCCGCGTCCGAAAGCGATGACCTTGAAGAGTTCGCCCATCTCGGCCTCGGAGAGCAGCTTCTGCGCGGCAGCTGCCGCCGGCAGGAACGTCTTCGGATCGGTCGGATCGAGCGCACTCATTAGCTCGATGATGCCCGCATTCATCAGGAATCGCGCCTGCGACGTGAAGCCTAACAGATCGAGCCCGGCTTCAACGCCCGCGTCGGCAATCCCGGAAAACTCCACGTGCGCGGTGATGTCCTGCAAGCCCGGGTAATAGAACGGGTCGTCGTGCGCGTGATGCCGGTAGTGGCACATCAACGTGCCCTGGGCGCGCTGCGGATGATAGTACTCACGCGCCGGGAAACCGTAGTCGATGAGCAGCAACACGCCGCGTGCGAGCAAGGGCGCCACGCTGCGCACGAAGGCCGATGCGGCTTCGTGGGTCTCCGTCAGATATTCCTGGGTCGGCGGCAGATCGGCCAGCGCTTCGAGGGCTTCCGGCAGCGGGCCGGTATATAGACGCTCTTCCCACGCAAAGCCGTTTTGTGCACGCACCACGCCACGCTCGAACCACACGGGCTGTCCTTTCTCATCCGGACGGCGTGCCCACAGGCGGACCGGCATGGCGTCGAGCACTTCGTTGCCAAGCATCACGCCGTGAAAAGCGTCGGGCAATTGGTCGAGCCAGGTGACACGGTCAAGCAGATGCGGCGCGAGACGGGCGATGGTCTCGCGCTGACGCGCACGCAACTCGCCGGAGAGTTCCATGATCGAGTACGACTCGCACGGCGTACCTTCGGCGTCGAGAGCGAGCAGCAGGTCGGCTGCCAGGCGACCGGACCCGGCGCCGAATTCCAGTACGTGTGGCTCCCCCGTCTGCTCGACGATCTCGCCGAGCAGACGGGCTAGCGTGCGGGCGAAGAACGGCGTGAGTTCCGGTGCGGTGACGAAGTCGCTGCCGTCGACCGCGAGACGTCCGAATTTGGCGGCGCCGGCGGCGTAGTAGCCGAGGCCGGGCGCATATAACGCCAGTTCCATGAAGCGATCGAACGGCAGCCAGCCGTCGGCCGTGTCGATGGCATCGGCGAGATATGCCGAGAGACGGCGCGTGTGTTCGAGCGCGTCCGGCTCCGGAACGGGTAAACTGTGAGGTTTCGGTGCGGCCTGATTCATGCGGGCATTGTAACGGAGACGGTGCAGACTGGCTGCTTGCGATGTGATAGGCGCGTCTGAAGTTGATTTCGACGGAATTTTTGCTGTTTTTCGTCAGTTTTCAGCCGTTTTTGCGTGGTTTTCGCCAGTTCCTGCGATATGTGCCCGTTGTCACGGCGATCTGCGAGGCAGTTGCGATCCACGGTGCCCAGTGTCCGGCAACGTCCCTCGCCGCCCGAAGTTCGTCTACCTGCCTGCCCTCTGACCGGAATTCGCCGCATGACCGTTGCATCGACGCCACGCCCCACACCTGCCACAAGTGACCTCTCGCGCGCGCCTGCCGTGCCGCGCGTGGCGCTCGTGACGGGGGGCGCGCGTCGGATCGGGCGCGCGATCGCATTGCGGCTCGCCAGCATGGGATGGGACGTCGCCGTCCATTACGAGCGTTCGCACGACGAGGCGCTCGAGACTGTCGCCGCCATTGAGGCGTTGGGACGCCGGGCGGTGGCATTGCAGGCGTCGCTGGCCGATGAAACCGCCACGGCCGGGCTCATCGCTCGCTGTACCGACGCGCTGGGCGTGCCCGCCTGCCTCGTCAACAATGCCTCGCGCTTCGAGTACGATAGCGCCGACGATTTCGGCTACAAGGCGCTGGAGCGCCACATGCGCGTGAATGCGGGCGCACCGCTCGTGCTTGCCCGCGAAATGCATGCTGCCTTGGGCGAGACGGGACGCGGTGTCGTCGTCAATCTGCTAGACCAGAAGCTGGCGAATCCGAACCCGGATTATCTGTCGTACACGTTGTCGAAGGCAGCGCTGGAGGTGGCGACGACCTTGTTGGCGCAGGCCTTTGCCCCGCGTTTGCGCGTGGTCGGCGTGGCGCCGGGCGTCACCCTGCTGTCGGTCGATCAGACACCTGCGGGTTTTGCGGCGGCCCATGCGTCGACCCCGTTGGGCGCATCGTCGACACCGGAGGATATCGCTCAGGCCGTGGCGTATCTGGCCGAAGCCCCTGCCGTGACTGGCACCGTGTTGTATGTCGACGGCGGGCAACATCTCGCGAGTTCGTCGCGCGACGTGAAGTTTCTGACCGAGCCGGCCGGTGCCGACCGGTCTCGTTGATTGTCATTACGAGTTTTCAAAATGCATAGCGCTCTTTCCCACCCTCGCCTGATGGACTGCCGTCGCATGTTCCTGCGCGACTATGAAGTGTTCATCAACATCGGCGTGCACGATCACGAAAAGCGGGGCGAACAGCGCGTGCTGATCAACGTGCAACTGTTCGTGCCGCTCGCCGAGAGCACCCCCGTGGCCGACAAGCTCGACGAAGTCGTCGACTACGACTTCATGCGCGAGACCATCGCCAAACGTGTGGGACTGGGTCACATCCACCTGCAGGAAACCCTGTGCGACGACGTCGCGAATGCGCTGCTCGCGCATCCGCGTGTGCGCGCCGTGGGCGTGTCGACCGAGAAGCCGGACGTCTACCCCGATTGCCACTCGGTCGGCATCGAAGTATTCAAGATGAAGGATGCCTGACATGAGTGCCGTCATGCCCGAGACCGGCGCGCCGCTTGCCGCGACCGGAAACGTTGCCGTCGATAGCGTGAAGAAAGCGCAGAAGCTCGCGTTCGAGAACAATAAACTCGAGAAGCGGCTGTTCCGTCTGACGGGGCAGGCCATCGGCGACTACAACATGATCGAGCAGGGCGACCGTGTGATGGTCTGCATGTCCGGCGGTAAGGACAGCTATGCCATGCTCGACATTCTGCTCAAGCTGCGCGAGCGCGCGCCGATCGACTTCTCGATCGTCGCCGTCAATCTCGACCAGAAGCAGCCGGGCTTCCCGGAGCATGTGCTGCCGGATTACTTCCGTTCCATCGGCGTGGATTTCCACATCGAGAATCAGGATACGTATTCCATCGTCAAGCGCGTGGTGCCCGAGGGCAAGACAACTTGCTCGCTGTGCTCGCGTCTGCGTCGCGGCATTCTCTATCGTGTGGCGGGCGAACTGGGTGCGACCAAGGTCGCGCTGGGCCACCATCGCGACGACATCATCGAGACCGTTTTCCTGAACCTGTTCTACGGTGGCAAGCTCAAGGGCATGCCGCCGAAACTGCAATCGGACGACGGCAAGAATGTGGTGATCCGTCCGCTCGCGTATGTGCGCGAATCGGATCTCGAGCGCTACGCCGAATACAAGCAATTCCCGATCATTCCGTGCACGCTGTGCGGCAGCCAGCCGAACCTCAAGCGTGGCGAGATGAAGGCGTTGATCCGCTTGTGGGAGAAGCAGCATCCGGGGCGCATCAAGTCGATTTTCAGTGCGCTGTCGAATGTGGTTCCGTCGCACCTGATGGATACCGACCTTCACGACTTCAAGAATCTGCGTGCGACGGGTCAGCCCGATCCGCTCGGTGATATCGCGTTCGACGAGGCGCCTTGCGGCGACGAGAACGACGCGGGGATCATCCGCATCACGCAATTCGACGACTGATCGTGATCGGCGCCACACGCCAGCCATGATCCATGACGCGGCGCCGCCCACGTGACCGGCGGGCCGCACGATACCGACATTCCTACTTTCGACTCGTCACTACGCCATGAATATTGTGATTCTCGCTGCCGGCATGGGTAAGCGCATGCGCTCGAAGCTTCCCAAGGTGCTTCAGCCGCTGGCGGGCCGGCCGCTTCTGTCGCATGTGATTGCGACCGCACGCAAGCTCACGCCGGGTCAGCTCATCGTGGTGATCGGGCACGGTGGCGACGCCGTGCGCGAGGCGGTGGCCGGCGACGGCGTGCGCTTCGCAGAACAGGCGCAGCAGTTGGGCACGGGACACGCGGTGCAGCAAGCCGCGCCGCTGCTCGACGAGTCGGTGCCTACGCTGGTGCTTTACGGCGACGTGCCGCTCACCCGCCCCGAGACGTTGCAGGCGCTGCTCGATGCGGCAGGCAGCGACAAGCTGGGTGTGCTCACGGTCGATCTGGAGAACCCGACGGGTTATGGCCGGATCGTGCGTGACGCAGCGGGTAATGTGCTGCGCATCGTCGAACAGAAAGACGCGAATGAGTCCGAGCTGGCCATTCGCGAGATCAATACCGGCATCGTGGTGGCGCCGACGCGTGCCCTCAAGGGCTGGCTGAGCGGCTTGAAGAATCAGAACGCGCAGGGCGAGTATTACCTCACCGACGTGATCGCCTGTGCCGTCGCCGATGGCGTGCCGGTCGTGACCACGCAGCCGGCATTCGGGTGGGAACCCAACGGCGTGAACGACAAGGGGCAACTCGCGGAGCTGGAGCGCGACTATCAGCGCAACGCGGCACGCGCGTTGCTTACCGCAGGCGTCACGCTTATCGATCCGGCGCGCTTCGACTTGCGCGGCGAGATCGAGTGCGGCGCCGATGTCTCCATCGATGTGAACTGCGTCTTCGAAGGCAAGGTGACGATTGGCGACGGTGCGAGCATCGGTGCGAACTGCGTGATTCGTAACAGCACCATCGGCGCGGGCACGCGCATCGAGGCGTTCAGTCATGTGGACGGTGCCGTGGTCGGCGCTAACGCGCACGTCGGGCCGTATGCCCGCCTGCGTCCGGGGGCCGATCTGGCCGACGAAGTGCACATCGGCAATTTCGTGGAAGTGAAAAACGCGTCGCTCGCGAAGGGCTCGAAGGCCAACCATCTGGCGTACGTGGGTGACTCGACCGTCGGCGCACGGGTGAACATCGGCGCGGGCACCATCACTTGCAATTACGATGGCGCGAACAAGCATCGCACCGTGATTGAGGACGACGTCTTCATCGGATCGGACACGCAACTCGTGGCGCCAGTGACGGTACGTCGCGGCACGACGATTGCGGCCGGCACCACGGTATGGAAGGACACGCCGGAAGACGCCCTGGTGCTCAACGGCAAGACGCAGGAAGCCAAGCTGGGTTACGTGCGTCCGCGCAAGCAGAAGCAGTAAAATTGGCGGCAATGGGCTGGTGTGCGAGGCAGGAGCGTGCACTGGCGAGCCAAAACGAATCGAATCGAATCCGATCGAATGAGCCAGAGTCTCTGGCAAAAGGAACGTGAATATGTGCGGCATTGTCGGCGCGGTAGCGCGACGTAATGTAGTACCGGTGTTGGTGGAAGGCTTGCGCCGTCTGGAGTACCGCGGCTACGACTCGTGTGGCGTTGCGGTACTCAAGGATGGCGCGCTGCAGCGCGCTCGCAGCGTGTCGCGCGTGGCGGACCTCGACGAGCAGGTGGCGCAGACGCAACTGGGCGGCGAGACGGGCATTGCGCACACCCGCTGGGCGACGCATGGCGCGCCGGTCACGAATAATGCACATCCGATCTTTTCGCGTGACGAACTGGCGCTGGTTCACAACGGCATTATCGAGAACCACGAGAGCCTGCGTGAAGAACTGCGCGGCCTGGGCTACGAGTTCGTGTCGCAAACCGACACGGAAGTCATTGCGCACCTGATTCATCACATTCTGTCGAACGGCGCGGCCGGCGATCTGTATCAGGCGGTGCGTCTGGCGACGCGTCGTCTGCATGGCGCGTACGCCATCGCCGTGTTCCGCACGCAGGAACCGCACCGCGTGGTGGGCGCCCGTGAAGGGTCGCCGCTGGTGGTGGGCGTGGGTGACGGTGAAAACTTCCTTGCCTCCGACGCACTGGCGCTCGCCGGCACGACCGATCAGTTCATCTATCTGGAAGAAGGCGATGTCGTCGAACTCACGCTCGAGGGCGTGAAGATCGTGGATCGCAACAACGTGGCCGTCGAACGCGAAGTTCGTACCGTGCAAGCGTATACGGGCGCGGTGGAGCTGGGACCGTATCGTCACTACATGCAGAAGGAAATCTTCGAGCAGCCGCGTGCGATCGGCGACACGATGGAGGGCGTGGCAGGTATTGCGCCGACGCTCTTCGGCGAGAAAGCAGAAGCCGTGTTGAGCAACATCGACTCGATCCTGATTCTGGCGTGCGGCACGAGTTACTACTCGGGCCTGACAGCGAAGTACTGGCTGGAATCGCTGGCGCAGATCCCGACGCAAGTGGAAGTGGCGAGCGAGTACCGCTATCGCGACAGCGTGCCGAATCCGAAAACGCTGGTCGTGACGATTTCGCAGTCTGGCGAGACGGCCGACACGATGGCGGCGCTGCAGCATGCGCAGTCGCTGGGCATGACGAATACGCTCGCGATCTGCAACGTGGCGACGAGTGCCATGGTGCGTCAGACGGCACTGCACTATCTCACGCGTGCCGGCACGGAAATCGGCGTGGCGTCGACCAAGGCATTCACGACGCAGTTGACGGCGTTGTTCCTGCTGACGCTGACCCTTGCGAAGTTGCGGGGCCGTTTGACGGCGGAGCACGAAGCCGATTACCTGACGCAGTTGCGTCATCTCCCGGCGGCCTTGCATAGCGTGCTGGCACTGGAGCCGCAGATCATCGCGTGGGCCGAGGTGTTCGCCCGTCGCGAGAATGCGCTGTTCCTCGGACGTGGCCTGCATTATCCGATCGCTCTGGAAGGTGCGCTCAAGCTCAAGGAAATCTCGTACATCCACGCCGAGGCATACCCGGCGGGCGAATTGAAGCATGGCCCGCTTGCTCTGGTGACGGAAGAGATGCCGGTCGTGACGGTCGCACCTCGTGACGCGCTAGTCGAAAAGCTCAAGTCGAATATGCAGGAAGTGCGTGCACGTGGCGGCCAGTTGTATGTGTTTGCCGACGCCGACACGCAGATCGCGAACGCCGATGGCATTCACGTGATCCGCATGCCGGAATACTATGGCCAGCTCTCGCCGATTCTGCACGTCGTGCCGCTGCAACTGCTGGCGTATCACACCGCCTGCGCACGTGGCACCGATGTCGACAAGCCCCGCAACCTCGCCAAATCGGTGACGGTGGAGTAAGTCGAGGGGGCGCTCCTGGCGCCCCAAAAGACAAGGCCGGCTTCGCGATTCGCGAGCCGGCCTTTTTCATTGACGGACGACTTTCAATGCGTCGTCGTCACAAACCCGCAGACACGGGCGCTTGGTCGACGTCCTGTGCCTCGCGCCGGTCAGCTTCGTTGAAACTGTGCTTTATCCGAGAGCGGCCAATACTGACCTTGCAGACGTTCTCGTACGAATGAAGTGATGTCGGCGGTGCTTAGCCCGACGCTGTCCACCGAGATGATCTGTTTCGCCAGATGCTGATAATAGGCACGGAAGTGGTTGGCCCCCTTCAAAGCAATGAGCTGGTGCTCGCTGACGTCAAGACCGTGAAGCGCGAACGGTTCGATGTCGTAGATCTGCTCTGCGCGTGAAGCCACGATGACATCGACGCCATCGATGACGAGCCGGCACATTGCCCCCAGATCGAAGCGCACGCCCGCGAACATGGCGCCCGGGCGATTCACGAACTTGCCGTCGGTAATCGACTTGACGTAAGCGTCGGCTTCGATCGGCTCGCCCTGATAACGACCCAGCTTGCCGCCCAACGACACGCGAATCGTCGCGCCGACGCCAGCCACCTGTGCCTGCGCGACCACTGCCGCATCGTTGATGGAGGCGAAGCATGCCGTTCCCGGCGCAGGGCGTGCCGCCAGCAACGCGCGCAAGAGGTGCGTGCCGTCGCCGGGCGTGCCGCCGCCCGGGTTATCGGCGTATTCATTCACCACAATCGGGCCAGCGGCGGCAGCGAGTGCTGCGGCGACACCTTCTGCCGGCGACGGGAAGGACGGGCGGAACGCTTCCCGATGATTCCAGATCCAGTCGGCGACATCGTCCGCGAGCGCCTGCGCCAGCTCAACGTCGCCGTCTGTCGTGCACACGACCGTGGGGCAGGGCGCTGCAATATCGGCGTACGGGAAGCCATGAAACCATGAGCAATCCACAACGCCTTCGCGCTTCGCGAGCGCGGCGCAAAGGTCGTTCAAAAGTGCGGGAGTAAAGCCGTCCTGAGTGGTGACGATGTAGGGCAGCATCGGCAAGCGTCGCATGGCGATGACTGGCTTCAGGCGTCCCTCAAGCATCTGCACCAGCAACTCGACGGCCTCCACGCCACGGTCGAAGAAGTCGGTATGCGGGTAGAGCTTGCAGGGAAGCGTGATGTCGCAGGCGCTGCGCATCTCCTGCGTGAAGTTGCCGTGCAGGTCGTAGACCGCCGCGACGGGAACGTCCGGGCCGACGAGTTCTCTGACGGCAATGGCGAGGTCGCCTTCGATGTCTTCCGTACCATCGGCAACGCCCGCACCGTGCAGTGCCAGCAACACGCCGTCAACGGGCAGCTTGGCGCGAATGCCCCTAAGGATCTCCCGTTTCATCGATTCGTAGGCGCTGGCTTCGATCGTGCCGGAAGGTGTGGCCTGCCCCACAAACGTGTAGTCGAGCGTGACACCGGCGCGGCGCGCGCCTTCGATGAAGCCGCCCACCTGATGATTGGATTTATCGAAGGCGACGGGGATCGTGTCTCCCCAGTATTGCTCGAACGCGCGCAACGGCGTCATGCCGGAGAATTCGGCCGCGTAGGTGTTCGTCTCGTGGATGATGCCGGCGACGGCAAACCGGGCGGAGGCTCGTTCCATGGTCAAGGTCATATTCTCCTGAGTCAGTCAGACTAGGCTTAACGGTTCACCGTCTTCGGGTCGAAGCTCAGCGCGATCAGGGCGCTGATGACGAGCGAGCCGGCAATGATGAAAATCGCGGGTGCGGTGCTGTGATAAGTGTCGCGAATCCAGCCGATCAGGTACGGACTGACGAATCCCCCCAGATTAGCCAGACTGTTGATCGCGCCAATCGACGCCGCCGCGGTGGCGCCGCCGAGGAAAGCCGTGGGCAACGTCCACATGATGGGCGAGAAGCTGATGATGCCAGCGGCGGCCACCGACAGCGAAATAATCGCGAGCGTCAGGTTCTGGCCGGCGAACACACTGGCGACCAGACCTGCCGCGCCGAGCAACATGATGCCGGCCAGATGCCAGCGACGTTCGCGCCGGCGGTCGGAGCTTCGACCAACGGCCACCATTGCAACGGCAGCGACGACGTAGGGAATGGCGCTGAGCAACCCGACCTGAAGGCCACCGACCGCGCCGGCATCCTTGATGAGCGTCGGCAGGTAAAAGCCCAGTGTGTACAGCGCCATCATCGCCGGAAACGTCATCAGGATGATCTTCCCGATGCGCACGTCGCGCACGATATGCGACATCGGCAAATGCGGGCGCCCCTGGTCATCCTGCGCAATATCGTGGGCGATCAATTCGCGCTGGGCTTGCGTGAGCCATTTGGCATCTTTGACGCGGTCCGTCAGGATCAGCAGAACGCCGATCGCCAGCGGAATCGTCGGCAGCGCTTCGAGCACGAACACCCACTGCCACCCGGCATGGCCGCCGACTTGATGGAAGTTTTCGAGAATCCAGCCGGAGAGCGGGCCGCCAATCAACCCGGCGACCGGGATACCCGCCTGAAAGATCGCCGTCATCTTCGCGCGACGACGATTCGGAAACCAGTACGTCAGAAAGAGAATGACGCCCGGGTAGAACCCGGCTTCCGCCACGCCGAGCAGAAAGCGCACCACATAGAACTGCCACGGCGAACTGACGAACGCCATGACGCCGGAGAGCAGGCCCCACGAGATCATGATGCGGGCGATCCACAGGCGTGCGCCGACGCGATGCATGATGAGATTGCTCGGGACTTCGAACAGCATGTAGCCGACGAAGAAAAGACCCGCGCCCAACCCGTATGCCGCTTCACTGAATTGCAGATCGGCAAGCATGTTGAGTTTCGCAATGCCGATGTTGACGCGGTCGAGATACGCGACCACGTAGCACAGCATCAGGAAGGGGATGAACCGGATGGCGACCTTCCGATAGGTCGCGTCTTCGAATGTCGTGCGCTCGATGCCTGCGCCGATGTCCGGTGAAATCGTTGCCTGTTGTTTCATGTGCCTAACTCCTGTAGCGGGTAGGTAATGTCGTGGAATCAGCTGGTTAGCAAGGCGGTTTGCCCGCGCCGCGCCAGTTCATCTGCATGGTCGTGAAATGCTTGGAGTTCTTCGGGTGGCACCAGCGAGCCGCCGGTGGACCAGATCACATGCGTGGCCTGATTCATGTCGAGCGCATGTTGCCGAACGTAGGCCCGCCCTTCCGGTGAGTCGCTGATCCATTGGGGGCCGCCGATGCCCGCAGCGGCGGACGGCTCGACCAGCACACCCAGACTGGACTTGAGCACACGAAGATTCAGGAACAGCGCATCGTCGGAGACGGTGAATACGCCCGAGAGTTGCGATGCCATGAGTGGTGCCACCAGATGAGAGGCTTCGCCAACGGCCAGACCATCGGCATCGGTCTTGTTGTCGAGGCCGATGTCATAGACCGACACGGGGCTGTCGCTGTGCGAGGCCAGTTGCACCAGCATGCAAGGCGATGCGACCGGCTCTGCGAAGACACAGTGAACGTGCTCGCCGAACAGCGCTTTCAGCCCGTAGGTGATGCCGCCCGGGGCACCCCCGACGCCGCACGGAAGGTAGACGAATAGCGGGTGCTGCGCGTCGACCTGACGGCCCGCGTCTTTCAACTGAGCGGCGAGGTGACGTGCGCTTGCGGCGTAGCCAAAGAAGAGCAGCGCCGAGCGTTCGTCGTCGACGAAGTGACTGTGAGGCAATGCCAGGGCCTGCGCCCGGCCTCCGGCGACGGCCTCCGCATAATCGCCGACATGCTCGACCACGCGAACCCCCCGCTTGCGCAGTCGATCCTTCTTCCACGCTTTCGCGTCGGCGGACATGTGCACCACCGTGTCGAATCCCAGCGCGGCAGCCATCACGCCGATGCTCAAACCGAGATTTCCCGTGCTGCCGACGGCAACGGTGTATTGCGCGAAGACTGCTCGCACCGCCGGTGTATTGAGCCGGCGCCGGTCGTCGTCCGGCGAAATCAACCCGCGTGTCAGCGCGATCTGCTCGGCGACCGCCAGCACTTCATGAAACCCCCCGCGCGCTTTGATCGAACCGGCAACGGGTAACGCATCGTCGCGCTTGATGAACCAGGCGCTGGTGTCGCCAGTGCCGTCGCGCGACAGTGCTGCCTTCAGCTTGTGAGCGGGCATCAGCGCCGACTCGATGTTGCCGCCGGTGGCATTCAGCTCCGGGAACAACTCGGCGAGCAACGGCGCGCAACTGGCCATACGCGCTTCTGCGTCGGCAATCAGGTCTGTCGATGGCGCGTCGGCAGGCAGCGGCTGTCCGAGCCGGTCATTCAGCCAGAACGCTGGAATCTCTGCTTGAAGCTTGGCTAATATGGCTTGGAACTGGGCAGGGGCAGACATAGATGGCATTTTGCTCGCAATTTGCTGATACTTTGCACGATGCTAGCGTCTGGCTTTGGGTAAAAATAGCGCTGGATTCTAATGAATGCATTAGCTGGACTAATACATATGCAACTGGATGCATCAATGCTCGGGGCGCTGCGGTGCTTCGAAGCGGCGGCGCGGATGCTGAGTTTCACGCAGGCGTCGCGGTCGTTGAACCTCACGCAAAGCGCCGTCAGCCAACAGATTCGGCATCTGGAGGAGCGGCTGGGTTATCGGCTGTTCGTGCGGCAGGCGCGCAGTCTGAAGCTCACCGACAAGGGGGAGGCGCTGTTCGAAGTCACCACGCGCGCGTTGGGCGATATTCAGGCGACGTTGCAGCGACTCGGGCTTTCGAACGCGCCGTTGCAGGTGAGTTGCCTGCCGTCCTTTGCGCTTCAGTGGTTGATGCCGCGCCTGACGGAATTCCATCGGCAGGAGCCCGACGTCTCCGTGCGATTGAGGGCCGAGTTTCAAAGCGTGGACCGGCAGTCCATGCGCGTGGAAGACATTGACGTTGCGGTGCGCTATGACCCGACGACGTACTCGGAAGTCCAGGCCGACGTGCTGCTCGACGAGTATCTGGTCGCGGTCGCGACGCCCGAGTACCTGGCGGCGCATCCGGGGCTCGCGAACGGCACCTCGCTGGACGGCGTGGTGTTTCTGCACGACGCGTCACCATGGGTCGGTGCGGCGGAGTTTGTCGAGTGGCGGACGTGGATGCAGGTGAATCGCCCGGAGGGGCCGGGCCATATCGACGGCCCGCAGTTCAACCTGTCGAGCCTTGCACTGGCGGCGGCGCTAAGCCATCAAGGGATCGCCATGGGACGCACGGCACTAGTCTATGACGACATTCGGAGCGGACGCCTTGTCGCGATCATGGGCAAGCCGGTGAAGGCGCCTGCGAGATACGTGTTGTTGTCTCGTGACCCGCATGACCGCCGGACCGCCATCTTTTCCGAATGGATCAAGCGGGAGTGCCACCGATTCGATATCGATCGGCATCGCTTGCTCGAAGCATGAGCGGGGTTGTTGCCGCAACGTCTCTTTCGTGCCCGCGATACGAAAGGCCGGACGCCCCACGGGCGCCCGGCCTTTCTGTCTGACGGGCAAGCGTCAGAACTTCACTTTGATCCCGGCGCGCACCGCCACCTGGTTCTGATTCGTCGACGCGGTCAGCCCACCGATCGAGGCGACCGCCGGTACGAAGCCGGTGCCGGAACTGGACAGCGTCTCGCCGCTCGCATGCTGGAAGACGCCGACGGCATACAGATCCGTGCGCTTGGAGAGAAAGTAATCCACGCCCACGGCGCCTTGATGATATTGGGCGGCGGATCGGCCATTCATGCTGTTGCTGCGCGTATAGGTGTAAGAGACGCCCAATGCGAGCGCAGGGTAGAGGCGATAGATGAGCGAGACCTCGCCGTTGTTGAAGGTTTGCGTCTGCCCCGCAAACGGCGACGCGTAAGATGCGCCGAGGTTTGAAAACTTGACGTTCGAGTAGGTCGCGCCAAGCGTCGCCTGACCCAGCGCATAAGCGGCGGCGGCTCCGAAGACCTGATACGTATTCGCCGAGCCGTAGCCGGCATACACCGGCGACGAAATGTTTGATGTGGTTGCCGACACGGCGCCCGTCGTGCTGTTGCCGAAGAAACTCACGTTCGGATTTCTGGCGTTGAGGTATCCCACGCCGACATTCAATGCACCGCTGGCATAGGCGGCGCCCACGGAATAGATCTGATTGCGCCCGGCCTGACCGGCGACGCCGCCCAGACTGTAGAGACCCCCGAAGCTGAATCCGCTGTAGTCGGCGCTCTGGAACTTCACCGAGTTGTTCACCCGGTAACTGTTGTTGAAGTTGTCGATGTCACCGGGATGCGCGTTGATGGACGAGCCGAAGGTATTGGCGAAGGCGAGACGCCCCACGTAGTCCACCACGGAGTCGTACTGGCGCCCGAGGAGCACCGTCCCGTAACGGCTCGAGAGCCCGATGTTCGCCTGACGACCGAACTGAAGTCCGCCTTGCGTGGCCTTGCCGGTGCCCACATCGTAGCCGTTCTCCAATCGAAAGACGGCCTTGAGTCCGCCGCCCAGATCCTCCGCGCCCCGCATCCCCCAACGGCTCGCCTGCATGCCGCCGCTCGCCATGCCGGCCATCTGCCGGCCGCCAGAGTTCGAGACGAATGTCAGGCCGCTGTCGACGATGCCGTACAAGGTCACATCACTCTGAGCATGAGCGCCGCTGGACATGGCAGCCAATGCGGCTACGCAACACATCTTCTTCATTGACGAGAGTCTCCTGTTACGTGGGGTGTTAATTTTTATAGTTGTACTAATTGAATTGGCGAGGGGTATTCACTCACGTTTTCTTTCATTGGCTGGCTATGCTGCGTCGGCCACGAAGTGTCCTGGTGCGATTTGCTTCAGCGGCACGGGCTTGGGTTGGTAAGACACATCGAAGACGCGGCTGGGCATGTCGCCGGGCACAGACTCGATGTGTGCTTGGCGCACACCGGGGTCGGCGTGGGGTACGGCATCCAGCAGCTTTCGCGTGTAGGCGTGCTGGGGCGTTTCGAAAATCTGCCGGCGAGTGCCGATTTCCACGATGCGCCCCTGATACATGACGGCGACCCGATGACTGACGCGCTCCACCACGGCCAGATCGTGCGAGATGAACAGGAAGGCGATGCCCAGGTCCCGCTGGAGGTCTTGCAGCAGATTCACGATCTGCGCCTGAATCGAGACGTCGAGGGCGGAGACCGACTCGTCGGCCACCACGAGTTTCGGCGACAGCGCCAGCGCCCGCGCAATGCAGATGCGTTGCCGCTGGCCGCCGGAGAACTGATGCGGATAGCGTTGTGCGTGGCTGGCAGGCAAGCCAACGCGCTCCAGCAGTTCCCCCACACGTCGGCGCGCTTGCGCGCCATTGCAAATGCCGTGAACGCGCAGCGGCTCGAGCAACGTGTCTTCGATGCTGCGGCGAGGGTCCAGCGACGCATACGGGTCCTGAAAGACCACCTGAATGTCGCGGTGCAATTGCTTGCGCGCGGCACCCTTCAGATCCACGAGCGGGCGTCCCTCAAACTCGATCGCACCCCCTTGCGTTTCGATCAGTCCGGCCACCGCACGGGCGGTCGTCGACTTCCCGCATCCGGACTCGCCGACCAGCGCAAGCGTTTCCCCGGCGTTGAGCGAAAAGTCGATGCCCTCGACGGCGTGCACACGTTTCTTCACGCGCCCGAATACGCCACCGCGCAGGTCATATCGGATCACCAGATCCTTGACCCGAAGCAATGGCTTGGCCGACGACGTGTTCGCAGAGGCGGCCATGGAAGCGGCCCTGACCACGCGCTCCGGCTCACTGCCCACCAGCGGAAATTTCGCGGGGGCGTCCGTCCCCTTCATCGCACCCAGGCGGGGAACTGCGGCAAGCAGCGCCTGGGTGTACTCATGCTCAGGCGCGTGAAAGATCTCGGTGACGGCGCCCCGCTCGACCGTCTCGCCTCGGCGCATCACCATCACCTCGTCGGCGACCTGAGCGACAACGCCCATGTCGTGCGTGATGATGACCACGCCCATATCCATGTCGTCCTGCAACTGACGAATGAGCTGAAGGATCTGCGCCTGAACGGTGACGTCAAGCGCCGTCGTCGGCTCGTCGGCGATGAGCAGTGTTGGCTCGCACGCGAGGGCCATCGCGATCATCACGCGTTGTCGCATGCCCCCGGACAGTTGGTGCGGATAGCGTCCCATCACCTGACGGGCATCGGGGATACGTACCAGATCGAGCATGCGCAGCGCTTGCGCTTGCGTCGCGCTTCGGCTGCCGGGTTGATGCAGGCGGATGGCCTCGATCAACTGTGCGCCGATCTTGAAGACGGGATTGAGCGAAGTCATCGGTTCCTGAAAGATCATCCCGATGGCCGAGCCCCGCAAGCGGCGCATCTTCTCTTCCGGCGTCTGAGCGAGGTCGATCACCTCGCCCGACGGCGTATGAAGCTGCATGCTGCCGGAGACGATGCGGCCGCCGCCCAACTCAATGAGCCGCATCATCGAGAGCGACGTCACCGACTTTCCCGACCCGGATTCGCCGACGATCGCCAATGTCTGCCCCCGGCGAACATCGAAGGAGACGTTACGGACGACCGGCGGCAAGTTGGCCTTGCTGCTGCCGAACGCAACGCTCAGGTTCTGGACTCGGGCAACCAGGTTTTCACTCATGTTCTGCCTCGTCAGCCAACGATCGCCGATACGGCGGTGTCCAATGACTTCCTGGCTTGCTGCAGGCGGCCTCGCGCCTGTGCCACCCATTCCCGGTCGCTGTCGGCCTCTGCGCTGGCGCGGGACAACATGCGGTCGACTTCGGCAGGGCCGACGCTGCCGACCGTGACACGCGTTTCGACGAAGCGGCGGGGGTCCAGGGCGTCGCGGACCATGGTGTCGGTGAAGTCCAGTTTGACGCCGGTAGTTTCTGTCGAGGCGCTGTCGAGCAATGCGCCCGTGACCTGATCCGGCTTGATGCCGTCACGCAGGCAATTGCGGACCAAGCGCGCGACGATATGATGCACTTGCCGGAACGACAGGCCGCGCTCGCGCACAATGACGTCGGCCAGATTGCTGGCGGTAGCCCAACTGCCGGCGAGCAGCGACGCCATGCGGTCTTCGTGAACGATCAACGTCTCCATCACCCCCGCGAACAGGTCCAGCATGCCTTCGGTGGTTTCCAGCGCCGAGTGGATCAGCGGCAGATCGCGCATCGCCTGATCGCCCGTTCCTTCCGCCCGGAAGGTGGCGAGCGCCGTCGAGAGCCACGTCACGGCACCGCCTGCGGCCTTCTTGATGGTTTCCAGCGCTGTGGGGTTCTTCTTCTGCGGGAAGATGCTGCTCGTGCCGCTGTAGCTGTCGTCGCTTTCCACCAGACCGAACTCGATGCTCGACCACAGGTGCAGGTCGGTGGCGAGATCGTTCAGATCGGCCATCACGAAGGACAGGGCGCCGATGGTCTCGGCGGCGTACCACGCTTCGCGCCCGAGTTTCGAGTTTTCGAGCACAGCGTCGAAGCCGAGCAACGCTGTCGTACGCTCGCGATCGAGCGGCCAGGACGTGCCGGCCAGACCGACGGCGCCGAGCGGATTGCGGTTGACGCGAGCGTAGGCTTCCGTGAGGCGCGCAAACGAGTCATGCAGTCGCGTGCTGAAGCTCAGGAGGTAGTGGCCGAAGACCCACGGCTGTGCGTGCTGCATGTGGGTATAGCCGGGCATGATCGTGCGGGAATGCCGGGCCGCCTGTTTCGCAATCGCCGCTTGCAGTTCGTTCAGGCGATCCATCACGTCGAGCATGCGGTTGCGGTCGTACAGACGGCGAACCGTGGCGCCCTGATCGATCCGGCTTCGTCCGGTGTGCATCTGACCGGCAAAGTCTTCGCCGATCGCCTCGAAGAGGAACGATTCCACCTGAAGCAGGAAGCTGCCTTTCGCGACGTCGGTCGAGAAGTCCTCGGGTTGCAGCTTCTGCAAGCGCTGCAATTGCATGAGGATCGATCGGCCGACGTCGCGGCTGATGATGCCGGCCTCGACAATCATGGTCGTATGCGCGAGGTCGACGGCGACGAATTCGTGGAACTGGCGGCGCTCATGTTCCAACGCTGGAATGTCGTGATACTTGACCAGGCGGTTGGCGGGCGGCGCGCTCAGGCGAGCCTCGGTGAGCAGCATTTCGTTTTGCATGGTGTGTGCGTTCATTTCGTGGTCACTTAGTCAATACGGTCCCGTTGAGATCGACGGTACCGTCGTCGACCACAACCAGACCCTTCAAGTTCTTCCGGATCCCGAATACCTGCACCTGATCGAAGAGCGGAATGGTGGCGGGATCGTCTTCCCAGACAATGCGCTGGATGTCGCCGTAGTAGCCCATACGCTTGTCGTAGTTCATTTCGGAGGCGGCCAGCGCGAGCAGTCGGTCGACCTTGGCATTGCTGTAGCCGGTGAGGTTCGACGGATCGCCCGTCTGGAGCTTGCGGCGCAAGCGGATGTCGGCGCTGGTGATGCCGGTGCCGAGGAGCCACATATTGGCGTCGTTCGTGCCGTGCCCCGTGCCGACGCCGGGCTGCGCCCGATACAGCGTCTTCTGGTAGGAGGCCCACTCCCAGACCTTGAATTCCGTCTTGATGCCCACGGCGTTCAGATAGCTCTGCACGACCTCCGAGACCTCGCGGTCTTTGGTGTACCGACCCGTGGTGGTCCAGATCACGACAACACTGGGATAACCGTTCGGATAGACCTCTTTGATCAGCTTCTTCGCCGCTTGCGGGTCGTACGGAATGGGGTCGAACGCGCGTCGGCCCTGCACGCCGTCTGCGAACGGGCTGGTCGGCGCCTTGCCATAGCCGAGAAGCAGCTTGTCGACGATGGCCTTCCGGTCGATGGCGAGGTTCGCGGCGCGTCGCATACGGACATCGTTGAAGGGCGGCTTCGTGACGTTCATCTCGAAGAACACCTGAAATGAACTGGGTGCGCGCAGCAGCGACACCTTGCCGTCCTCCTTGACGGCCGCCGCCGACTCGGGCGAGAGATTGCCCGCGACATCGGCATTGCCCGTGCGCAGTTCGACCACGCGTGCGGAGTCTTCCGGCACGGGGCGGAAGACCAACTGGTCAGGCTTCGACGGCGAGCCGAAATACGCGGGATTGCGCTTCACGACGGCGCGATCGTTGAGCATCCAGCTCGAGAACTGATAGGGGCCGGTGCCGACCGGATGGTGGCCATAACCACGCCCGTACTTCTTGATCGCCGTCGGACTGCTGATCGCGGACCAGCCGTCGGCAAGAATCTCCAGCAACGTGGGCGACGGATGGCTCGTCGTGATCTTGACGACAAACTCAGCGTCGACATCGACCGACTGGATGTCCGAGTAGTAGGACCGGTTCGGCGAGCCGAGCTTCGGGTCGCGGATTCGGTCGAGATTGAACTTGATGGCCGCGGCGTTCAGCGGCGTGCCGTCCTGGAACTTGACGTCCTTGCGCAGGTTGAATGTCCAGATCTTTCCGTCGGCGGACGTCGCCCATGACTCGGCCAGGTCGGGAACGATCTTGTTCATGTCCGGACCGTCCCACTTCACCAACTGATTGAAGATATGGCCGATCACGATCTTCGACGGCGTGCTTCGCGTGACCGCCGGGTCCAGCGTGTCCAGGTCGGAACCCTGCACGTAGGTCACGCTTTCGAGCGCAACACTTGCGGCGGAATGCGCGAGCCCGAAGGCCGTCAGAACTACACCAGCGAGCAGCGCGCTGTGTCTCACTTTATGTCGAGGCTGCTTCATGCTTTTCATTACTCCGATTCGTTGTGCTGACCGCTATGCGGAGGCGGTACGGACTCGTTTCACCCACGGCCCTGACGGGACTTCGGGTCCACGTAGTCGCGCAATGCGTCGCCTACCAGGTTGAAGCTCAGAATCACCAGAAAGAGGGCGCCGCCAGGTGCGGCAAGCACATACGGGTGACTCGAGAGGAACGGACGGGACTCGGCGATCATGGCGCCCCATTCCGGCGTGGGCGGTGCGGGGCCCAGGCCCAGGAAGCTGAGGCCGGAGCCGATCAGAATGGCTTCCGCAATCGACACCGTCACCTGAACGATCACGAGCGACGCGACGTTGGGCAGGATGTGCGTGAGCAGCAAGCCGACATCGCCAACGCCGATCGACTTCGAGGCAAGCACGAACTCGCGTTCCTTCAGGGTTCGGACCGGCGCCGCAAAGAAGCGCACGTAGATCGGAATCGTCGAAATTGCGATGGCCAGCGTGAGGCTCAGGACGCTATTGCCCGCGACCGTGATGACCATGATGGCGACGAGCGTTCGCGGAAACGCGATCATGAAATCGGTCAGTCGCAGGACGGCGCCCGGCACCACACCCGAGTAGTAGCCTGCGGCTGCACCGAGCGTCAAACCGATGCCGACCGCAATGGCAACGCTGCCGAAGGCGACCGTGAGCGTGATGCGAGCGCCCCAGATGACACGCCCCAAGAGGTCGCGTCCCATCTGATCGGTGCCGAGCCAGAACGTGGCGTTCGGCGAGGTCAGCGATTTCGACAGGTCGACTCGCGTCACGGTGTTCCAGTCGAACAGCCACGGTGCCAGCACGGCCGCGGCGAGCACGGCGACGATGACGCTCAGCGACAGCAGCGCGATCCAGCGTCGTTGCGTGACGAGATAGCCGACAAAACCGCCACGCGGACCTTGGGGTGTCGAAGTCGCCGTGTCAGGCGTAGGCGATGCGAGGATCGAGGAGTCCATATGCGAGGTCAACGAGGAGGTTAACGAGTACGACAATCGCCGCAAATACGAGGATGGTGCCCTGCACGACATAGATGTCGCGCGCCACGATCGCATCGATCATGAAGCGGCCCATCCCGGGCCACGCAAACACCTTTTCCACGATCACGGCACCGCCGAGCAATCGGCCGAAATCCATCCCGAATACCGTCACCAGTGGAATCGCGGCATTCGACAGCGCGTGTTTGAACACGACCTTGTAGCGCGGCACGCCTTTGGCATATGCGGTGCGGATGTAGTCTTCGCCCAGCACGTCGAGCATGGTGGACCGGGCCAGACGGGAGAACGTCGCTACATACGGCAGCCCCAGCGTGAACGCGGGCAGCAGCAGGTGTTGCCAACTTCCTCTGCCGGTTGGCGGCAGCCAGCCCAGTCGCAGCGAGAAGAACATCATCAGCAGCAGGCCGAGAAAGAAGCCGGGCATCGAGATACCCAGCACGGCGAGGGAGGTCAGGGCGTTATCGACGAATCCCCTTGGCCGCATCGCCGCGAGGATGCCGAGCGGCACCCCCAGGAGAACGGCGATGAGCATGCCGGTGGCGGTCAGCTCGAGCGTGGCGGGCAGCGTGAGCCCGATGCCTTCGATCACGGGCGAATAGGTCTGGAACGAGTCGCCCAGATCGCCATGCATGATCTTCTTGAGGTAGATGACGTATTGCGTGGTCAGCGGCTTGTCGAGTCCGTAATTCAGGCGAATTTGCTGTACGTCTTCTTCCGAGGCGTCGGGGCCGGCGGCCATTCGCGCGGGATCACCCGGGATGGCGTGCAACATCACGAACACAGCGACAGAGACGCCCAGCAACATCAGCGGTAACAGCAATAGCCGTCGTATAGAGAAGTTCAGCAAAGCTGCCTCCGGAAAGATGTACAACAAATGACAGGGCGATGATTGCGCTCCAAAAATCAACAATCAAACCCACACGGCGTTGGACGCGCATAAGGAAATGTTATGCTTCGCCGGTCTGCGTTCCAAGGGGTAGCTGTGCAGCTCAATCCTCGACAACTCGAAGCGTTCCGGACCGTGATGGTCACGGGCAGCATGACCCTTGCCGCCGAGATGCTCAAGGTGACTCAACCGGCCGTCAGCCGCCTGATCAAGGACCTGGAGCAAACGCTGGGGATGCGGTTGTTTCGCCGTGAAGGAAACCGGTTGATTCCCGGTGCGGAGGCGCAGCGGCTATTCAGTGAGGTCGACCGGTTCTATAAGGGCATTCAGCGGATTGAGCAGGTTGCTGAAGACCTGAAGTCGATGCGCACGGGCACGCTGCGCATCGCGTCCATGACGGCGTTGGGACTGAGTGTGGTGACGGAAGGGGTTCGACGGTTCTCGCACGCGCGTCCCGGGGTCAGGACGTCCCTCGATGTCAGGAACTCAATGGGCGTGTTGGAGTTGATCGCAGCGAATCAGGTCGATATTGGATTCGTGCAGATTCTGGGCGTGGAATATCCCGGCGTGGATGTAATCGCGCTTCCGCCGGTCGATGCGGTTTGTGTGTTGCCTTCCGGGCATCCGCTCGCGCGCAAGAAGGCGGTCAACATCAGCGAGCTTCAGGGCAAGTCGCTCATCGCGTTAAGTGCCAACAATCCGCTGCGATTGCGGCTGGAAATGGCGATGGACGCGGCCGGCGTCAGTTGCGAGTATCCGATGGAAACCTCGCTGGCGCACTCGGCGTGCACGCTGGTCGCTGGCGGCATCGGGATGGCGGTGCTGGACCCCTTTACTGCGACCTACACGAAGTTTCCCGGCGCGGTCTGGCGGCGGCTGGTGCCCGCGATTCCCTTTCAGGTCTCGATGGTATTTCCCGCACACCAGCAACGCTCGAAGATCGTCAACGACTTCGTGAGTGTCATGCGCGGATTGTTCGAGCAGGAGTTCGTCCCCCAGATCGACGACAAGCTCAACGCCCCCAAGCGAAAGCGCGCGCCGGGTAAGTAACCGCCTTTCTGCTCTCATCTTCCGAACGGCACTCTGCTCTGCGCGTCGACGAATGCGTTGAGCTTCCCATTCGCGTGAGAAATTCTCCGCGTCGCTTAATACCCCACGTGCGCTGAATCTAGCTCGACCAATCCGTTGTTCCGACCCGGTACGGCGTCGAGCGGCTCGGTTCGACCTGCTGCTGCCATTTATAACGCGTGAGACATCTATTCATATTGGGTTTTCACTAATCGCGCCCGGAAGCCATCCAATAATGGCTTCAACGTTTCGCTTTGCACACCTTCCCATCCGTCAGAGAAGTTGAGCTAACGCCGCGTCCCCTTATAGAACCCCGATGTTGTTCCCCCTGACCAAGGAGTCTATGAAGATGTCTCAAATCACCACTTCCCTTCCTCTCGCCAGCATCTCGGCGGCGCTTCTGACGCCCGCCGCGCTTGAGTTTCTGGACAGCGAGTCAATCGCGTTTTCCTGGCATGACGACACGTCGCAAGCCCAGCAGCAAGGGGTACGCGACATGCAACCGATGCAGGAGGCGCTTCGGCGGCATAGTCGACTGGGGTCGTCCGAGCCCTTGATGATGGGCAGCGCTTGCTGCTGCTGTACGCCGGCCTGTTGCTGCACGGCGGTCGCTGTTGTGAAGGCCGCTGCCTGACGCGAAGATGCGTCTGTCCGGGCGGTTCCCGCTAGGCGTGTGGTTCGTTGTTGGAGCCAGCGCCAGACGTTGTGCTGCGGCCCGCCCGGGCTTCGTCTCGCAGCCGTGCTTGCGCGGCGCATTCCATTCGCCCCTGTGTTTTTGTCGAGGCCGAGTTGAACTCAAACGAAAAACTTAGATTGCTCCCGATACAGATTGTCTGTGAGATGGAGGGCGTTGTCCTGCGCAGAGGTGTCGAGCAAGTGCTGATACCGGACACCAACGCGTTGCTGGTGATGCGGGTGCTTCAAAAGGCGATGGGCAGCGCATCGCGCTCGCCCGCGGAACTCACCGGTCTGTTTGCCGAGCCGGTACGGCCCTTCGTGGTCTCGCTATTGGACTTGCTTCGCGCGAAACGCTTCGTCGTGGCAGCGGATGCCGCGGACATCGCGCAACAAGGGCGGGACGCAGAGCGGCCCACGGACGTTTTCTACTGGCACTTCAACCTGTCTCAAGCGCGCGTCGCGAAAACGCTCAACGAAACGTGCTGGGCATTCGTCGGTATCAATCAGCTCAACCAGTATCTTTTGCAGGCCATGCTCGACGAGGGGCTTGAGAACTATGTGGTCGTCGATGATCCGATGCTGAGGAACGTCGCGTTTTATGACGACGACTTCCAGCTGACATCCGAGTTCTGGCGAGAGCAGCATCGCCATATCGTCGACGAAGATCGCTTTGTCGACACCGTCGGTAATGGTTGTGGTTTCGTCGTCGCGGCGTCTGAGTTCGGTGGCGCGTTCTTGCTTGAGCGCTGGAACGAGTACGCGGTCACGCGTGGCGCCGCGTTCTATCCGGTGTTGCTGGAGAACCTGGTGGGTTATTGCGGGCCGCTGGTCATTCCCACGGAATCGGCGTGTTTTGCGTGTCTTCAGACGCGGCAGAACTCGAACGCCAGCGGGTTCAAGGAAAAGCGTCTGATGGAGAAACATGCGTTCGACGGGCAGCATGTGGCGGCGTATCACCGCTCGATGCTCCAAGTCCTGGCGAACGTTGCGCAGTTCGATCTGGTCAAGTTCAAGTCGGATATTCAATGGGAAATCGGCACGCTGTGTGAGATCAACTTGCTCAGCGGTGTGATGAGCCGGCGGAAATTGCTGAAGGCGCCACGTTGTCCGGTATGCAGCGCTTTGCGCACCCATCCGCAGACGAATATCCATAAACAACTGACGTCGACCGAAGCGTGGAATCAAGTCCGACAACTCGAGAGCTATCATGAAAATTGAGACTCACGCGCCGCTCTCGCGCTTGACGGACATCTTCCCGTATCTGCTCGACGAACACGTGGGACTGATCAATCAAGTTCGCGAGCATCCGGCAGAGGCGGACTCGCCGAAATTCCTTCGCTTCAATTGCACGGCGGCGAACACCGAGGCCTTCGGTGAGTATCAGAATTTCGCGATAGGCGGTGGTGCGGCGACGACACGAAGCATGGCGCTGGCCAAGGCGATTGGCGAGGCGATCGAACGTTATTGCGCCGCCATCTACGATAAGCGGGAGTTGCCGCTGGTCGCTTACGAAAAAGCGCGATTCGAATGCGTTCATCCGTCGGAGTTTGTTCTCTATTCCGACGAGCAATACGCCTTCGACGGCTTTATGTTCGATCCATTCACGACAGCCTCTCCGGTGCGCTGGGCGCCCGCCGTCGATTTATCGACGGGCGATTTGACGCATGTGCCGGCAGCCATGATCTATGTGCCGTACTTCTTTCAAGAGGGCGGCGACGAATCCGCCATCACACAGCCAATCTCGACAGGATTGTCATGCCATTGCAGCTATGAGGAGGCTGCGCTGGGGGGGCTGTGCGAGGTCGTCGAGCGGGATTGCTTCTCTATCACGTGGCAAGCGCGGCTGTCGCGGCCACGCATTCGCAACACAACGTTGTCCGCCTGCAATCGTGATTTGGTGGCGCGATTCGAAGACGTTGGATATCACATTCATCTGATGGATATGCGCAACGAAACCGGCGTGCCCGCTGTGCTGGCCGTCGGACGTCATTCACGAGATTTCTTGCCGATCATTGTTGCCGCGTCAGCCGCACCGAGCGCTGAGGAGGCGGTGAGAAAGGCGCTCGAAGAGTTGGCGCACACAGAGCGATATGCGTTTCAGATCAAAAGTGAAATCGAACCGCTGGCCTGCGACACGGAATTTGACAACATCCTCGGGCAGGTCGATCACGTCAATTTCTGGACCAACCCCGCTAATGCGCGGCATGCGGAGTTCCTGTTTACGTCTGAGCGAACCATCGACTTCTGCGAGATGACGAGCCTGCCCGGTGAAACTGCCGGAGAACAATTGACGCAATTGGTCTCGCGCATTGAAAGCTCGGGTTATCGCGCGTTGGTTTGCGACATCACGACGCCAGACGTTCGCGATCTCGGATTGACGGTCGTGCGCGCGCTCGTGCCCGGCTATCAACCGCTGTTCATGGGCTATCACCACCGTGCGCTGGGCGGGAAAAGACTCTGGACGATACCGCAGCGTCTCGGGTACGTCGGCATTACGCTGGCAGAGGGCGATTTTCGTTATCCGCACCCCTTCCCTTGAGCGAAGCGGGTAGAGTTTTTTTTGCGAGAAGTTCAGATGTTGAATACGAAATGGCTTGAAACGGCGCTGGAGGGTGAACCCGAAAGCACCGCCTGGGAGCAATTCCACGAAAGCTCGAAGACCGGTCATTACGACCTTGGATTGCCGACCGAACGCGTAGTGGAGGAGATGAATAGTCTCTATGAAAGCCTTCCTTACCGGCATCTGCCAAGTATTGCGCTACCCGATTCCCTTGTGCCGATTGAGCGCGGATTCTCGGAAACGGTACTTGGCCGCGTGACCCCCGGCGCAATTCGTCCCGTGTCGATGTCTCTCGAGACGTTAAGAACCCTCTTGCACCTGGCCTATGGCGTGACACGTGACAACCGCGATAACCCGCATATCCATCGAGGGTTTCGTAGTGTTCCGTCGGGCGGCGCGCTATATCCCTTGGAGTTGTATTTCTATCACTCGGGTGCCGTCGAGGGATTGCCTCCCGGAATCTTCCACTATTCGCCAGAAGCCAACGCACTGCATCAAGTCGTGTTGGGCAATTGCGATGAGCAATTTTCGCAAGCATTGGTCGAGTTTCAGCGTGATTTGGCAGAGAAGCTATCGGTCACGATTTTCATTACCGCGCTGTTTCAGCGCGCCATCTTCAAGTATCGGGATAAGGGCTATCGTTTTACGCTGCTCGAGGCGGGTCATGTCGCTCAGAACATCAATCTGAGTGCCACTGCGCTCGGTCTGGGCGTGATCAACCTCGGCGGGTTCCACGATCGTCTGGTGGACGCCATGTTGGGTCTCGATGGACTCAATCATTCAGTTCTGTATCTCAACGGCCTGTGCGCGGGAGACGTCGATGGCGCGAAAGATTGAGCAGAAGTCGAGCGAGCCCGTCCGGATTCCCAGAGGCCCGGGAGCAAGACGCATCACTGCTTATGGCTTCCACGATTTTTCGCGATTGGCGCGAGATGCGGGCGTGGAGGAGCTTGGCCAACAATGTCTGTTTGCCGATTTGAGTTGTGGCCCGTGGCGAGGGCATTGGCTGGCGCGCGATTTTTGTGATCAGTTGGATCTCTCCGAGCCGGAACCCATACAGCCGATCTTGCACGATGCCTATCGGTGCAGCGACGCCTATGCTGATACCGTTAGCCAACTGATCGATGCGGAAAGCCGGGGGGACGGAAATTTCACGACGGCCTATGCGCTTGCGTGTCGTATTACCGAGCGAATTCTCACCTGTGCGATCAGTCATGTGTTTGTGGTCGCCCCACAAGACGATCACATATGGGGCACCGAAAACCTTCAACTACTTAAGTTGCTCAGCGACGCTGCGCAACGCTACGGTTTTCAGCTGTGGTGCATTTCACGCAGCGACTGTACGCTCTCGCCGGTCGCCGGCATCGAATGGGTGCCGTTTAATGCCCGGCTCGCGCAAGCGTTGCCGGAAGAGGGAACCCCGCTTGCCGGTCTTGTAACGAGGGCATGGCTCGCGGCCGTCGATCCAGCGTTGCCTTGTCTGCGCCTGCGCGACGGCAGAGTGTTGATCTCGCCCAATGCGCGAAGGGGACACATAAGCGCTGTACAACGCCGACGGCTGTCAGCACTGACGTTGCCGGATCATCTTCGCGCCTATCTTGCGCTGAGTGACCCAATGCAAGATGTGTCGTTCGTGCAAGCGTCGGCGGGGCGATGCTTCGCCGAGGGCGGCTACGATGCGGCAATGGCACTGCTCGACGGCATAGACACTCGCCCGCTCAGCGCATTGCAGCGTGCCGCCGTCGAAGCGCAGAAGCAGCGTATTTCGATCGCCCTGATGAGGTTCGAGCGTGCAGCGGCAGGCATCGTGCCTACTGAGGCGATGCCGGACGACGTCAAGGCGTCTCTCTATCAAAGCAAGGCCTGGGGTCTCGTGATGACCGGGGACGCACGAGAGGCTAACGGCTATTTCGATCTGGCACGAGAACACTTCGACGAGGAGAGTTCGCCACGTTTGGCGTTGTATTTACTGAACATTTCCGCACTCGCGAAGCTGAAGTCAAACGACATCGATGGGGCACTCCTCCTCGAAAAAGAGATCGAGGCGCGATTGCAGAACCCGGGGCGACTGGACTGGCATCTGCGCTATATCAACGCGCTCAACTTAGCGCGTATTTATAAGAAGATCGGCGATCTTGATCAGTGCGCGCGGTACTACCGCATCGCTTTCTCTGTGACGTGCGGCGTGCGAACCGACAGTGATCTTCTGTACATGAACCTGTGCCATGCACAACTGGAAACACGGTTCGGCAATACGCACTCGGCGCTTCATCACTGGCTGCGCGCTGCGACACACTGGTTGTCGAGCCCGTTGCCTGAAGCGCTCGCACCGCGCGTCGCTCAGGCGGTCCTTGGCAAGCCGCTGAGTGATGGCGAGGCCGACGTCGAAGCGATTTCCGCCACGCTGGAGAAGGCGCTTCGCAACGCGGTGTCGGAACGTGGTGTGGCTTTCTCGCCATCAGAGAAAGTCATCGCATTCGGCCGATTGACCGGGCGAGGGCAGGCCGATAGGTGTGTGCTGGGAGACGGATTGGCCATCGCGCTATCGTCGCAGGAGGTCGTGGCGTCGCCGTTCGTGGGGCCGAAATACGACGCGTTGAAACAAACGGTCATGGGAATACTGATAGCAATGTTTCCCGCTATCGATCTTTCCAGCGTGCGAAACATTTTGTCGGAATCGCGTCACGGCGTGGAGTTGCCATTGAGCTTGCGCGAGGCATCGTGGTCGTGTTGCCGCTACGGCATTGGAGTGCTGAACCATGCGGGGACGCAATACAGCATAGACGCAGAGGACGACGAGGTGCTCGCGAAGTTCGCTGTAGGTTTGGGTGCGGGCATTGGCGCTGTCGTGCTCGACGAGGAACGCTTGCGAATCCACTTCAAACGCTACTTGCCGCCGATCGAACTGCATGATCACGAGCGCGCCGTTGTCGAATGCCTGACCCGCCCTCTTTCCCTCGCACAGCTCTCGCAACGTCTGGGTCGTTCGATACAAGCCTGTGCAAACGACGTTCGTTCATTGGAGGACAGGCACGTTGTCACGGTCGGCTAACCGACAACCCACGAGAGTCACGCTTTTTGAATTGTGTCTGATATACACCCGAGAGGCATTCGCGCTGTGCAAAGAAATCCAGTGGCATGTGTGAAACACAAGACATTGATTGCATCGTTCAAGTCGGTCAGCCGAGCCATGGATGGGCGGCTGGCCCTGGATGATCTTTCCTTTGATCTATACGCGGGTGAGGTCGTCGCGTTGCTTGGGCCAAATGGTGCAGGCAAAACGACTTCCATACGGATTCTGCTCGGCTTGAGCGGGGTTACCTCTGGAGAGGTCAGTCTGTTCGGACATCGGGCGGGATCGCGGACGGCGCGCGAACGTACCGGTGCGTTGCTGCAAGTAGGCGAGGCGAGCGTACCGGAGAACCTTCGGATCGAAGAGCACATCGACCTTTTCCGAAGCTACTACCCTCACCCTCTGCCCATGCCGGAGATTCTGGAGATTGCTGGATTGAAAGGGCTGGAGAAGCGGCGATTTGGCAAGCTCTCCGGCGGCGAGCAGCAACGATTGCTGTTCGCGTTGGCCATCTGTGGGAATCCCGATCTTCTCTTTCTGGACGAGCCGACCGTCAGCATGGACGTCGAAACACGGCGCTCAATGTGGCGGCAGATCAGGCGCTTCGCCGCTGCGGGCAAAACCATCCTGTTGACGACTCATTATCTGGAAGAGGCGGACGCGCTCGCCGATCGCATTATCGTGTTGAAAGGCGGCAAGAAGATCGCAGAAGGAACCCCGCCAGAAATCAAGGCGATCAGCGCCAGACGCACAATTTCCTGCAAGACGGCACTGTCGACCGAGCAGCTCCGACGTGCGGAGGCCGTGATCTCAGTGTTCGCAGACGGTAATAGCGCATTGATTGCAACTTCGGCGCCGGAGGCCACCATCCGTGAACTGATGGCACTTGACCCCAATTTGACCGACCTCGAACTGACAACCGCCGCCCTTGAGGACGCGTTTGTCTTACTCACTGAGCGCGGCGAATGCGCAGACCTTACGTCGCCGGGAGATGCTGTATGACTCGAATCGACATGCAACGCGATACCCTTCTTCGACATGGCGCGCTCGTTCGCGTGGTTCGCATCTTCGCCAAGGAAGCGCATTATGAACTCATCAAATTGGTGAGAGAGCGAGCTTACGTATTTTCGGTGATCGGTTTGCCAATCGTCTTCTATCTCGTGTTCGGTATTGCGCACCCGAATCAGATAGTGCAGGGGCAACCCGCTTCTCGTTACCTGCTAGCCAGCTACTCGGCATTTGGAGCGATGGGTGCAGCGCTGTTCGCCATTGGCGTGGGTCTGGTCACGGAGCGAAGTCATGGCTGGTTGGCATTGAAACGGGCTTCGCCAATGCCAGCGTATTCGTACCTGACGGCCAAGGTTCTCGCAGCCCTGGCGTTCGGTGAGCTGATTACGTTTGCGCTGATGGCGTTGGGCGTGATAACCGCTGGAATGAGAGTTTCAGGCATCGAGATATTTAGGTTGGCGATGGCCATTGCCGGGGGTATTTTCGCGTTCTCGGTGATTGGCGTGTTTCTGGGGTTGATCCTTTCGCCCGGATCTGCGGTCGGCATTATCAATCTTGTCTATCTTCCGTTATCGCTGTGCGGGGGGTTATGGGTGCCCCTCGATATGCTGCCCAAGTGGTTGCAAAGCATCGCGCCGCTTCTTCCGTCCTATCAGTTTTCTTGTTTGACACTGCACGCCCTGGGCTATCCCGGCAGCGCATCCTGGTCTGCGTGGGGGCTGCTATTCGCTTACGGCGCGGTGTTTGCTTTATTAAGCGTCTGGCTATTCAGACGCCAGGAGTTGGCGTGTTAGCGCCGGACAACGGCCGGTCCCTCAAAAAACTGTGTCGCCAGCGCCAGCGTCGTCGCGGTTCGTCCAGAGCATGATTACGCCGAGGATGATGGCGAAGCAATAGAATGCGCGACGGTTTGCATGATCTCGATCAGGGAGAGGGCCGCGTTACTGGGGTTGGCGTTATGTAGTACACCAACGGTCCCCTCGAACTGATGGCAGCGCAATCGTAAGTTGCGCAACTCATTGGAATAAGGGGATCGTTGCACCATGAGCTTCGCGCTAAGAAACAGACACGGCAACATCCGCGCGGTAGCCGCATTGGTCATCAACGATGTCGATTCCATGATCACTTTTGGCATTGCGATGCCGTGATGCGCGAAGGTTGTCTCGATGGTGTTGCGCATCGGGGTGTTTTGGGGAGCCACGATCCATGGATAGCAAGCGGCGTCTTCCCAACTCGGCTTGGCTTCACGGGCCAACGGATGCTGCGGACCCGCGAGGACGTAAACGTCGTCTTCATAGAGGGGTGTCGCGTCAAAACCGGAATTCAATGCGTTCGCATCGAGTCGGCACACGAGCAAGTCGATTTCGCGCCAGCGCAAGCGCGGCAGCAAGCGATCAAATGTGTCATCCCAGAGATTGACGCGCTGTGGTCGGCCATCGCGTTCCATTTGTGCGAGCACATTCGGTATCAATACGCTGGCTGCGCCGTGAAGGACACCGACGTTGACGGGTTTCCCGAGCCCGCTGCTCAGCGCCTGCATCGTCGGGGTGACGCCGGACAGATCTGTCAACACGCGCTCGGCGCACTCGACGAGTGCCTCGCCGAAGACCGTCGGCGCGACTCGGCGCGTCGTGCGTGCGAAAAGTGACACGTCGAGCGAGTGCTCGATTTCACGGAGCCACTTCGAGAGCGCCGGCTGTGTCATCGCGCCGGATTCCGCTGTGCGGGCAAAACTGCGAGTGCGAGCGAGCAAGCACAAAAGCTCCAGATCCCGGACCCGTAACTTGCGCAGCGCGTGGGGCAATTGTTGCAATGCGCGGGCCGAGGCTTCCGGTGGGGATGCTGTCATTTCACCTTCCTTGATTCATGTGAAAAACATTAATAATCCACGATAACTTTTCACGGAATTGGTATGAGCTAGGCCGAATAATAGCGGTTATTCATTGCGTCCCTGACGCGTATCCCAAAGTGGACATTGCTACGGAATACGTAACGTTGTGGGGCAGGTTTTGCGGCGGGATTACCCCGCCAGGTAACGTGGAGTGACAGATATGCGTGATGAAGGAAATCGTTTCGGAGCTTCGGCACCGGGAACTGGAAAGGCAGGTACCAGCCGTCGCACCTTCCTCAAGTCGGTGGGCGTTGCCATGGCGGCAGGCGGTGGGATGGGCTTCGCGTCAGAGGGGCTGGCGGCTGGCGGCAACGGCGTTACGCAAGGGAGATTGAGTGGCCAGGGCATGCCACTCGAAGCCCCCCGGACACCCCCAAAGGGGTACAACATTCTGTTCGTCCTGACCGATCAGGAACGTCATTTTGATCGGGCGTGGCCGGTGCCGGTGCCGGGGCGAGAGCGTATGCGACGAGAGGGAACCACCTTCGTCAATCACCAAATCGCTTCGTGTGTGTGTTCGCCTTCGCGCTCCACCATTTACACCGGCCAGCACATCCAGCATACGGGGGTGCTCGATAACGCTGGCGCGCCGTGGCAGCGTGACATGTCCACGGATGTCCGAACCGTCGGCCGCATGATGCACGATGCGGGCTACTACGCCGCGTACCTTGGCAAGTGGCACCTGAGCAAGCTGCACCTGACCGATTCGCCTTACGACGCGCCGGTCGAGCGATACAACGAGATCATCAAGTCTTACGGCTTTGACGACTACTTTGGCGTCGGTGACCTGGTCGGCGGTGTGTTGGGGGGGTATGGCTACGACGGGTTGACGACGGCTTCCGCCGTGTCATGGTTGCGCACGCGCGCGCCGGAACTCGCTGCGAAGAACAAGCCATGGTTCATGGCGGTCAATCTCGTGAATCCGCACGATGCGATGTTTCTGAACACCGACCCCGTCGGCGTCGATCGGCAAAACGCCGACCATCCGGCCGTGGGCAATGCCCGAGTGCCTCGCAACGCTCTTTATGAGACGAAATGGAATGTGCCTCTCGCGGTTTCGCGCAAGCAGCCTTACGACGCGCCAGGGCGTCCTCCCGCCCATGGTCAATACAACAGTGCAGAGGGTTTGCTGGTGGGCAGTTATCCCATCGACGACGAGCGCCTGACGACCTACCAGAACTACTATTTCAACTGCATTCGTGATTGCGATGCTCATGTGGTGACGCTGCTCGACACCTTGCACGAGCTTGGCTTAGACGAAAGCACGATTGTCGTGATGACGTCCGATCATGGCGACCATGTGGGCGCACACAAGCTGGTGGGCAAGGGGCCGACGGCTTATCGTGAGCAAAACAATGTGCCGTTAGTCATTCGACACCCTGCGTATCCGGGAGGGAAAACTTGCCGCGCCGTGACGTCGCATGTCGATATCGCGCCAACGTTGCTTGGGCTGACCGGACGTGATGCGGCCGATGTCGCCCGCCTCGCCGGCGACGCGGCCCACGGCCATAACCTGACGTCATTGCTGCGCAATCCAGAGGGGGCTGAGGTCAACGCGCTGCGTAGCGCATCGTTATTCAACTACGCGATGCTGCTGTTTTACGACAGCGAGTGGCTCGAATGGGAGTTGAAGGTCATGCGTGAAAAGGGGATGTCTGCCGACGACATCCGACGGCGTGTGCGCACCCGGCAGCCCGACTTTCGGAACCGGGGCATGATCCGAAGCGCGTTCGACGGTCGCTTTCGATTTTCACGTTATTTTTCGGCGACGGCCTACAATCGCCCGCGCACACTCGAAGCCTTGTTTGAAAACAACGATGTCGAGTTGTACGACCTCGAAGTCGATCCGTACGAGCAGCACAATCTGGCGATGGACATCAAGGCTAGCGGCGATCTGCTCATGGAGATGAATACGCGTCTGAGCGGACTGATCGACACAGAGGTCGGTGAAGACAACCCGAACGTTCTGCCAATTCGTAACGGCCGCGTTCAGTTTTGACTTCCCCTTACGCCTACTCCCATTCCAGCGCTTTTTTGCCCCATTCGTAGGCGAAGCCGAGCGCCAGAATGAACAGGAAGAACATCATGGCGAGAAAGCCGGGCCAACCGACCTCGCGTAATGCGACGGCCCACGGAATCGTGAATGCCAACTCGATATCGAACACGATGAAGAAGATGGCGACGCGGTAGTAGCGCACGTCGAACTGCTTGCGGGCGTCGCCGAATGCGTTGAATCCGCATTCGTACGGGGAATTCTTCGCGTCGTCCGGACGATGCGGACGAATCGGTTTTGCCACCACCAGCAGGCCCCCGCCGATGAGCAGGGCAACAACCAGAAACAGCAGGGCGGGGAAATATTCGGACAGTTGCACCGGGGTTCCTTCGTGATGCCAGCACCGAATGTCGTGCCGGGCGGTGCACCTTAGTGCCGTCGACACCGCCATATGTTCCCGGGAGTGGACTGATTTGGGGATTGTCCCTGACGCTGATCGTTAGCACACCACGAAAAAAAGGGAGTCCCACCGGGACTCCCTTTTCAACTGGAGCACTCAAACGAGGTACTACACGTCTCGCGAAGACGTTGGCTTAGAACTTGTGACGCAGGCCCGAGATGACAGCGGCCTGGGACTTCGAGCTCGAAGCACCGCCGGCGCCGTTGATCGAGGCAGCAGTGGCGTCGCCAGCAGCCTTTTGATAGATACCGACCAGGTACACGTCGGTACGACGCGAGAGCAGGTAGTCGACGGCGGCGTTGACCTGATGGTACTTCGGCTTCAGGTCGGCGAGCGTGGCGCTGCGCGTGCTGGCGTCGGTGTAGGTGTACGACAGGCCGAGCAGCAGCGTCGGCGACAGGTTGTACGTGCCGTTGACTTCATAGTTCCACACACGTGCGCCCGTGCCGGTCACGTACTTGAGCTGCGTGTTGCTGTACACCAGACCGACCGTTGCCGGGCCGAACTTGTAGCTACCGCCCGTGGCGAACACGCGCTGCTTGTCGACGCCGTAGGTCGTGGCGCCAATCTTCGTCGAGTAGAAGTCGCCGCTGTAGTCGCCAGCGACCGAGCCGCTGGTGTTGGCGCTGTTCGGCGAGCTGACGTCGAGGTAGCCAATGCCGAACTTGATCGGGCCGTTGGCATAGCCGGCGCCCACGCTGAATGCGCGGTTGTTGGCGAAGCCCGTGCCGCCGGTGCCGTTGTTGGCCTGGTTCGAGAAGCCATACAGGCCGCCGAACGAGAAGCCGCCGTAGTTGGCGCTCGTGTACTTGATCGAGTTGTTGATGCGGAACGAGTTGTACAGGTTGTCCACATCGCCCACGTGAGCGCCGAGCTTCGTGGCGAACTGCTTGGCCGACGTCAAGCCGCTCACGAAGTCGACCACGGAGTCATATTGACGACCGATGGTCACGCTACCGAGCGTCTTGCTCGACAGACCGACGAATGCCTGACGGCCGAATTCACGGCTGCCCTGGCCGAGCGCACCGTTCGTGAGGTTGAAGCCGTTTTCCAGGGTGAAGACGGCCGACAGACCGCCGCCCAGATCTTCCGAGCCCTTCAGGCCCCAACGGTTACCCGACTGCAGACCGTCAGCCGTGGTGAAGTTCTTGCTGCCGCCAACGTTGCTCACGTAGGCGAGACCGCCATCGAGAATGCCGTACAGCGTCACGTTGCTTTGCGCGTGCGCGGCACCTGTGGCCACGGCAGCGATAGCGCCACACAGTGCGGCAGCCAATTGCGTCTTTTTCATCGGTCTATTCCTCTTCGATAACTTATGAGTTGATGCGAACCCGTCGCCTGTGGAGTAGCGCCCCGTGGGTTCGGGCCGAACTATATCGAACGAGATCGGAATTCCATAGGTGTATTGACGAATTTGGCGAGGAGATGTCGGCACGCTGCAACGCATCGAAGTTCTTTGCCGAAAATGTCGCGAGTTTCATTTCGATGACATATGCCGGCCCTATAAAGACGAATGCGCACAAGTTCCGTCAGTGCGTCCCATCGTCCAGACGGCGATGTGCCGCATGCACATCGACAACGTCGCCGTGAGCTTCTGTCGAGACACCGCGCATTCATCGGCAAAGACCCAATCAGTCTTCAAAGCTGCAATTTGTCGATTAATTCGTCATTTAGACGAAAACACACGTTTATTCGACGAATTGACGCTACATTTCATCAGTCGCTCTCCCTAGAATTGATGCCATGGTGCTTGCACTGACGCTCGCGGGTTTCCCTCGGCGCGATGCAAGCCATCTTGTTCGACGTCTTGATTCGGGGGAAAACATGAAGAAGATTGCCTTGCTTGGCGCGGGACATATCGGCCAGACGATTGCTCGCCTGCTGCATGACAGCGGTGATTACCGGGTCACGGTTTTCGACCGCAACCCGATGGCGTCTGCGGTGGTACGCGAATACGCTGACGCGTTCGTCGAGCTGACCGGCAGCGACACGGGCTCGCTACAGCGGGCTGTGTCGGGCCATGACGCCGTCGTCAATGCGCTGCCCTACACGATGGCGACGAGCGCTGCGACAGCCGCCGTCGCTGCCGGGTGCCATTACTTCGATCTGACCGAGGACGTGGCCGCGACCCACGCCATCCAGCAACTCGCCGAAGGCGCGTCCACCGCGCTGATGCCGCAATGCGGCCTGGCCCCGGGCTTTATCGCGATTGCTGCTCATCATCTGGCTGCTGCGTTCGATCAGGTCGATTCGGTGAAGATGCGCGTCGGCGCGTTGCCCGCTTTCCCGACCAACTCGCTGAAGTACAACCTGACGTGGAGTGTCGACGGGCTCATCAACGAGTATTGCCAGCCGTGCGAAGCGATTCGTGACGGCGTCAGGCTGACCGTACAGCCGCTGGAAGATCTGGAGCATTTCTCGCTCGACGGCGTGGAGTACGAGGCGTTCAATACGTCGGGCGGGCTGGGGACATTGTGCGAGACGCTTAGCGGACGCGTGCGCGATCTCGACTACAAGTCGGTGCGCTACCCGGGTCATGGGGCGTTGATGAAGGTGTTGCTCAACGAGCTGCGTCTGAAGGACGATCAGGACAC
>JARLJF010000047.1 GCA_031291335.1 Pandoraea sp. | reverse complement strand
TTGCCGGTGTCATGACCCCTCCCGCTGCTCGTGTCGCGATTCCCCAACCAGAACAACTTGCCCGCCGGCAAGTCGCCCGCGAGCAGGTTGAAGCCGGCATATTCGTGGGCGTGCTGTTCGACGCGGGACAGATCGTTGTCGAACGGGGTGCTATCGAGCATGGCCGAGACCAGCAGGCCGCGCGACGGCGCATCTTTGGGGGCCATGGGGGCGCGCCCGTCGCGGAAGTTTGTGAGCGCGGCGAATCGCCCCGCACGATTCACGCCCATCCATGTTCCGCCGCCGCGCAAGTCACGACCGGCGAGCACCTCGGGGCGATCCTGCCACCAGTGCATCGGTTCGGCAGGGCGCTCGAAGAATTCATCGCGATTGGCGAGCAGGACCAGCGGCGTGGCAGTGTCGGGTTGCCACGAGAAAACGATCAGGCACATGGCGTCTGGGTGTCGATGAAGCACTCCGCATGGCGCTCACCTTCTATCAACGCCATCACGCCCGACTCGACTGCCAATTGCGCAAGCGACGCCACGAAGGCCGGGCTCACGCTGTCGTAGCGCTCCATCCATGTCGTGGTACCCGCCGCTGTATCGTTGACGGATGCGTCGGCGCGCCATTGCAGGCGCCCCGAAACACCGAAGCGCGCTACCGTCAGCGCGAAGAGTTGCGCGACAGCCTGACGTGCGGCGGCGGCGTTGTGTGTCGAGACGCGGTAGTAGACGTAACAGTCCATGGGTAGTCGCTGGGCGGCGGAATCAGGAGGCCGTCGCAGGCGATGCGGGCATTTCGGTCGGATCGATGATCTCGTACGGCAAGTCGGCGAACGAGAGGGCGGGGCCTTCGGCGTTGCCAAGGCGAACGTCATCGGTCTCGCGCGCGGCCAGCTTCACTTCGACGAGCACGTCGTAGCCGCCGTTCGGGGCCGGTGCGGCTTGCACCACCATGCCGCAAGGCTGGTCGGGGTCGCTCGTCTCAACGAGTTCCTGACCCGGTGCCGGCAGCGTGCCATCCACATGCGCGAGATGCAGGCGCCGCTTGATGGTGCCGCGATACTGACTGCGCGCGACGACTTCCTGTCCCGGGTAGCAGCCTTTGCGGAAATTCACGCCCCCTACGACTTCCCAATTCACCATCTGCGGAACGAACTGCTCCTGCGTCGCCGTTGTGACTCGCGCCACGCCGCTATGCACATCGAGCCAGGCCGCGAGGGCAGGGGCGACGACGGCGAGCCCCGGGGCCTGCGTCAGCGCGTCCCACACCTCGGCGGCGCGGGCTACCGGCACGCTCCACACGAAGCGCGAGAGCGTACGGGCCGTGCCGGCGTCCGGCAGACGGATCAGGCTGGTCGGTGCGTCGCCAAGCGTCGCGTGGACGGCCGCGAGCGCGGCGGCGGGCAGCGACGAGAACGTGTTGGCCAATACGGCCTCGGCGGCGGGGCCACCCACCTGAAGCAGTACGTGGGTCGCCGTCGCGTCCGTCAGCTTGGCCTTTGCGCGCAGCACGAACATCGAAAGACGTTTCTGCACGGCAGCTTGCACATCGGCGTCGCATGCCAGATAGATGGTGGATTCCGCCGACGTGTCGCGCCACATCAGGAACGTCGCGAGCAATCGCCCCTTGGCGGAACAGTAACCGGCCAGACGCGCCTGAGCGGGAGACAGACGCTCGACGTCGTTGGTCAACTGGCCATGGAGGAAGGTCGCGGCCTCGGTGCCATTCACGGCGATGAGGCCGGTGTCGCTGGCGAGCGAGACGAAACTGCCCGTCCGCAAAGCCTCGAACTGTGCAGCGCGTGCGCTCGCATCGGAGGAATTATCGGGGGAGAAAGCGTCTGCCGCTTGGGGCAGAAGATCACGCCATTGGGAGGTCATAAACGGGAGAGCCTGTCAATCTGTGAGGGTTCGGCAAGTCAAAGTATTATATTGGGTCTTCCGCCAGGACGTGCGAGCCCGGTTCGACGCGCAAAATGCGCCTCTCGACGCCGTCGTCGCCACGCATATCCGGCTGACCGAGTCCCCGAACCCGCTGCTCTCGTCACACAGCTTACCCTGCAATTCATGTCTTTCATCAAACGCCTGTTGGTACTGTTGATCGTCGCCTCGCTGGCGGCGGGCGGCGCTTTCTATTATTGGGCGCAGGCCCCGCTGCAACTGGGCAAGCCGACGCTCGACGTCACGATCAAGCCATACAGTTCGGTGCGCAGCGTGGCCGCGCAGTTGCACAACGGCGGCGTGCCGGTTCATCCGCTCCTGTTCAATTTGCTGGCCCGCATCATGGACGTGGGCACCAAGCTCAAGTCGGGCAACTACGAGTTTGCGACCGGTATTACGCCGATCGAGGTGATGGAGAAGCTCGCGCGCGGTGACGTCAACCAATATGTGGTGACAATCATCGAAGGCTGGACCTTCAAGAAGATGCGCTCGGAGATCGACGCCAATCCGGCGCTTCGCCACGACACCGCCGGGTTGACGGACGCAGACCTCATGCAACTGGTGGGCGCAGACCGCGCCGAAGCCGAAGGTATGTTCTTCCCCGACACCTACCTTTTTCCGAAAGGCACGAGCGACGTCGATATTTACAAGCGCGCCTATCGCCTCATGCAGAAGCGTCTGGACGAGGCGTGGGCCGCCCGTGCACCGGGACTGCCTTACACAACACCGTACGAGGCGCTTATCATGGCGTCGCTCGTCGAGAAGGAGACCGGGCAGGCGGTGGAGCGCGCTCAGGTGGCGGCCGTGTTCGTCAATCGGCTGCGCAAGCGCATGCTGTTGCAGACCGACCCGACAGTGATCTACGGAATGGGCGATCTGTACACCGGCCGCCTGCGCAAGCGTGACCTGCAAACGGACACCCCGTACAACACCTACACACGCGCCGGCCTGCCGCCAACGCCCATCGCGTTGCCTGGCGTGGCGTCGTTGGCGGCGGCGCTGAACCCCGCGCCGACCGATGCGCTGTACTTTGTGGCGCGCGGTGATGGCACGAGCCATTTCTCGACGAATCTCCAGGAGCACAATCGCGCCGTGGACAAATATCAGCGAGGTGATCAATGACGCAATCCCACGTGGCACCGGCAGTGGTGCCGGGCAAATTCGTGACCTTCGAGGGGATCGACGGTGCGGGCAAGAGCACGCACGTCAACGCCTTTGTCGACACGCTGCGTCAGGGCCTCGCCAGTGTGGGGCGCGACGTCGTCGCCACGCGTGAACCCGGCGGCACGCCGCTGGGTGAGGCGCTGCGCAAGCTTGTGCTCGATGAGCCGATGGATCTCGAAACCGAGGCACTGCTGATGTTCGCGGGCCGCCGGGAACATCTGGCCAAGGTGATCGAACCGGCGCTCGCGCGCGGCGACTGGGTCGTCTCCGATCGCTTCACCGATGCCACGTTCGCCTATCAGGGCGGCGGCCGAGGTCTATCCCTGGACAAGCTGACGATACTCGAGCGTTGGGTGCAGGGCACGCGTCAACCCGATCTGACGATTCTGTTCGATCTCGATCCGGTGATTGCCGCCGCGCGGCTCGCTGGTGCCCGGGCGCCGGACAAGTTCGAGCGCGAATCGGCAGCGTTCTTCACGCGCGTGCGCGAGGAGTATCTGCGCCGCGCCGAGGCATCGGACGGCCGATTCATCGTGATTGACGCCGCGCAGAGCATTGAGGCGATTGCCGAGCAACTCGCGGGCGTGTTCGCTCGCCTGGGGTTGCCCGGGCACTGAGCGCGCCGACGCGCGATAATCCGCTTATTCCATCGACGACCGGGACACGACCGGGACATCGTCAAGACATACCGGGGCGCATTCAGCCCTTGGGTCTGACCGTTCCGCTGTTCCGCCCGAGACGCATTTTCCGGCCAAGGAGCCCACATGCTGTATCCGTGGCAGTCACAGGACTGGACACGCCTTAACGACCTGCGCGCCCAGATGCCGCACGCGCTGCTGCTGCAGGCCGTGCCGGGCATTGGCGAGATCGAGCTTGCCCGTACATTCGCGCAGGGGCTGCTTTGCGAATCGCCGCGCGACGATCATCTGCCATGTGGCACTTGCGGCGCCTGCCAGTGGTTCGCCAGCGGCAATCACCCGGACTTTCGCGCCGTCTGTCCTGAGGCATTGGCGGATAGCCTGCCCGGGGCCGAGGCTCGTGTCGAAGCCGAGGGCGAGAAGAAGACCAAGACACCGAGCAAGGAAATCAAGATCGAGCAGGTGCGCGAGGTGATCGACTTCGCCAGCGTCGGCTCGCACCGCCAGGGGCTTCGCGTGGTACTGCTATACCCGGCCGAGGCGCTTAACGTGCACGCGGCCAACGCATTGCTCAAGACGCTCGAAGAGCCGCCGGCGGGGGTGATCTTCTTGCTGGTGACGACCCAGCCCGATCGTCTCTTGCCGACCATTCTGTCGCGCTGCCGTCGTCTGGTGCTCACGCGTCCGGACGGCGTGCAGGCCTCGCAATGGCTGATGGCGGAAGCCGGGCTCGATGCGACCAAGGCGACCGCCGTGCTGGCCGAGGCCGGTGGGGCACCGCTCGCCGCGCGTGCGCTGGCCGAGCCGGACGAGCGCGGCTGGCGTGACTGGCTGCTCGGTCAACTGGCGCAGGGGGCGGCGATCGACGCCTTCGCCTGCGCCGAGCAACTGCACAAGGGCAGCCTGCCGGGCATTCTGGAGACGTTACAGCGCTGGTGCTTCGATGTACTGGCCGAGCGTATGGCCGGCACCGTCCGCTTTTTCCCGAGTCATGCGCAAGCGTTGCGCCGTTGTGGCGACACGACGGATGACGTGCACCTGCTTGGCTTCCTGCGTGAACTCGCACAACAGCGTCAGGTGCAGAATCACCCGCTCAATACGCGCGTGCTGCTCGAGGCGCTTTTCCTGCAATACAAACAGTTGTTCGGCGGACCGGCATCGCTTTGATGCAGGCCACCGGCAACCGATCGCACATCATGTTCATCGATTCGCACTGTCATATCAATTTCCCGGAACTGGCCGAGCAGATGCCCGACCTGCTCGCGCGTATGCGCGAGAACAAGGTGAGTCACGCCTTGTGCGTCTCGGTCGATCTGCCGACCCTGCCACAGGTGCTGGAGATCGCGGCCCAGCACGAGAATGTGTACGCCTCGGTCGGTGTCCATCCCGATTACGAAGACACGCCCGAGCCGAGCGTCGACGATCTTGTACGCCTCGCGGCCACGCCGAAGGTGGTGGCCATCGGCGAGACCGGGCTCGACTATTACCGGCTGGAAGGGCGGAGCATCGAGGATATGGAGTGGCAGCGCGAGCGCTTCCGCACACACATTCGCGCCGCGCGTGCGACGGGCAAGCCGCTCATCATTCACACGCGATCGGCCGCCGATGACACGCTGCGCATCATGCGTGAAGAGCAGGCTGGCGAGCCGGCAGGGGTGATGCACTGTTTCACCGAGAGCTGGGACGTCGCGCAAGGCGCGCTCGATCAGAACTTCTACATTTCGTTTTCGGGCATCGTCACGTTCAAGAGCGCACGTGATTTGCAAGACGTGGCGCGCCGCGTGCCGCTCGAGCGCATGCTCATCGAGACGGATTCGCCGTATCTCGCCCCGGTGCCGTATCGTGGCAAACTCAACCAGCCCGGCTACGTGCGACATGTGGCCGAGTTCATCGCCGACCTGCGCGGTGAGCCGCTACAGAAGATTGCTGACGTGACGACGGAAAACTTCTTCCGCCTGTTCGCTACGGCAAAGCCCTGACCCGCGTCAACCGATTGACCGAATTGTTCTACGTTACTTACGTTAATTGCGTCACTTACGTCACTCAACGGACTACCGACAGGAGCCCCCGATGCGCAAATTTTCGATGATCCGAGCCTGGATGTTGCTCAGCGTGCTTTGGCTGACGGCGTGCGCCACGGCCGCGACGTCCAACACAGCACTGGTCAAGGCAGTTGTCTTCAACGATACGAAGGCCGTCGCCCAAGCCCTGAAGGCGGGCGTCGATCCGAACTCGACGGACGAGAAAGGCAATCCGCTGCTGGTAATCGCGATGCGTGAGAAGTCGGTCGACGTCGCGCGTCTGCTGATTGACGACAAGCGCACGGATCTCGATGCGACCAACGCGGCGGGCGAGAACGCGATGATGATCGCCTCGCTGCAAGGCCTCGCGCCGATGGTCAAACTGCTGATCGACAAGGATGCCGAGGTCAACAAGAAGGGGTGGGCACCGCTGCATTACGCGGCGACCAACGGGCATGACGACATCGTGCAGATTCTGCTGGACGCGTCGGCCTACGTCGATGCCGAGTCGCCGAATGGCACCACGCCGCTCATGATGGCGGCGCGTGGCGGGCACATCACGACGTGCAAGGTGCTGCTCGATGGCGGGGCGGACGTGCGTCTGAAGAACCAGATCGGTTTGACGGCGATCGACTTTGCCACGCAGGCGAATCAGAAGGAAATTGCGGACGGCCTGCGCAAGCGCCTCGAGCAGGTGCAACAGTCGCGTCCGGCAGGCAAGTAAGCGTGTCCGAGCGGCGCTGCGTCAGGCAGGGTCGCTCACACTGTCACGGCCTCTCATGCTTTGTCGCGCGGTGCCCCGTGACGGCCGGCGCCGCCGAGAAATTCGCGGGCACCGGCGATGCCCTCGGAGAACACCACCGTATGCCCGGCTGCGCCTTCCTGGCGCAACGCCGCTTCCAATGACATGTCCCATTGTGCGTAGGCCGCCCGCCGGTCGGCGCGCAGGGCGCCTTGCGGCAATGCCGCGAGTTGTTTCGCCAACGCCATCGCGCCTGGAAGCACCATGCCTTCCGGCACCAGCCGGTTCACCAGTCCGATCTCGTAGGCTTCCTGTGCTCCGACGGCGCGTCCCGTGAGGATCATGTCGAGCGCACGGCTCATACCGATCAGTCGCGGCAGACGCACCGTGCCGCCGTCGATGAGCGGCACGCCGAAACGCCGGCAGAAGACACCGAACGTCGCTGAATCGTCCGCCACGCGCAGATCGCACCAGAGCGCCAGTTCCAGGCCGCCCGCCACGGCGTGACCGCTCACGGCCGCGATCACGGGCTTGTCGAGGTGCCGGCGCGTGAGTCCCATCGGGCCGTCGCCGCTGCCATCGGGCGTGACCTCGTTGCGACGTTCGGGATCGTCGAAAGCCGAGAGATCGGCGCCAGCGCAGAACGACGCGCCTTTGCCGCACAGCACGGCGACGCGGGCGTTGTCGTCCTGCTCGAAGGCCAGCAAGGCGTCACGCAGGGCGGTGGCCATGGCGCGGTCGACCGCGTTACGCCGCGCGGCGCGCGCCAGGGTGATGAGGGTCACGGGCCCGTCGGTCTCGACTTCGACGCACGGGGCGCTCGGAGGGGAATCGCGTTGGCTCATGACATGTCTCCTGGCGGCTTCAACGGCCGCCTCGTCAGGCGGCGGCCGGTTGCGAGCAGCGTAACAGTGCCGGTTTGGTAGCGCCGACCGGCGCGCGAAGGTCGGCGATGAAGCGGTCGCGCCACGTCGACAGATTGTGTTCGCGCAACGTCAACATCATCGTGCCGTGGCGAGCTTGCCGCTCCGAGAGCGACATATTCAACGCGCTGCGCAGCGCTTCGGCCATGCCGTCAATGTCGTACGGATTCACGATCAGCGCGCCGTCCAGTTCCTGTGCGGCACCAGCGAAACACGACAGCACCAGCACGCCGGGGTCGGCCGGATCCTGCGAAGCCACATACTCCTTCGCGACGAGATTCATGCCATCGCGCAGCGGCGTGACGTAGCCCACTTGCGAGGCCCGGAAGAACGACATCAACACTTCGTGATCGTAACGTTTGTTGATGTAGCGAAGCGGTGTCCAGGCCAGATCCGAGAAGCGTCCGTTGATGTGGCCTGCCTCGGTTTCCAACTGACGCCGAATCTCGCCATAACCCGCCACGTCAGAGCGGCTGGGCGGCGCGACCTGCACGAAGCTTACCGTCCCTTGCTGGTTCGGCCACAGTTCGAGCAGGCGCTCGAACGCGCGAAATCGTTCGAGCATCCCCTTCGAGTAGTCCAGACGATCCACGCTCATGATGAGCTTGCGTTCCTGCAACCCCTGCTTCAGATCGAGGATGTGCTTGATGGTCGCGCGGGCGGTCGCTTGTTGCTGAATCTCGTCGGGATAGACACCGATCGGATAGACCCCTGTGCGCAGCGTCCGGTCGTAGGCGGTGATGGTGCCGTCGTCGTGCAGCGTGCCACCGGCATGTCGGACCAGATAGTCGGTGAAGGCCGTGCGGTCGGTTTCGGTCTGGAAGCCGACGACATCGTATTCGCACATGGCGCGCATCAATGCTTCGTGCGGTGGCACGGTCATCAGCACCTGCGGCGCAGGAAACGGAATATGCAGGAAGAAGCCGAGCCGCTGGCGTATCCCGATCTGGCGACACGCTTGTGCGAACGGGAGCAGATGGTAGTCGTGAACCCAGATCAGGTCGTCCTGCTCGAGCAATGGCGCGAGCAGCGCGGCGAAGCGTGCGTTGACGTGCCGGTAGCCGTTGTAGTCGTCGCGCTGGTAGCGCGTGAGATCGTCGCGATAGTGAAACGTCGGCCACAAGGTTGCGTTCGAAAAGCCGCGATAGTACGTGTTGTAGTCGCGGCGCGTGAGCGGCACGGTGGCGAAGGTGACGTTGTTGCGATGGGCGATGGCGGGCGCGCTTGCCGGCTCGGCCTCGATTTCGCCATTCCAGCCGAACCACATGCCTCCGGTGTCCTTGAGCGCATCGAACACGCCGATGGCCAGACCGCCAGCGGTAGGTTTGCCTTCTGTGATCGGGGCAACTCGGTTCGACACGATGACTAAGCGGCTCATACTCCATTCTCCTGTGAGGGTTGGCGCGGGGAGGTGTGGCGCAACGTCAGCAACCAGGCCGTCAGCGCTTCCGGCGACGGCAAACGATGGCGGGCACAAGTCTCTCCGTCGCCGATCTTGATCGTGATGCCACCCAGCGCATTCACGTCGGCAAATCCGGCCTCGTCGGTCAGGTCGTCGCCCGCAAACAGCGGCGTTCGCCCGGCAAACGGGGTCTCCTTCAGTAGTGTGGTGATGGCGCGTCCCTTGCTGACGTGGCGAGGCCGCAACTCGAAGACGAACTTGCCGGGCTGCAGCACGAAGCTGTCGGCGTGCAGATCGGCTAGCGCGCGCATTGTGTCGCGAGCCACGCTCGCCAACTCGGGCGCGCTGCGGTAGTGCAGCGCCAGCGCGCTGCCCTTGTTTTCCAGTAACAGACCGGGGTGCTGCGCGACGAGCGCATGCAGCGGGGCGACCATCGCCGTGACCCGGGTGGTGTCGACGGCGTGCCCCTCGGCCCGGACGAGTGCTCCGTCGGCATGACGGATTTCGGCACCGTGCAGGCCAGCGGCAGGCACGCGCAACGGGGCGAGCAGGCCGTCGATCTCGTCGATGGCGCGGCCGGACACGACCGCGAGCGCCCCCTGCGTGCGCTCGAACAGCCGGGCCAGCACGCTGGCCGTGTCGCGCGGCAGCTTGACGGCATCGGGACGCGCCGCCAGCGGTGCGAGCGTGCCGTCGAGGTCGAAAAAGAATGCCACCGTGGCAACGTCGACATCGCAAGTGTCCGCAGGTGTCGTCGTCGGTGTGGCGCCAAGGGAAGACGCTAAGGGTTGCATGGCACTCCGTCGCTGTCGTGCCGCAGGTCGAAAAGTCGTATCCGGGGCCGAGCGGCGGGCGCAGGGGGAGGGGGACGAGGTGTGACTTGCGGCGATTCTGTGGGCGGGAGCGCGGACATCCGCGCCGATAAATTCATCCTAACTGTTCAAAAAGAGACGGGGGGTCGTCCTTTCTATGAAATTCCTGTCGGATGGGGCCTACAAGGGGTGGAAAGTTAAGTAGGTATTGAATATGAGAATCGTTTGCAATAACATTCGATAATTGCCGCATAGTGCTCCATCGGGGGATTGCGGTACGGCACACCAGCCACGCACGCGCCACCACCGGCGCACGGACGTGCGTCGGACGACAACAATGATGAAAAGACTGTGGTTTCAGTTGCACTGGTTCTTCGGCATTACCGCCGGGCTGGTGCTGGCAGTGGTCGGACTCACCGGCGCGCTGCTCTCCTATTACGAAGAACTCACCCGCGCGTTCAGCCCAGGCGTGATGACCGTGGCTGTGCGCGACACGGCGCCGTTGCCTGTTCCCGAGTTGATTGCGCGAGTCCATGAAGCGGTGCCCGACCGGCGCATTTTGCTCATGACGGTGATGCGTGCGCCGGAAGAGGCTGTCGGCGTGCGTCTGTCGATCGGTGACGGCACGCGCGGCGAGACGTACTTCGTCGATCCCTATACGGGGCAGATGCTCGGCCGCTCGCAGGCCGACGTCGTCTTCCGCTTCATCATGGATATTCACCGCTTCCTGACGGTGGACGGGATCGGCAAACAGATCACGGGAGCGGCCACGCTGCTGCTCTTCCTGCTGGCGCTAAGCGGCCTGTATTTGCGCTGGCCCCGACGCATCGGCAACTGGCGCGCCTGGTTCCATATCGATTTCAAGAAGCGCGGCAGGCCGTTCCTCTGGAATCTGCATGCGGTGATCGGCACGGTGGTGCTGGTACCGTACTTGCTGTCGGCCACGACGGGCCTCTATTGGTCGTACGACTGGTGGCGCGGCATGCTGTTTTCCATGGCGGGCGTGCAGCAGCCGGTACGAAACAAGCCGGCAGCCCAACCGAAGATGGCCAAGAAGGGCGAGGGCAAGAAGGCCGCGCTGCCGGATCTGGCTTCGACGTCGCCAGACGACATGAGCACGGTGTGGAGCAGCTTTACGGCCCGTGTGCCCGACTATACCAAGGTCTATCTGCGTCCGGCGCAAAAGCCCGGCGGCTCGCTTCAGGTGACGTGGCTCGACAAGTCGGTGCCACATGAGCGGGCGTTCAGCCGGATGGATGTCGAGGCGGCGTCCGGCGAGATTCGCAACGAAGACCGTTACGCCGACAAGACGACGGGCGGCCAGTTGATGACGAGCATCTACGCGTTGCATCGAGGTAGCTTCTTCGGGCAGGCAGGCATCATCGTGATGTTGCTCTCGAGCCTGATGATGCCGGTGTTCTTCGTCACGGGCTGGATGTTGTATCTCGACCGTCGCAAGAAGAAGCGCGCACTGGCGGCGTCGCGCCCGGCGGCGGTGAAAAGCCCGCAGGCACCCGTCGGCCCGTCGCTTGCCGACGAGGGCGTGCTGATCGGGTACGCAAGTCAGAGTGGCGTGGCCGAGGGTCTCGCGTGGCAGACGGCTGGCATGCTGCAAGGCGCTGGTGTTCCTGCACAGATCCAGCCGTTGGCACGCATCGGTCAGGCGCAACTTGGCACGGCCAAGCGAGCCCTGTTCATCGTCAGCACGTTCGGCGATGGCGAGCCGCCCGATAGCGCGCGCCGGTTTGCGCAGCAATTGATGAATCAGGCGATGGCGCTGCCGACGCTGCGCTTCGCAATGCTCTCGCTGGGCGACAGCCATTACGACCGATTCTGCGGATTTGGCCGCAAGCTCGATGGCTGGCTGCGTGCGCAGGGCGGCGTGGCGGCATTTGAGCCCATCGAGGTCGACCGGGGCGATCCGGGCGCATGGGCGAGCTGGCAGGAACGCTTAGGTGAATGGCTCGGGCGTCCGCTCGTGTCGTCGAAAACCGACGACGGCCCGCGCTTCGAATCGTGGCCGTTGGCAGAACGTGAACTGCTCAATCCGGGCAGCAGTGGCTTGCCGGCCTATCACCTCGCCTTCACGCCGCCGAAGGGGGCCAAATGGGTTGCGGGCGATCTGGTCGAGGTGCTGCCGCGCCATACGGCCGCGCGCATTGAAACCTTCCTCGCTGGCAGTGTCTGGGCTTCCGACGTGCGGGTGAGCGTGGCCGGACGTGAGGCGACGCTGGGCGATGCGCTGCGCGAGAGGGTTCTGCCCGACGCCGCACCGCCTGCCGGTATCGATTTGCAGGACTGGCTGGAGCGTCTGGCACCGTTGCCTGAGCGCGAGTATTCGATTGCGTCGACACCAGACGAAGGCCAACTGATGTTGCTCGTGCGTCAGACGCGCAATCCCGACGGCTCGCTGGGCCTCGGCTCCGGGTGGCTGACGGATGGCGTGGGGTTGGGTGAGAGCGTGACGATGCGCGTGCGTCCGAACCCGGGCTTCCACGGTCCGTCGGAGGCGAGTGGCATGATCCTCATCGGTAACGGCACCGGGTTGGCGGGACTGCGGGCGCACCTTGCCGAGCGAATTGCCCAGGGGCATGTGCGCAACTGGCTGATTTTCGGTGAGCGTCAGGCGGCGCACGATCGCTTCCACGACGCGACGTTGCGAGAGTGGCAGACGCAAGGCGGCATCGCCCGTTTCGACCCGGTATTTTCGCGCGATCAGGCGCAACGCATCTATGTGCAGGATCGTGTGCGTGAGGCGGCGCAGGACATTGCAGCCTGGGTGGCTGACGGCGCCTCGATTTACGTGTGCGGCAGCCTCGCAGGCATGGCGCCCGCCGTGGACGCCGCACTGGCCGACGCGATCGGTGCGGACGTCCTGCTCGACTTGTCGGCGCAGGGGCGATATCGCCGCGACATCTATTAGACGTGCATCGATGGTGTGCTAACGTAATGACAGGGCTCGATGGAAATCGAGCCCTTTTCCCATCGTCTTGCACATCCACCGATCACAGCAGGAGGGGTCATGACGGCGACGTGGCATATCGTAGTACACGGGCTGGTGCAGGGTGTCGGTTATCGCGCAGCTTGCGTGGTCGAGGCGCGCAGGATCGGGCTAAGCGGGTGGGTGCGCAACCGTCGCGATGGCACGGTTGAGGTCGTCGCACAGGGCGAAGCCGCGCAGTTGCTGGCGTTGTGCCAGTGGATGCGTCAGGGGCCGCCGGGGGCGCAGGTATCGTCCTGCGACGTCGACAAGACGTGGGTGGCAGAGTCGCCGCTCAAGGGCTTTGAGCAACGTGCGAGCATTTGAGGGGATGCGGCGCCGCGAGAATCGCGCCGTGTTCTGAGGGGCTGTCCGGCATCCTGAGACGCGCCCGTCTTGTCGACGGAACCGCGTCAGAGGATGCCTGACGTCACTGCGGGACAGTCGCCGCTTGGCCGTCTGGCCGTTCAGCGGTTCAGCAGTCCGGGCCCCGATCAGGCGGCCAGCGCCAATGTGTTCGGCGATGCGTTGAGCGACGCGTCGCCAGCGCTGCCGGCGTTCGCGCGAGCCGCTTCGTGAGCCGAAAGGCGGAACAGTGCCACCGATTCACGCAGACGTGCCGCCTGACCCTCGAGCGCAGCCGCAGCGGCAGACGCTTCTTCCACCAGCGCGGCGTTCTGCTGCGTCATTTCGTCCATCTGCGTCACGGCCAGGTTGACTTGCTCGATGCCGCTCGACTGCTCGACGCTGGCGGCCGAAATCTCGCCCATGATGTCGGTCACGCGTTTGACCGACTGCACGACTTCCACCATTGTTGCGCCTGCGCGCTCGACCAGACGCGTGCCGGTCTCGACACGGTTGCCGGAAGCTTCGATCAATCCCTTGATTTCCTTGGCGGCCGACGCACTGCGCTGTGCCAGCGTACGCACTTCGCCCGCCACCACGGCAAAGCCGCGGCCCTGTTCGCCCGCGCGAGCCGCTTCGACGGCGGCATTGAGCGCCAGGATATTCGTCTGGAAGGCGATGCCGTCGATGACCGTCAGGATGTCGGTGACTTTCTGCGACGCTTGGGCGATATCGCGCATCGTCGTCACGACTTCCTGCACGACTTCACCGCCACGTGAGGCAGTATCCGATGCCGTCACAGCCAACTGGCTGGCGGCGCGGGCATTCTCGGCATTCTGTTTGACGACGGCGGTCAGCTCTTCCATGCTCGCTGCCGTTTGCTCCAGCGACGACGCTTGCGATTCGGTGCGTTGCGAGAGGTCGGCGTTGCCGTCGGCGATCTCACGGGCGCTTGCGTGAATGGCTTCCGTGCTCTCGCGTACGGTGCCGACCGTGCGGGCGAGGCCGTCGCGCATCCGGCCAAGGGCACCGAAAAGCTGGCCCATCTCGTTGCGCGTTTGCTGTTCGACACGTTGGCTCAGGTCGCCCGCGGCCATGCGCTCGAAGTGCGAGATGACTTCGCGAATCGGGCGCAACACGGCGCGGGCGAGCATTGCGCGGCCCCACAGGGCGAGGAGCAGGGCAACCGCGAGCGTCGCTCCCATCGCAATGCGCATGATGTTGTAGCGCTGTTGGGCGGCTTCAAAGCGGGCGTTCTGACGAGCGACCTGGATATCCTGCAATTCGCGCAAGGCCGAGTCGACGCTGTTGTACGCCGACGGCGCGACGCGGGCCTGAATCTGATGGAACCCGGCCACATCGCCTTGTTTCAATGCGTTGAGTGCCGGCGTCACGACCTTGTCGAAAAAGGCACGACGCTTCTCATCGGCCGCCTTGGCCAACTCCGCTTCGTGCGCATCTTCTTTGGGACGTTTCAGATAATCCTTCCAAAGGGCGTCCGAGGCGGCGATGTATTGACTGCCTCGGTTGAGCACTTTTTCCGACTCTTCCGGATTCGCCCCGAGGCTGACGTACGAAGCGTAAGTCGCCATCGACAGCCGGGTCCGCAGAATTTGCTCCCCGGTGCCCTTGAGTTCGGCCAGCGCGGGGGTGTCTCCCGTGGCCATCTTGCTCAGGGAGTCATTGCTGGAACTAAGCGCCTGAAGGCCCAGAACGCTGACGAGGACGAGTAGTGCACCAAGCAAACCTAGGACCAGCGTCAGACTGGTCCGAATCGTAATGTTCTTATACATATGGATCGATGGATTGAATGCCCAGGTCGCGGAGTGAGAGCGTGCGGCCTCCCCATCGGTTCGGAAAGTGCAAGACGGGGCATAGGGATTATCGGCAGATGAGAGGCAGAACTTGAGTTATTCGGCTCGGGCGATTCCGAAAGTACTGCATCCACAAAAGAAGATCGGAATTTGCGCAATCGCAAAAGCCTTGCAAAAGGCCAGACTTAAAGCCTCCTGCAGTTCTTCAGTACGCCGAAGCGCGTGAATCGTGATGAGGCGTCAACGACGCGATGAATCTCGACAAATTCAATTTCCGGTGCGGCGGCGCCGATGCCGGACGGTATGAACCCGATGAAACACGGGCGGCGACATCGCCCGAGCCGCAAGGATATGTAAGGGACGGCCGTGAGGACGTCAGCACTTTTCGGATGGCGCTTGTGCATGAACTGCGTGCTCCACTGCAGGTGCTACAAGGGCATCTGGACGCATTGTGCGGCGAGGTGGGTGGCTCGGCTGGGCCGCAGAGCGTGGGCGGCGACGCCTGCACGATTGCGCCTGGCGAGCGATTCGAGGCCATGCGCCGCATGCTCGGTGTGGTGGCCGGCGCGGTGGACGACGTGTTGCACCTGGGGCCGGGCGACGTCACGCACTTGCCGCTTCGGGAGCGCGTGTTCGAGGTACGTGGATGTCTCGACGAAGAGGTCGATTCGTTCGCGCGCACTGCCCATGCCAAGGGGCTCATGCTGGGGTGCAACATCGCTGATGATGTGCCCGTCATGCTTTGGGGAGATGCGGGGCGCTTGCGTCAGATGTTACGTACGCTACTCGACAATGCGTTGAAGTACACCGTGTGCGGTGGTGTCGCGGTGAGAGTGAAGTGGGACGCCGCACCGGGGCAAGGCGTGCCCGTCGCCGATTCGGTCGAGCCCGAGGTCGGGCGACGAGAGCGGGATGAGTTAGGTCAACTGACGATTCACGTCAGCGACACCGGGCCGGGAATTCCGGCAGGCATGGAAAACACCGTTTTTGCGGCGTTTGCACGGGCCGACCGCTCGGTGCCTGGGACGGGGTTGGGGCTGTGGATCGCGCAGCAATGGGCGCAGCGCATGAGGGGGGCGCTGTGCGTCGTGCCATCGACCTCAGGGGCCCGGTTCCGGTTGTCGGTCCCGTTCGCCTTGCCTTCCGCGCTACCGGTGCTCGGGGGCGGGGGCGCAGACACGGTTGTGCCGTTGCCATCGGTGACAGAAGTGGCAGAGGTGCCGGAGGTGCCAGAAGTGTCCATTGCGCGTATTGACGTGCGCCCCGGGTTGCATGCGCTGGTGGTCGACGATCACGTCATGAATCGCGCGATCCTCGCAGATCAGTTGGCGTCGCTCGGGTGCATTGTCGAGCGCGCGGAAGATTTGACCGAGGCGTTGCTGCAATGGATTTCGCATGACGTCGATGTCGTCCTTACCGATATACAACTCGGCGGTGCAAGTGGGCTGACGCTGGCCAGAACGCTTCACGCGCTGGCGCCCGCGCTTGGCCGGCAGGTGCCGGTGATGTTCGCGGTGACCGGGTCGGTAGTGGGCGCGCGTGCGGCGCGAGAGGCCGGTCTGGACGATGTGCTGACCAAACCCGTCTCGCGGCAGCGACTGGCGCAAACGCTCGCGGTCCGGTGGCCGTGCGCCGGCAGTGATGGTGTGGCGGGTTTAGGCGCCGCAGTGGGCGTACAGGGTGGCGCGCCGGGCGACAAGCCTGAGCGCCCGAAGACTACGCGGCCGTCGTTGCTGGATGACCCCTACGCGAGACGCTTGATGCGGGAGGAGATGGCGAAGGATCTCGCGCGCTTTCGCCGGCTGATTGCCACGCGTCGCCCGCAGGATCTCGATGCCGCGCAGTTGTTGCTGCATCGTATGCGCGGGGCGTGCCGGATGTTCGGCGACCCGTCGTTGACAGCGCGATGCGACCGACTATCCGAGAAACTCGCGGATTGCCGGATCGCACCGGACGATCAGAGATAGCGCCAGACGGCGAGATAGTGGCAGGCGGTGCCGCCGATGGCGAACAGGTGCCAGACGAGATGCCCGAACTTGATGTGGCCGTCGAGCGAGTAGAAGATGGCGCCGACGGTATAGGCGACACCGCCTGCGTAGAGCCATCCCGCGCCCGGGCCAGGAATGGCAGCGAGCACCGGGCCGGCGACCAGCACAGCGACCCAGCCCAGGCCCACGTAGAGCAGGGTAGAGACGAGCGGCCGGTCGAGCAGGCCGAGTGTTTTGGCGACCAGACCGGCAATGGCCATCACCCATACGCCAGTGAGCAAGGGCCAGCCCCATGGGTCGTGGAGAATCTTGACGGTGAAGGGGGTGTAAGTTCCGGCAATGAAAAGAAAGATGGCGCAGTGATCGACGCGCATGAATAGCCGCTTCGCGCGGCCGTCTGGCAGTCCGTGGTACAGCGCGGATGCCAGATACACGACGACCATCGTGACGGCAAATACGGCAATGCCGATCTGCTGCACCTTGCTTGGCAAGGGCGGGCGCACCGCCGAGAAAAGGAAAGGGATCGCAGCGAGGGCCACCAGACAGGCAATGCCGTGACTGATGCTATTGGCGACTTCTTCGCTTCGAGTTTGTGCACGTGCTATGGCTTTCATGCCGCATCATCCCTTGATGGCTCTGCTCAGGCAGGATGTTCAGCGCGCCACTTGCGAACGGCTTCCATGGTGTTGGCGACATGCTTGTCCGGATCGAGGCTCACATAGCTGTAGATCACTTTGCCGTCCGGCGCAATGACATATGAGACGCGGTTGGCGTAATCGGGCTTGAGCGAGAGCACGGCGTCATAGGCGCGCATGATGTGCTGATCGGTATCGGCCGCGACAGCAAATTTGCTGCGGCACTCGGACACGGAGAATTTGTTGAGCGTGTCGATGTTGTCATGCGATACGCCGATGACCGTGGCGCCCATCTCCTTGAACTTGTCGGTCGCTTCGGCAAAGTCGTGGGCTTCGATCGTGCAGCCCTGCGTGAACGCCGCCGGGTAGAAGTACAGTACGACGGGGCCGTTCTTGAGGGCGTCGGCGAGCGAGAAGGTAAACACTTTGCCACCGAGCGAGGCCTGGGCCGAGAAATTCGGCGCTTCCGCACCGTTTTTCAGCGCGGCGTGCGCGGGGATGAAGCACCAGGCCGTCACGCCGATAATGGCGGCTGCGGCAGTCAGTCCGAACCAACGTTTCATGCGAGGCTCCCGTAGTGGATGTTTAAGCATAGAGGCTTGCGAGGGCGCTGTCCAACATGTGACAACGTCTTCAACGACGCGTGTCGTGCCGCTTCAATAAGCATTGGGCGGCCGACAGTTTACTGCCCGCTTCGTGACATGAAGTTGTCAGCGTAATGTCATGGAGTGCCGGAGGCCGTGCCGGCCGCTCCGCCGAGGTAAGCGGCACCGTCTCCGATGGGCAGGACGGTCGTCGACTTGATCTGCGAGAGCGCAATCATCGAGTTGACCTCCTGCACCATCGGCAATTGCGACAGCCGCTCGAAGAAGAAACGCTCATAGGCATCGACGTCGCGCGTGACGATGCGAAGCAGGAAGTCCACATTGCCCATGAGCACGTGGCATTCGAGCACCTCAGGAAATTCCTGGATCGCCTTGGAAAACTCTGGCAGTGCGTTCCGGTTGTGTCCGGCCAGTTTCACGTGAGCAAAGAGCATCACATTGAGCCCGACCTTCTTCCGGTCGACGAGCGCGACGCGCCGCTCGATGATGCCTTCGGCATCGAGCCGGTCGATACGACGCCAACATTGCGACTGCGACAAGCCGATGCGCTCGCCGATCTGGGCGGCCGAGAGCGACGCGTCTACCTGAAGAAGTGCGAGAATTTTTTCGTCAAATTCGTCAAGTTGCATGATTAATTCCTTGATCGTTTAAAATCTGAATAAATCATGTGAAATTGACGGAATTTTGTCAACGATACGCGAAGCATTTACCGGTCAATCCCCGTAAGCTTGATGTTCATTAGGCATATTTGCCGCAACAATCCGCCCTAGTTCGTTTGAATCTGCAGGAAATCACGTACCCATGAAACTTGACCTGACTTTGCCCGCTGCCGAAGCCGCGACCGGTGCCGTCGCCCAGCCTGTTGCCCCGCTGTCTGCCAAAGGCGCAGACCTCATTGCGCGCACGCTGGTCGAGATTGGCGTCGATACGGTGTTCTGCTACCCGGGCGGAGCCAACCTCGAGATGCTCGACGCGCTTTCTCGCGTGGCCATCGCGCTGGTACGGACCGAGCACGAGCAAGGCTCAGTCTTTGGGGCACAAGGTTATGCACGTGCGACCGGCAAACTGGGTGTGTGTCTGGCGACGTCTGGCCCCGGCGCGACGAATCTTGTGACCGGGATCGCCGACGCCGCGAGCGATTCTGTGCCCGTTCTCGCCATCACCGGGAACGTCGCCACGCATTGGCTCGGCAAGAACGCTTTTCAGGAAGTGGATATCGTTGCCATCACCAAGCCGGTGACGAAGCTCGCCCGGCAAGTGCGCGAGCCGCGCGACATTCCCGCCGCGGTGCGTGAAGCGGCCGCGTGTGCGATGGCGGGACGGCCCGGCCCGGTACTCCTGGATTTCCCGAAGGACATTCAGCAGGCGCGTCCGGACCAGCCGACCGACAAGCGTTTCACTGCGCCCGTGCCCGCCGGAATGAGTGACGAGACAGCGCTGCGGATTGCCACGTTGCTGGCCAAGAGCGAGCGCCCGGTGATCTACGCGGGGGGCGGCGTGATCGCCTCGGGCACGGGGGGCCAGCTTGTGGCGCTGGCCGAAGCGCTCAACTGCCCGGTGGCGCTCACGATGATGGGCCTTGGCGCAATGCCGGACGACCATCCGCTGCTGCTCGGCCCGCTCGGTATGCACGGCGCTTATGCGGCCAACGTTGCGGTCAACGAAGCCGACCTCGTGCTGGCGCTCGGCGTGCGCTTCGACGACCGTGTGATTGGCGACCCGTCGTCGTTCGCCCGTCACGCGAAGATCGTTCATGTCGATGTCGACGCCGCCGAAATCGGCAAGAACAAGCCTGTCACGCTTGGCGTGCATGCCGATTTGCGCGACGCCTTCGCTGGCCTGTTGGCGCATGCGACGCGTCGAGATGTGCCGGACTGGCATGCCCACCTGCGTGAGCGTCGCGCGGCACATCCGCTGCGCGCGGTCCAGCCCGTGACCACGGGCGGGGCGGGCGCGGGCGTATTGACGGGTGTCGACGTCATTACGGCGCTGGCGGCGCTGCTGCCGCCGGAAGCCGTCGTGACCACGGGGGTGGGGCAGCATCAGATGTGGGCGATGCAACACCTGCGCCTTCGTCAGCCGCGCACCTTCCTGTCCAGCTCGGGATTCGGCACGATGGGCTTCGGCCTGCCGGCGGCCATCGGCGCGAAGGTGGCGCTGCCTGACGTGCCGGTGATCGACATCGACGGCGACGGCAGTCTCAATATGTCCGTGAACGAATTGTCGACGTGTCGCCGGTACGGCTTGGGCGTGAAGGTGCTGATCATCAACAACCAGTGGTTGGGCATGGTGCGGCAGTGGCAGGACATGATCTACGCGCGCAATCGCGTGGCGTCATCGCTGGTCGACCCGAACGTGCCCGACGGGGCCGAGGACGGACGCCCGTATCCGGACTTCGTTACGATTGCTGCGGGTTACGGCGTGGCGGGTGCCCGGGTCACGCGGGCCGATGAATTGCCCGCCGCGCTCGCCCGTATGCTGGAAGACCCGAGCGAGCCGTATCTGCTGGATGTCCTCGTTGCCCGCGAAGACGACGTCTACCCGATGATTCCCGCCGGCAAGACTTATCGCGACGTGGTTTTCGGTCCCGGGCAAGCGACCGGTCCCATCGCGGCAGGCGCGTTCTGACGCGCCGCCAGCCGGCCCGGGCCTGGCCGCAAACCGGCGTCGCCCGTGGCTGGACGGCGTTATCGCCGCATGAGAATCGCGCCTCACGTCGCGAGATCGCAACGACAGAACCCGCTTCGGCGGGTTTTTTTCGTTTCGAAGGCCGTGAGGAGTATCATTGCGCTCTTTCAAGAATTCTCGCCAAGGAAATCAACATGTTGACGAAGCGCCTCGTGCTGGCCGCCGCCTGTTTTCTGACGACATTCGCCGCAGTGCCGGCAGCGCAGGCTGCTGATCCCACGTACACCGTGGGCGCCGGCGGCACGTATCGTCCGTTCGAGTTCGAAACGCCGCAAAAGGAACTGGTCGGCTTCGACATCGACGTCATCAAGGCAATCGGCAAGGCAGGCGGATTCAATGTGAAGCTGGTCAGCACGCCGTGGGAAGGCATTTTCGCCACGCTCGACCAGGGCGATCGCGACATCATCATTTCCGGCATCACCATCACCGACAAGCGTCGTGAGATGGTTGACTTCTCGACCCCGTACTTCCCGGCAGATCAGGTCATCATCACCTCGCCTGGCGCCAAGGTGACGGGTCTGGCCGATCTGAAGAAGCTGCAAGTGGGCGTGGTCAACTCGAGCACCGGTGACATCGCCGTCTCGGAAGAACTGGGCAAGGCAAGCACCGCAATCCGCCGCTTCGACAACACGCCGCTGCTGCTCGAAGAGCTGTATCGCGGTGGGGTGGACGCCGCCGTGGGCGACGTGGGCGTGATCAAGTTCTACATCAAGAGCCATCCGGAAAAGCCGTTCAAGCTGGTCTACGACAACAAGTTCAAGCGCCAGTATTTCGGTATCGCCGTGAAGAAGGGCAACAAGGTTGCGCTCGACAAGATCAACACCGGCTTGAAGAAGATCGTGGCTGACGGCACCTACGCCAAAATCTACAAGCAGTGGTTCGACGCCGATGTGCCGTCGCTGCCGCAACAGTAAGCAACGCGTGTAAGATTCGCGCCACGCGCGCCAGACATCTGGCCACTCGCGGCCCGTGAGCTGATCGTCGACTTCCGACGTCAACCCCCGGGCCGCGAGCGTTTTTCTGCCGGGCAGCCGGTTCGTTTCATTTTGTGAGAAAGGTGCTTCATGGGTGGGTTCCAGTGGAACATCATCAGCGAATACATGCCCCTGTTCGTCGAGGGCACGCTGATGACGCTCAAGTGCACGGTGATCTGTGTGATCGCCGGCACGTTACTTGGGCTCGTGCTTGGCGTCGGCCGTCTGGCCGAAGCGCGTCACGGCTTCTATAAGTATTTCCTGCGATACGCGGTGCAATTCCCGGTTCGCTTCTACGTCAGCTTCTTCCGCGGCACGCCGCTGTTCGTGCAGATCCTGCTGATCCACTTCGCGCTGATGCCGTTGCTGATCAACCCGTCGGGCGGTTTGCTCATAAGCGGCGATCTGGCGCGCGAAATCCGCTCGCAATACGGCGCGTTCATGTCGGCCGTGCTGGCCATCTCACTGAACGCCGGGGCGTACGTTTCCGAAATTTTCCGCGCTGGCATTCAGTCGATCGATCGGGGTCAGGCCGAAGCCGCTCGCTCGCTGGGCATGACCTATATGCAGACGCTGCGCAAGGTCGTGCTGCCGCAGGCATTCCGCCGCATGCTGCCGCCGCTGGGTAACAACGCCATCGCGATCGTGAAAGACTCTTCGCTGGCATCAGCCATCGGTCTGGCCGAGCTGGCGTACGCCGCGCGTACCGTGTCCGGTGCGTATGCGCGCTACTGGGAGCCGTATCTGACGATTTCGCTCATCTATTGGGTGATCACGCTGGTGCTGTCGGCATTTGTTCAACATCTGGAAGCGAGGTACGGCAAAGGTGATCGTCGTCAATAACCTGCAGAAGCAGTACGGCGAGGCGCACGTGCTGCGCGGCATGTCGTGCCGCATCGAAGAAAGCGAAGTCGTTTGTGTGATCGGGCCGTCGGGCTCGGGCAAGAGCACGTTTCTGCGTTGCCTGAATGGTCTCGAAGACGTGAGCGGCGGTGAAGTGCTCGTGAACGGCTTCCATGTGGAAGATCCGAAGACGGACATGAACGCCATGCGCGCCAGCGTGGGCATGGTGTTTCAGCGCTTCAACCTGTTCCCCCACATGTCGGTGCTCGAGAACCTGATTCTCGCGCCGATGCAAGTGAACGGCATCAAGCGCAGTGAAGCCGTGAGCATCGCGGAGCAACTGCTGCGCAAGGTCGGCCTGATCGACAAGATCGACGCCTTCCCGAACCAGCTCTCCGGCGGTCAGCAGCAGCGTGTGGCCATTGCGCGCGCACTCGCCATGCAGCCCAAGGTCATGCTCTTCGACGAGCCGACCTCGGCGCTCGACCCGGAACTCGTGGGTGAAGTGCTCGAAGTCATGAAGTCGCTTGCCGATGAAGGCATGACGATGGTGGTCGTGACCCACGAGATGGGGTTTGCGCGTGAAGTCTCCGACCGCGTGCTCTTCATCGATCAGGGCGTGATCATGGAAGAAGGCAAGCCGGAACAGATCTTCTCGGCCCCGAAGCACGAGCGCACGCGCGAATTCTTGCGCAAAGTCCTGTAATTCTCACAATTGCGACGCGCGCGGAGGTATATCCGCGCGTCGCATCTGATTACAATGCTGGGGTACGCGCGCCGAGTGCCGTTGACAGCCTCGTTCGTCAACTCGCAAGCGGCGCGTCGCAGGCACCCTGAGCCCTCAGCCAGGTTTTTTTCACAGGGCAGTGACCTTTGTCCGGGCCTGCCCCGCAATCGAAGATTGCACTCCGATTTCACGAGGTAGTCATGAGCCAGCCAATCGCTGTGACCCGCCAGACGTTCGACGACGTGATGGTGCCCAATTACGCTCCTGCCCAGATGGTGCCCGTGCGCGGCGAAGGCTCGCGCATGTGGGACCAGCAAGGTCGCGAGTATGTCGATTTCACCGGCGGGATCGCGGTCAACGCGCTCGGCCATGCCAATCCGGAACTGGTGAAGGTCATCGAAGAGCAGGCGCGCAAGGTCTGGCACATCGGTAACGGTTACACCAATGAGCCGGTGCTGCGTCTGGCCAAGGCGCTCACCGAAGCGACCTTCGCCGACAAGGCATTCTTCTGCAATTCGGGCCTCGAAGCCAACGAAGCCGCCCTCAAGCTGGCGCGCCGCTACGCCTACGACCACGCCGCCGAGCGCGGTGGCAAGGAAAAGAGCGAGATCATTTCGTTCTACAACTCGTTCCATGGTCGTTCGCTCTTTACCGTCAGCGTGGGCGGTCAGGCGAAGTACACGGAAGGTTTCGGCCCGATCCCGACCGGCATCATGCATCTGCCGTACAACGACCTGAAGACGGTCGAGGCGACGATTTCGGACGCTACGGCGGCTGTCATTGTCGAGCCGGTGCAAGGTGAGGGTGGTGTGCTGCCGGCCGATCCGTCATTCCTGAAGGGCTTGCGCGCTCTGTGCGACAAGCACGGCGCCTTGCTGATTTTCGACGAAGTGCAGACGGGCGTTGGCCGTACCGGCACGCTGTACGCGTACGAGCAATACGGCGTGACGCCTGACATCCTGACCACCGCGAAGGCGCTGGGCAACGGCTATCCGATTGGTGGCATTCTTACCACGAGCAAGATCGCAGCCAGCTTCTCGCCGGGCACCCACGGTTGCACGTACGGCGGTAACCCGCTCGCCACGGCGATTGCCGGGCGTGTGCTCGAACTGATCAACACGGCCGAGACGCTCAATGGCGTGAAGGCGCGTCACGATCACTTCGTCAAGGGCATCGAGGGCATTAACGCGCGTCATGGCGTGTTCGAGCAGGTGCGCGGCATGGGGCTGCTGATCGGCGCGGTGCTCAAGCCGGCCTTCGCGGGCCGTGCCAAGGACATCGTGGTCGAATCCGAAAAGAACGGCCTGATGCTGCTGGTGGCTGGCGGTGACGTAGTGCGGTTCGCACCGTCGTTGAACATCCCGTTCGCCGACATCGACGCCGGTCTTGCCTCGCTGGAAAAGGCCGTGGCGACGGTTGCCGCGACGGCGAAGGCTGCCTGACGGCACCGCTTTACTACCTTTACGCCACGATCTGAGCCCTAGCGCGCAGAACTTTGGGCCGGACTGACGCATGACGTCGCTCCGGCCCTTGTTTCACTGACTTCGCCGGATGTGCCCATGACCCGTCAATCGAAAATGGCGACTTCCCCTTACGGACCGACCGCACCGACCGCCACGGCTCCGACGCCTACGGTGCCCTCGGCGGACTTGCCGGGCGACGGCGCGGCAACGTCGCTGCGCGTGGTCCGTCTGGCGCGCGCCGGCGATCTCCCCGCGTTGCTGAAGCTGGCCGCGCTGGCCGGGCCAGGCATGACGTCGTTCAAGCCCGATCAGGCGGCGCTTGAAGCGCGTCTGGCCCGCGTTGCCGCCACGGTAGACGGGCATGCGCCCACGGGTGAGCAAGGCTATCTGTTCGTGATGGAAGACGTTCGGACTGGCGAAATCGCTGGCGTGTGTGGACTGGAGGCGGCGGTCGGGCTCGAGCAACCGTTCTATACGTATCGCAAGGATACGATCGTGCACGCGAGCCGCGAGTTGAACGTCTGGTCGCGGATGTTGACGCTCTCGCTCTCGAATGACCTCACGGGCTATAGCGAACTCTGCTCGTTGCTGCTCGATCCTTCGTGGCGCGGGGCGGGCAATGGGGCGTTGCTGTCGAAAGCGCGTTTCCTCTTCATGGCGCAGTTCCCCGAGCGCTTCGGTCCGCACGTGTGTGCCGAGTTGCGGGGTTATTTCGACGACGAAGGACAGAGCCCGTTCTGGCAGTCGCTGGGCCAGCATTTCTTCAAGATCGATTTCGATCAGGCGGATTACCTCACCTCGATCGGCAAGAAATCGTTCGTGGCTGAGCTGATGCCGAAATACCCGATCTACGTCGACTTTCTGTCGCCGCAGGCGCAGGCCGCCATTGGCGTGACGCATCGCGACACGCTTCCGGCCCGGCGGTTGCTGGAGCAGGAGGGCATGCGGTCCGGCGCGCATGTCGACATTTTCGACAGCGGTCCCGTGCTCGAAGCCCGTGTCGAGGATTTGCGGGCCGCGCGCGACAGCCGCTACCTCAGCGTGAACATCGCCCCGAATCTCGGCGAGGACGGAAGTTCGGCAGCCGCAGTGCCGAATGCCGAGCCGTACCTCGTCGCCTGTCTCGCACTGGACGGCTTTCGTGCCACGTTAGTCACGGGGCGCCCGGAGCGGCGCGCGTTCACCCTCAGCCCGCTTGCTGCGCAGGCGCTGGGCGTCAAGCAGGGGGATCGCATTCAGGTGTTGCCGCTCAAGCCACCGCGCGCCGAAGCGATCTGAACCCTCTCCCGCCAATTCACCGCGCGCCAAACGATCAGAACTGAATCGTCGCGGTCACCGTGTCTGTGTAGACGCCGGGGGTCGGCGTCGATTGCGACGGCACCAGCGCGTAGATGGGAATGAACTGCACGATCCCCGAGCCGACGCCGGTCAACTGCGACGTGCCCGCCGTGCCATCCCCCCAGATCGTGCCGTAGCCGCTGTCCAGATAGAGCTGGTAGCTCACGCTGCTGCCCGTCACCCCGGTCATATTGCGTGACGTAACGGTGCCCAGCAGCCCGCCCGACAGGCTGACGCGGTAGGCGTCGTTCTGCGTGCATTGGATCGTGAGCTGGCCGGTGCTGGTGACGGGGTTGGTGAGTGCCGATTGCGTGGCGAAGGTGATGTTGGCGGCGGCGATGGTGCAATTGTTGATGACCGTTACGTTCGCATTGAACGGCGCGCCCGGCACCGCTGTCATGGCACTGCCGCAGGCGGGGGCAGGCGACAGGGCAGCGTAGGACGCGTATTGCAGACTCACGTCAGCCGATGCGAATGCGCGTGTATAGACGGTGTTGCTGCTTCCTGAGGTCGGCACGGTCGTCTGCGCCGCTGCGATTTTTCCGTAAACGTTGACGTTCTGCGTCAGCGTGCCGCCGAGGAGCGGGCGAGCCATCGTCAGGGCGATGACGCTGCTGGTAGTGCTGCCCCAGGTGTTGGAGAACCCTGGGTCTGTGAAGAGACCGAAATTGATGGCGTTGCCCGCGTTCGTGAGCATGAGCGGCTGGCTCGCGTTGAGTGCGAGACAAAGTTTGACGTTGGGATTGCCGCCGAGTATCGGCCATGTGCATGAGACGGGTACCGTGCCGGTCGCCGACAGGGCCGCCCCGGAAATCGGACTGAACGCGGCGAACGCGAGCGTCGGTGTGCCGAGGGAGCAGGTCTGGGCCGACGAATTGGCGCTCAGAAGCACGAGTCCTGCTGCGGCTGCACAGTGCTGCCATGTCCGCGACGTGCACGTCGCGCGTGTCATGAGTGATCCTCCTGTGTGGAAGTCGTCGGCGTCGCCTCGATCTGCGGGACCGATGTGGGGCGCTCGTCGGCGAGCGTGCCGAAGGCAATGCACGCCAGCGGCCCCACGCGCGCAATGCGGCCTTCAGGGGGGGGCGTCCAGTCGAACGAGACCCGGCACCGCTGCCCCCCATCTCGTGACTCAAGGGTGTTGCGCGGCCCGAGGGCATCGATGAAGACTTCGCCGTCGTAGCCGACCACCGTCACGACCCCGCTTTGCACATGCCGCACCGAGGTGCCCGGACGCAATGGCTGACCCGCAGCGTCGACGAGCGTGACGAGCGCCGCACGGTAGCGTCGCACGGGGAAGTGCACGAGTACGCCGCTGCCGGCTTGTGGCGCGATGCGTCGCTCGGTCGTCGCGACCTCCAGATCGGCCGGAAGATGCATGGGGTCGATGTCGATGCGCGTCGTTTCGAAGCCGTTCAGATCTGGCACCAGGAAGTAGCCCCGCGAATCCGTGTGGCCGATGGGCACTGACTCGCGCAGCACCGGTATGTCGACCTGGCCATCGGCACTCACGAGCGCGAAGGCGTCGTAAGTGCGGCGTGTGGCGTGCACGCTGTTGTTCATGACCACGAGGGCGCCCGTCATGCCGAGCGAGGCGCCTGTCTGGTTGCCGACCTGTTGGGCGAGGGCCGAGATCTGGCCATGGCGTCCGAGATATTGCACTTCGCCCTGTACGGTACGTTGCGAGAACGCACGTCCGCCAAGCACCTGCCAACCCCAGCCACCGCCGTAGTCGGGCGTACGGCTGGCGCCCGCCCACGCTTGCGTCTGCCCATCCTGCTGGCTGAATGATGCCGTCCCCAACGCGCCGCCACCCAGCAAGACGCTGAGCATCGCGAATACCCCATGCGAGCGACGTCGCGCGAAGTCACGAAAGCCGCCGACGGAGAGCATGCCGCGTGTGCTAGCAGGCAGCGACAGGCTGGCCGATAACACGCGACTCGCTGGCTGACGTGGCGCACGCTGCGCGAACCAGGCGAGCGAGGCGGTGCTGCCGCGTGCGAACGGCACGGAAACGCTCACGCGGTCGCTGGCGTGCGGTGCCGGCACGCCGTCGAGCGACGCGATGTCCCGGTAGCGTCCGGTGGTTCGAATCATCTGTGCATCGACGCTGACGTGTCGCGACAGGTATTGATAGCCTGCGCTCCACTGACTGCCGGTGCCCCGGCCACCCGACACGGCAGCCGATGCGCTCACGACGCCTGCGCGCCCGAGCGCGATCAGGGCACCCGCGCCGCCCAGGGCGAGTCGTCGTCCCGCCTGCGCTTGCGCTTCTACGGTCACGGTATCGGTCACGCCGTAGCGCGCGGCGATCGACGCAACCGGATGACGGCGATACGAGAACGAGCGCACGCCGTAATCGTCGCGTGGCAGGCCGGCTTCCACGGAAAAGCTCGACAGGCCGCGCGCCAGCAGCCGAGGGTCGATATAGAGCGGCACCGTCATGATCTGCTCGCGGCCGAGCGCGTCTCGTGTCACCACACTCGCCTGCAAGTCGCCGGTGAGCCCCGGCGCTTCCTGAATCACGAACGGTCCCGGTGGCACGCGGCCGCCCATGCGTCGCACGCCATCGAGATAGAGATCGACCGACGACGGGACGACCGCGCTGCCGTGCAACGCCGGGATGGGGAACGTCACCAGATCCGGGCGCAGGCTGAAGTTGCGCCGCCATTGCAGGCCCGCGATGCGCAGGGAGCGAGTCCAGGAGAGGGAGCCGGTGATGAGATCGCCTGCCGTCCAGCTCGTCAGACGGGCCGGATCGTCGTGCTGCCACCAGGTGTCGTAGCGACGATAGCCGCGCCGCCACGGAGAATGCTCGACGAGCCCCGTCTGGCGCACGGTGCCTCCCGACCAGAACCCCCGGACTTCGCTCCAGATCGACGCGCGCGTGAATCGGTCGCGCTGCACGTACCCGTCGTAGTTGACGAGAACCCCGGTGCCGGACGTCGCGTCGACGATCGCGGGCGTCGGGCTGCCGAGTTGGTACGGTGCCAGCCACGCATCACCGACCTGCAACGCGAGCGTCTGACGTGCGGCGTCGTATGTCGCCTGGATGTCATCGAGTGAATCGAGCGCGACCTCGGTCGTGTCGGCATTGGGCAGACGGTCTGAGGTCAGCCCGAGCGCACGCAGATCGCCTGCACGCACGAACCATCGCCCCTGACGACGGACAACGGGCGCAAGTTGGCCGGTGGACTCGCCGTTCACGATCACCTCAAGCACATAGCGCCCGTCGAGCCGCGAGACGCTACTTGCACGGGGTGGTGTAACCGTGGCCGAGGTCGCGAGCGTGGTCTCATCGAACAGCGTTGTGCCTGAGGCGCCTGCGCGTTCGCCCGTGATCGCGGCGGGCGCGGCAGCGCGTACGTCGCCCGTCTTGCTGAACAGGGTGATGCCGAGTGTCATTGTGGTGGCGAGCACCATGGCCACGGCACCCGACGCGGCCTTGGTCCACCGCGGCGGGGCAGTGGGGCAGGTGCGGCGGGAGGTGTTGACGAGCGCGGCGATGACAGCGGCGACGACGGGGGCGCGGCGTACGCGGGCACGGCTAGCGCTCGCCATCCGACGCTGCGCCAGCGGCAAAGCGCATCGGTACCGCGTCAATGCGCGACTCCACCGTGAAGGGGGCAATGGGCGGGGCGCCCGCAGGCCAGCGCACAGCGAAGCGGCGCGTTTGCCCGGCGAGAACATAGCCGAGCAATCCGCGTGTCAATTGAACGCTACGCCCGGTGGCGTCCAGCACGCGCGTCGCACCGAGCTGCGCATGCCGATCGCCATCATTGCGCACCTCCAGCTCGCCTTGCGTCATCCGTACATCGAAATGCAGCGATGGCGCCTGCGCATTGCTCGCCTGCACGAACACAGGCAATGAATAGCGCAGGCGGATCGAAACGCCCTCGGCCGGTGTGGACTCGGCGGACGGGAGTTCGTCGACCAGTAGCCGGTAGCTCTGCTCGTGATGCGCGGGTTTCTGCGCTACGTGCACGAGCCGCACGATCTGCCGCTCACCGGGCTCGATACGTACGATCGGCGGGCTGGCGATGAGCGCTTCGCTCGGCGTCAGCACGTTGTCGCCATTGCGCTGCGTCCACGCGTACAGCCTCAACTGACCGTGAATCGGCAGATCGCCGGAGTTGCCCAGCGTGAGCGTGGTGGCCGGTTGTGTGGGCAGAATGTTGACGATGACCGGCGAGACTTGCAGCGTCGCACCGTTACCGTCGGTCACGCAAAGCGTCAGCAGGGCGACGAATGCGCCGCCACAGGCGTAGGCCGTAGGTCGGCGAACGACAGGTCTCGAAGGGCTCATGATCGATCTCGCGACTTAAAAGTACACGGTCGCCGTGACCGTAGACGTATAGATGTCCGGCGCGGGCATCGTGGCCGAGAGCGTGGCCTGCCCGTAGACGGTGTAAGTCTTCAGCACACCCGAACCCGAGTCGTTCAGGGTATTCGTGCCCTGCGTGTTGCCCCACGGCGTGCCGTAACCGGAGTCCTGAAAGAGGCCGAACGGAATCGTCGTGGTATTGCCGGTGAGCGTGCCGGCGAGCAAGCGATTCGTTTCCGTTGAGTTGGCCACGGTGCCGGCGTTCAGGCCGATGTTGTAGCCCGTGGACGCCGTGCAGATCACAGTAACCGTCGACGTGCTCTGCACCGGGCCGGTCGCCGACCCCTGAACCGCATTGAACGTCATGGGCGTGGCGGCAATCGTGCAGCCGGGCAGAATGGTCAACTGCACCCGCATTTGCGCCGTCGCCGATCCATTCGTATAGACGGCGGCGTGTGCCGGGGCGCCCTGACCGAGCACGTAGACAATTCCGGAAAAAGCCAGACACAGCAGGGATCGGTTCATCGTCATTCTCCTTTGGAGTCCTATTTGATGTTTCGTGTGATGTTTCGTGGATAAGGCGTGGAGACTACGTAAACGGCGGTGGTGCGTGCGTCATTTGAAGACGCTTTTTACGTAGTTTATGAGGGCATTTACCTGAAATAGGGATATGCGACGGACTTTCGGAATCATCCTATCGATAGGGCGGGATGCCGCACGTCAGGTGTCGCGTAGATACGCGCAACGCGCATGCTTTGCGGTGACGCAGTGCGCATGCCGGCGCGGCCAGGGCAAGAAAAGGGCGGATGAGGTGCCGGACGTCTCATTGCGGATGCGGCGGAATGCCGCAGTGCCGACCGGGCAAGTTGCCGGCGATTCCGATGAGAACGGGACAAAACGTATGCAGAGGAATGATGTCAATCAAAGCGCGTGCTGATGGCACAAGCAATCGCACATATTTCACTTGATCTCGCAACAATGCAGTCTCTAGAATGACCTCTTGACGCGCACCGGGCGCCATTCACGCCATGCGTGTGATAGGACGGTCATTGCGCGTGTTCGCTACCTGCGGATATTTCACGAGAGGGATGCCATGCTCAGACTTCTGTCGAAATACTGGTGGTTGCTTGTGTTGCGCGGCGCGCTGGCGGTCATTTTCGGCATCGCGGCGTTTGCGTTACCCGGTGTGACGATTGCCGTGCTGGTGCTGTGTTTTGGCGCGTTTTCCTTCGTCGACGGGATCTTCTCGCTCGGCGGTGCCTGGAGTGCGCGCAAGGAGCATGCCGACTGGTGGCTGCCGCTGCTGCAAGGCATTGCGGGCATTGTCATCGGTGTCCTGACTTATCTCAACCCGGCGCTCACAGCCGTGGCGTTGCTTATCTATATCGTGGCCTGGAGTTTTGTCACCGGCGTTCTGCAGGTGGCCGCCGGCATCGCGTTGCGTCGCGAGGTCAAGGGCGAACTTTGGATCATTCTCTCCGGTGTGTTCAGCATCCTGTTTGCCATCTTCATCATGTGGCAACCGGGGGCAGGTGCGCTCGCGCTCATCTGGGCCATCGGGTCATGGGCCATCATCTGGGGCGTATTGCTCGTGATGGCCGGCTTCAAGTTGCGAGGCGCCACGCACGGCGCATCGCAGGCCGCTTCGGGGCATCTGCGGTCGTAGTTATGCCGCAGTGCCGAGTTGCACGTTTCCCTTCGTCCGCGCGGGCGGCGTATCGCGTCCGCTGCCGACGGCTTCCCCCGGCAGCCCGCAGGCTGCCAGACGTCAGGAGTGTCAAATGGCTCTGAATCATACGCGTAACACCCTCGGTGAAAAGATTCGTATCGAATCGGTCAACCAGCTCAACCGCGGACTGGTCAACGGCATCGACGTTCAGCGTCAGGCCAAGCAGGCGCACTGGAACGTGCACGGCCCGGGCTTCATCGAGCTGCACCTGTTGTTCGACGATGTTTACAACGCGGCCATCGAATGGGCCGATCTTTGCGCGGAGCGTCTTGTGGCGCTGGGCGGTGTGGCCGACGGCCGCGTGGAGACCGTCGCGCAGAAGACCGAGTTGCTGCCCTACAAGAACGAGTTCAAGCGCGGTCTCGACCACGCAGCCGCACTCGCCGAAGCGCTCGCTGCCTATGGCGAAATCATTCGCGGCCTGATCGACGCGTCGGCCCAGATCGGCGACGCCACCACGTCGGATGTCTTCACGGAAATCTCGCGTGGCGTTGACGACCATCTGTGGAAGGTCGAAGCCCACTTGCGAGGCGAATGATCGCGATGTCGCCGGGCGCCCGCCAGGGTGCCGGCTTGCCTTGCCGCTAGTACGGCGGCTCACCTAGTGATGATGAACGCGCGCGCCGGCCAGGTCCGGTGCGCGCGTTTGCACGTCTTCCTCTCGATCCCCCGGAGTCGCCATGACCACCCGTAATTTGAGCCAGATGTTCCAGCCGAAATCGGTCGCCGTCATCGGCGCGTCCGATCGCGAGCGGCGCGTGGGCACGACTGTGCTGCAAAACATCGTCGACGGCGGCTTCAAGGGGGAGATCTATCCGGTCAATCCGAAGTACTCGACGCTCGCGAATCTCAGGTGCTACCGCAACGTGGCAGAGCTGCCGCAAGCCCCCGATCTGGCGGTGATTTGCACGCCACCGGCGACGGTCCCGGATCTCATTCGCGAACTCGGCGAGCGTGGCACACGCGCCGTGGTGGTGCTGACCTCGGGACTGGCGCGCGAACGCGATCGGCAGGGCGTGACATTGCAAGAGCGCATGCTCAAGAATGCGAAGCCGCACGTGCTGCGCATTCTCGGACCGAATTGCATCGGACTCCTGAGTCCCGGGATAGGCTTGAACGCCAGCTTCGCGCATATGGGCGCACGCCCGGGCAAGCTCGCCTTCGTGTCGCAATCGGGCGCGCTGACCACGGCCGTGCTCGACTGGGCCGATGCCCGCGACATCGGCTTCTCGCACTTCGTCTCGCTGGGCGACAGTGCGGACGTGGACTTCGGCGACATGCTCGACTATCTGGCGAGCGATCCCGGTACGGACGCCATTCTGATGTACATGGAATCCATTCGCGACGCGCGAAAATTCATGTCCGCCGCGCGCTCCGCGTCTCGCAACAAGCCCGTGGTGGTGATCAAGTCGGGGCGTGTGCCGGAAGGGGCGCAGGCCGCGGCCTCGCACACGGGGGCGCTGGCGGGCGCTGACGATGTCTACGACGCGGCGATCCGTCGTGCCGGCATGTTGCGTGTGAACACGACTGATGAACTGTTCGCGGCGGTCGAGACGCTTGCCCGGCTGCGTCCGTTCTCCGGGGACAAGCTGTCGATCATGACGAACGGCGGTGGTGCCGGGGTGATGGCCACCGACGCGCTGGTGCTTGACGGCGGCAAGCTCGCCCATCTGAGCGACAAGACGCGCGAGGCACTCGACGCGGCATTGCCGAAGACGCTCGGCCGCGTGAACCCGGTGGACATTGGTGGCGACGCGGATATCGCTCGCTACACGGCCACCCTGGCTGCGCTGTGCGAAGACCCCGAGACGGCGGCCGTGTTGTTCATTCAGGCACCGACGGCGGTCATGCCGAGTCTGGACGTGGCGAATGCCCTCGCAGCGCTGCCCAAGCCGTCGAAAAACGTATTCACTTGCTGGCTGGGGGGCGAGACGGCAGAGCGCGCGCGCCGTATTTGCCGTGAAGCGGGGCTGCCGACGTACGACACGCCGGAGAATGCGGCGCGAGCGTTTCTCGAAGCCGTCAACTACCGTCGCAACCAGGCGCTGCTGATGGAAACGCCGCCGTCGATTCCGCCGGGGTTCGCGCCTGACGTGGCGCGTGTGCGTGCCATCGTCGACAGTGCGATGCGCGAAGGTCGTTCGTTGCTCTCCGAGCCTGAGGCGAAGGGTGTGCTGGCGGCGTATGGCATTCCTGTCGTCGAGACGCTTGTCGCACAAACCCCGGAGCAGGCGGGCGAGTTGGCGCAAGGTATTGGCTTCCCCATTGCCGTCAAACTGATTTCGCCGGACATCACCCATAAGTCGGACGTTGGCGGTGTCGTGCTCAATATCGAAACGGCGGAGCAGGCCTGCGAGGCGGCCCGCCAGATTCGCAAGCGCGCGCTGGCAGCGAAACCGGATGCGCGCGTGACCGGCTATTCGGTGCAACGCATGGCCAACGGGGCGGAAGCGTTCGAGCTGATCGTCGGTGTTGCGACGGACAACGTGTTCGGCCCCGTGCTGCTGTTCGGTCAGGGCGGCACCGCCGTCGAAGTCATTGCCGATCGCACCATCGGCTTGCCGCCGCTGAACCTGAACCTCGCGCGAGACATGGTGGCGCGTGCGCGGGTGTCGAAGCTGCTTGCGGGCTATCGCAACCGGCCTGCCGCCGATCACGAGGCGATTTACCTCACGCTCGTCAAACTCTCGCAACTCGTGTGCGATGTGCCCGAGATCGCCGAACTCGACATCAACCCGTTGTTCGCCGACGCGCACGGCGTGCTCGCGCTCGACGCTCGCATCGTGGCTCGCACGCCTGCGTTGCCGGCACACGGGCGTCTGGCGATTCGCCCGTATCCGCAGGAACTCGAGAGTACCGTCGACGCTGGCGGCAAGCCGGTGCGGGTGCGCCCGATCCGTCCGGAGGATGAGCCTGCGTACAACGCGTTCTTCCACACCCTCACGCCGCAGGACGTTCAGTTCCGTTACTTCGGACTGATCAAGGAGCTGTCGCATTCGCAGATGGCCCGCGTCACGCAGATCGACTACGACCGCGCGATGACGTTCGTCGCCACCGAGAAAGATGAAGCGGGCAATACCCGTTTGCTCGGCGTGGTGCAGGCGCTGGCCGATCCGGACAACACAGTGGCCGAGTTTGCGGTGACGGTCAGCCCGGCGGCGCAGGGGCGTGGTCTGGGGCGTGCGCTCATGGAGCACATCATCGACTACAGCCGCAAGCGGGGCACTGGGGAACTCATCGGCTATGTGCTCACGGCAAATACGCGTATGCTGACACTCGCTCGTCATCTCGGATTTGTCGAAGACAAGGAAATGGAGGCGGGCATTCTTCATATCCGGCTGCCGCTGCAACAGATGGCGCAGGCGCAGCAGGCGCGCAGGGGGTGACGGTCGTGGCCGGCACACCCGGGGTGCCTGGCGCTGGCGTCGGGGCAGGGCGGTCGCCTCGAACAGGAAGACGAATGCTAGTGAATTGTGTGGCCTATGAGGATGGCCGCAAGATTGCCGATCTGCATCCCGACGAAATCTCGGACTATCTTGAACGCCCCCATTGCTTCGTGTGGGTAGCGCTCAAGGACCCCGGTCCGGGGGAACTCGCGATGATGCAGCACGAGTTCGGCCTGCACGACCTCGCCGTCGAAGACGCGCAACATGGTCACCAGCGTCCGAAAATCGAGCAGTACGGCGACTCGCTCTTCGCGGTGTTGCACGTGCTGAATAAAGACGCCGAAGGCGATTTTTCGATTGGCGAAGTGGCGATCTTTGCCGGGCACAACTATGTGCTTTCGGTGCGCTCGAACGCCACGCAAGGGCTCGGTGCCGTGCGGGCACGCGCGGAGAAGGAGCCGCTTCTGCTGCGTCAGGGCTCGATCTTCGTGCTCTATGCACTCATGGATGCCATCGTCGACAGTTACTTCCCTGTGCTCGACGATCTCGAAGCGCAACTCGAAGCGATCGAAGAGCAGATCTTCACGCCGAACGAGCCCGCGAAGGGACGCGCGATCATTGAAGACCTGTATCAACTCAAGCGCCGGCTCATCACGTTGCAACACGCTTGCGTGCCGCTCATGGAGGCCGTCAGCAAGCTGTTCGGGGCGATGGCGCCCAAGCTATGCGGTGGCATGCAGGAGTATTTCCGCGACGTGTTCGACCATCTTCAGCGCATTACGAAGAACATCGATATGCTGCGCGAAATGGTCACGACCGCGCTGTCGGTCAATCTGGGAATGATCTCGCTTTCCGAGAACGAGACGACCAAACGTCTCGGGTCGTTTGCCGCACTCTTCGCTGTGCCAACGATGATCGCCGGGATCTACGGCATGAACTTCGCCGATATCCCCGAGCTGAAATTCCAATACGGCTACCCGGTGTGCATTGTCGTGATGGTGATCATCGATCTGGTGCTGTTTCTCAAATTCCGCAAGGCCGGCTGGCTATGACGCGAAAAGGCGACGCAACGGCGCTGCGACGGCGTTACGTTGCCCTGAAATGCAGGCGGTTTGTATGTCAGGAACGTGTCCCGTCGATCATGGCGGCAGGCCCTGTTGCCCAGTGGCAACGGGGTGCGCCGGCCATCGGTTTTCCGCAGTGACCGGCGTGGAATAATTGCTCTAGAATGCGTCAACACCGCGCCGGACGGTTGCCCAGGGTTCAAGAATTACAACAAATGCCAGGCAAATGGGGGTCAGATATTGAACGCACCACTCTCGGGGATCCGCGTCATCGAGTTCTGTCGTGGCGCGGCGGGCGCCTACTGCGGCTTGCTGCTGGCCGACATGGGCGCGGACGTCATCTTGGTCGACGAACCTGTCGACGACATCACCAACGATAACCAGAGCTTGCCCGGGGAACCGGCGCAGTTGGGCCTGCGGCGCAACAAGCGCTCCGTTGCCCTCGATCTGCTTACGCTCGAAGGCCGTAGCCTCGCCCATACGCTGGTCCGCGGGGCGGACGTCGTCATCGAGTGCTTGCCGCCAGGCACCCTGGCGCGCGCTGGCCTCGGTTACGACGCACTGGAAGCCGTGCAGCCCCATCTCGTCTATGTGTCGATCTCGGCCTTCGGTCAGGACGGCCCGCGCTCCGCGGCACAGCCCGGCGTACCGGCGCTCGAAGCCTTGCAGGGCATGCTCGGGGCTGCGCCGAGCGGACTGGAGCCACCGCGCGACTTGCCGGTGGCCGATCTGGCCGCCGGCCTCTACGCGGCGTTTTCCGTGTCGGCAGCGCTGGTCGCCGCCAAGCAGCACGGACGCGGCGTGCATATCGACGTGCCGATGCTTGGTGCAACGCTTGCCATTGCCGCGTTGCGCGCGGGAGACGAAGGGGCGCAAGCCGCACATCGCGCCGGGCTGGTGCCGCCAGCGGGCCTGACAATGGGCCAGACAACAGGGGCGGGGATCGCTTCGGACCTGGCGGAATCCGCTGAGCAGGCTGAGCGCCGTCCGCAAGGTTGGCCTGAAACCGTGGGGCCCGCCAAGGCATCGCCGCTCGCGAGCGATGACGACGCAGAGCGCTTCGGCGGCCCGGTGGCCCCTTGGCCTACGTTCCGGGCCAGAGACGGCTATTTCGGCATGGATCTGGACGGACAGGCGCATTGGCAGTCCATTTGTGCGTTGGTGCATCGCGTCGATCTGCTCGACGACCCGCGGTTCGGCAACGCCCGGGAACGGGCACGGCATCAAGCCGCCCTGCGTGACGTGCTCGAAGCGGTGTTCGCGCTCGAGGACCGTGGCGTGTGGCTGGCCCGACTGGTTGCGGTGGGGGTGCCGTGCACGGCGATCAGCACCTATTCGCGTGTGCTCGCCGATCCGCAGGTGGCCCATATGGGATGGGTCCGTCCGATGGTCCTCCCCAGCGGGCAGACGACCCACACCATCGTCTCACCGGTTCGGCTCAATGGGCGAAGCCCGGTCACTCATGGGGATCCCCCGGCCCCGGGAGCGCATACGGGCGACATTCTCGCAGAACTTGATGCCGGCGATATGTCGGAAAATCAGGGTCAAGTGCTGCCAAAATCTCATTAACTCCCGTCATTTCCCGATAATTAAAGATGCGGCGACACTGTCACGGTGTCGCCGTTTCTCATTGGCAATGGCCGCGCTGCTGCACCCGTTGGCTCACCCGATTGTCAGTCTGTCGCCCGGGCGACCCTGCCGCGTGGGGCTTCTCCGCCGTTTGCAATTTCTATATAATCCGTTGTCATAAGCATATGACTAATAGTGATTTGGCCGACAAATCACGTTTTGCCGGATTTCCGCCCATGCTCCCCGAACTCTCGAGTGTTTCGCCGATGGCTGCCTTGCTGGGCGCTGCGGTCGGTCTCGTGTTGGGACTGACAGGGGCGGGCGGCGGGATCTTTGCCGTGCCTGCGCTCGTCTTCGGGCTCGGGTGGGGCGTGCCGCAGGCGGGCCCTGTCGCCTTGCTCGCCGTGGGCGCGAGCGCTGCTGTGGGCAGTGCGCAGGGCTTGCGCGCCGGACTCGTGCGTTACCGCGCCGCGATGCTGATGGCCGGGATTGGGGTCTGTGTGGCGCCGCTGGGCACATGGATGGCACACCGGTTGCCGGAACGCTGGCTCGTCGGCCTTTTCGCGATCGCCATGCTGATCGTGGCCGCGCGTATGTATCGTGCGTCACGTAGCGGTGCTGCCGGCAGCGGTAAGGCCGCCAGTAACGGGGACACGACCCACTGCCCGGCGCTGCCGCCGTGCCGTCTGGACCCGGCAACAGGCCGGCTGCACTGGACGCGGCGTGTTGCCAGCACGCTTGGCATCATCGGTGCGGTGTCGGGTTTCGCATCGGGACTGCTCGGCGTGGGCGGCGGATTCGTGATTGTCCCCGCGTTGCGGCGTTTCACCGATATCACGGTGCATGGCGTCGTGGCGACGTCGCTTTTCGTCATCGCGCTGATTTCCGCAGGCACCGTTGCCAACGCCTGGTGGCACGGCATGCACCCGGGCGCGCAGGGCTGGCTGTTCGTGGCGGGTGCCATCGTGGGCATGTTGCTCGGACGTGCACTCGCGCCGCGCCTCGCCGCGTCGAAACTGCAGCAACTTTTCTCAATGCTGATGGCTGCCGTAGCACTCGGCATGTTCGTCAAAGCCTTCGGCGTCTGAAGTCACGCTACGGCGCCTGTGCCGTCCAGCGGCACGTGCGGTGCTCTCAGGAATCGCCACGTCATCCGAGTCACTCTTTGCATCGCGTGAATTTACGCACCTTGTCGCGTACTCGCGGTGGTTGACATGCTCGTTACGCATTGAATGAATCTTTTGGTCATCCCACTGTCAATTTGAACGTGGCATTTGCGTGAGCGGTACGTGATTCGGGTTGTTCCCGCATGGAATCACCGCATATTGCGGTGGCCGCGTGAGTTCCACCTAGTAATCCTCCTATTTTGGTCTAGGATATTTCCTATAAGTAGACTCAAAACGGTCGGATTTTGTAGATTTATCCTATATTTCCGCTGGTCGCAAAACGACGCGTAACGTCGATGTGTCACGCGGCGAGGCGATTGGCTTTGCATCGATGACCACGACACACGTTGACTCTCTCCCGTCTTCTTTATCCCGTTGCCTGAGTGTCAGGCAAGTCACGGGCCGACGTGCCATCGTCACTCTGATGAATCTGAGCGGCGCCGTCGCGATTGCCTTGCTTGCGGGGTGTAGCGAGTACAAGGCGTCGACGGCCGGCGTGTCTGGTGCCACGCAGGAATCGGAAAGTGCTGACGCATTGCTGTCGGAAGCCGCGCAAACGGTGACGACACCGCGTGAAGTCGAGGCCCGCATGCGGCCTGTGGCCGCTGCGGTTGCGATGAGCGGCATGCCGCAAGTCGGCAGCGTGGTCAGCGGGACATATCGATGGATGGCTGACTGGCCTGAGACCGACACCGTGCATCTTTGGGAGGCGGCGTCTGGACCGACACGTATTCGTGTTGTCGGACGAGCCCGCGAAATGATGCCGTCGGCGGGGTTGCGTGGTGTGCGTATCCGTTACTGCGTGAAGCCAGTCATCGGCACGGGTACATCGCGACTCACAGGCCACAAGACTTGCTCGGCATGGACGACGGTAGATAGCGCTAGAGCGGCCGGGGTCGCCGGGTAACGATTGGTCCCGATGGATCGATGCCGGTGGTTTGGCGTTGGAGCGCGCGTGGCGAAGACAGCGATGCTTCGGACTATGAGGTCCAGCAAAAATCGCACGGTAACAAACTAGGTCACGTTTTGGTGACCACGCGTGTGTCGACTCGACGCACATTCCTCTTTTGGGAAGCCATGACGCGTAGACACGGCGAAGGATATCGCGCGCGCCCACGGCTGACTT
>JARLJF010000046.1 GCA_031291335.1 Pandoraea sp. | reverse complement strand
GTTCGCATTCGTCATCTACTTCCGGCTCGTCAAGACGCTGGGATCGGTAGGGACGACCGCGCAAGCCTATCTGCGAGTGCCGATCGGTGTCGGCATCAGCATGGCCGTGCTGGGCGAATCGCTGTCCACCTCCGCCTGGTTGGGGCTGGGATGTGTCGTCGCAGGCGTGGCGGCCATGACGCTTCCGTCGGGAAGGGGCGTGGCGCCACGCACCTCTCAGTAATGGCGATGACGCAAGTGCTGTCGGAGGCACGTCAGAGTTTCATGGCGTAGGTGGCCAGAAACGTCGGTAGAAAGCGATCGATCACGAAGCGTGGATTCGGCTGTTCGTCTTCGTAGAAGCCTTTGAGCATGAACCCCGCCTCAAGCTGCCCCCCGATCTGTTCGCTGAGACTATGGCCGAAGACCAGCGCCTCGCCACTCGACTGCTTCTTGGCAAGTTCCGCCGCAGTCAGATCGCGAACGTCGGAGTAGGGCACCTTGAAACGCGGCCGGATGACGCCTTTCGACGCGAACTCCGGATCACGATCCTCCACGAAGACCACCGGGTTGAAGAAGCTGCTGAGCAGTCTTCCCCCGGGACGCAAGACTCGAAAGCACTCCTGCCACACCGGACGAATGTCCGGCACGTAGAGATTGGAGATCGGGTGAAAGATGCAGTCGAAAGCGGCGTCGTCAAACATCGACAGATCGCGCATATCGCCCTGCACCGTCGTGAGCGTCAGGGCGTCTCGACGCGCGACCATGTCGTCCTGCGCGAGTTGTGCTGCGGAGGCATCCAATACGGTAACGCGCGCGCCAGCCGCACTCAGCACCGGCGCTTGTTGACCACCGCCAGACGCAAGACAAAGGATGTGCTGGCCGCGCACGTCAGGTAACCAGCCCTCGGGCAGCGGTGACGGTGTCAGATGCATCGCCCAGTCGCCACGCCTCGCCGACGCAATGACTTCTGCACTTACAGGACGCGACCACTCGCATTTCGTCGCCGCCTGGCGATCCCACGCGGCGCGGTTGTGTTCGAGAACGTTGGAGGGAGTGAATTGGGAATCAGACATGGTGTTTTCCTGATGTGAATGGGGAAAACTGCCCATAGGGACGCGAGACGCATATCGGTGCAACGACGCGACAGGCCGTGGTGGCCGGGAAAGCGAACGTCGGTTCAGGCTCGATCGTCAAAACGAAAAGCAATGCGCTCGCGCAGCAGGCAGCGAGAGGACGAGATGCAGAAGCATCCGGCATTACTTGTTCATTCTGGGGGACTCCGGAGGAAGGGGCGGGACGTGCGTCATGGTACGCCATCTCGCGTCGGTGCCGTTCACGTAGCTGATCGACCCGCCCGTTCGTCGCGCCGAGAGAGCAACTTGTCACCCGGCATCAAAATAATTTCAATTAAAAAGAAATTTCACCGAAATTCGCCCGAAAATTTCACATAGGTGAAATCTCTAATATCGACACCGAATTCGGCTGCTCAGAATGCAGGCTCAGGTCACTGTGACGTCTCGCACTGGAAGGTCGTATATGGACACCACCAAAATCGGCAGTTTCCCGGCACCGAAGGCCCGCAAGGGCAACCGGACCCGCGACGTGATCGCGGCGAACTTCGGCACGTTTTTTGAGTGGTTCGATCTTCTGGTGTACGCGATGTTCGCGATCACCATCTCCAAGCTTTTCTTCCCGCAGGGCGACCCGCAGTCGGCATTGCTGTTCAGCCTGATGACGTTCGCCAGTTCGTTCCTGATCCGGCCGGTCGGCGCAGTGGTGTTGGGCATCATGGCCGACAAGGTGGGACGTCGCGCCACGCTGAGCTTCGCGGCAATGCTCATGCTCGCCGGCACGGTCTTGATCGCCGTGACGCCCACCTATGATTCGATCGGCGTCTGGGCGCCGGTGATCCTCGTCACGGGCCGTCTGCTGCAGGGCTTCTCGGTCGGGGGGGAGTTCGGCACGGCGAATTCTTACCTGACGGAGCAGAGCGCGTCGCGAAAGGCTTTCTTTGCGAGCTTGCAGTTCTCGGCGTCGGGCCTGGCGGTGCTGGCCGCATCGCTGTTCGCATACTTCTGCAACCATTCGCTCACGCAAGACCAGATCAACGCATGGGGGTGGCGTCTGCCGTTCCTGTTCGGTTGTCTAATCGGGCCGGTCGGCTTGTACATCCGGTCAAAGATCGATGAGACCACCGACTTCGAGAAGGTCAAACATGCCGGGGCTACGGTGCAGAACCCGCTCGCGGAAACGTTCAAGTCGCATAAGCGCTTCGTGCTGATTGGCGCGGTGGTGGCGGCCGCAGGCGTGGTCGCCAGCTTCCTGAATCTCTACATGCCCACGTTCGCCATCAATAACCTCGGTCTGACGAGGGACGATGCGTTCATCGCGTCGATTTGCAGCGGGGTCGTCTGCACACTGGTGCCGATGCTTGGCGGCATCACGGCCGACCGTCTCGGCACCGTCAAGGTCATGCGCACGGCACTGATCATTGGCGTGATTCTGGTCTTCCCGCTGTTCCAGATGCTGACGCGCTCGCCTTCGTTACTGACGCTCGCCGTCTTCCAGTGCACGTTGTCGTTCGTGTTCTACAGCTTCTACTACTCGCCGATCGGATCGCTGCTGTCGCAGTTGTTTCCGACCTCATGCCGCACGACGGGCGTGTCGATCGCCTATGTGATCGCACAAACATTCTTTGGCGGCATCACACCGTTGGTGGTCGGCTTCATGGTCAAGACCACGGGTAGCGTGATGGCACCGGCGTACTACATCGTGATCATCGCCATATTCGCGCTGATCGGGCTGCATGCCAGCCGAAAGCATGTGAAGTAACGGTCCGGCGACAGACGCCAGACACGATTCAGCCCCGCTAAGAGGAAATACGGCCCGGCAGCCCCAGAAGGGGCTGTCGGGCTTTTCCGTCTTGGCATCGCCAAACGCCGACGGCATCGGCGGCATGGCGTTCTTCGTATGCAGTTTTTGCAATGTCTCCCTCTATTGATGTCATTGCTTGCACGGCGCGCCTGCACCAAGATGATTTCATGCGCCTGCGTCCCCTCCGGAGCTCCCGATGAACATTCGACAACTCGAAGCCTTCCGCGCCACGGTAACGGCCGGTACCGTCAATGGGGCGGCAGAAATGCTCGGGACCTCGCAGTCCACCGTCAGCCGCCTGATCGGGCATCTTGAACGCTCGCTGGCGCTGACGTTGTTCGATCGCGCCAACGGCCGGCTGATCCCCACCCCCGAAGGGCAGTTGATCTTCGAGCAGGCCGAGCATGCCTATCGCTCCTACGCTCGTATTCAGGAGCTTGCGGCAGATGTGCGGCAGAACCGGGTCGGACAGATTGCCATCTCGTGCATGCCCGCACTGGGCCTGAGCTTTTTGCCGGGCGTCATCAAGGCGTTCTGCGAAAAATATCCCGGTGTGAGCATCTCGCTGGAGATTCAGTCGTCGGCACGCGTGGAAGACTGGATCGCCGCGCAACAAACCGATTTTGGTCTCGCCGAGCTGCCGTTCTCACAGGCGGACGTCGCTGTCGACGAATTTTGCAGAGTGCCTTACTACGCCATCGTGCCGCCCGGGCATCCGCTGGCGGCCCGCCGCGAGTTACAGCCGCTCGATTTCGACGGCATGCCGTTCATCTCGATGACCAGCGTCTGCCAGGTACGCCATCACGTCGACCAGTTCTTCGACGCACACGGCGTGCGCCGCGTGACACATCTGGAAACGTCCTACCTACAAGCAGTCAGCGAGTTCGTGCATCTCGGCATGGGTGTCGCGCTGGCCGATCCGTTCACGGTGCATGCCAACCTCGCTCGTGTGGAGGCTCGGGTGATGCGCCCCTCGCTCGACTTCGGCGTGGGCCTGCTATATCCGCGGCATCGCCCTCTCTCGAAGGTGTGCCGCACATTCATCACGTTCTTGCGCGAATGCCGCGACCGCTGTTTTACCGAGGTCGCGGCGCGTTGCGGTGGCTAACGCCGCTCCTCACGCCTTTCCCTTTCCCCCGATCGCACTCGAAGACACTCTCCATGACGACTGATCGCAAAATGAAACTCGGCCTGTCGATGCGTTACCTCGGCTACCACGTCGCCGCGTGGCGTCATCCCGAAGTGCCGGCGGGCGGCGCACTGGACTACCGCTACTTTCTGGCAAACGCGCAGAAAGCCGAGGCCGCCAAGTTCGACATGATCTTCTTTGCCGACGGACTCGGCATCCGTGCACAGGACAATCCGCGCGGCGCGCTGGCCCGCGACATGCGCAACGCCGAGTTGGAGCCGCTGACGTTGCTGGCCGCAATCGCGGCGAATACGTCGCATATCGGGCTGGTCGCTACGGCATCGACGACCTACAACGAACCATTTCACGTCGCGCGCAAATTTGCCTCGATCGATCACATCAGCGGCGGACGCGCAGGCTGGAATGTCGTGACGTCGTGGTCCAACGAGGAAGCCCGGAACTTCAGCCGCGACGAACACCTGGGCTACGAGGAGCGCTACGAGCGCGCCGACGAGTTTGTCGAGGTCGTCAAATCGCTCTGGCAAAGCTGGGAAGACGACGCCTTTGTGCGCGACAAGGCCAGCGGGGTGTTTTACGACGAACGCAAGCGACATGCGCCAAACCATTCGGGCAAGCACTTTCAGGTTAGCGGCCCACTGAACTCGGCGCGCACGCCGCAAGGGCGGCCGCTGATCGTGCAGGCGGGGGCGTCTGAGGCGGGACGGGCGCTGGCGGCACGCGAAGCGGATCTCGTCTACAGCAACTCGCACAACCTCGCGCACGCCCAGGCGTACTACCGGGACTTGAAGGCGCGGCTCGCGGCACACGGGCGCGCGCCGGCCGATTTGCTGATCATGCCGGGACTCACCCCGTTCGTGGGTCGCACCCGGCAGGAGGCGCAGGACAAATTCGACCAGTTGCAGGAATTGATCGACCCGATCAGCGGCCTGGCCAGCCTGTACGACGCGCTGGGCGACCTGTCCGGCTATCCGATCGATGGGCCTGTGCCGCAGATCGAGGCGGGCGGCAGCATCCGGAGCATCGCAGAGAATCTGCTGGCCATGGCGCGTAGCGAAAATCTCTCGATCCGCCAGCTATACCAGCGCGTGGCGGCAACCTATACCGTGCGCATGGTGATCGGCACGGCGTCGGATATTGCCGACCAGATGGAGGCGTGGTTCCAGAATGAAGCCGCCGACGGATTCAACATCTGCCCGGCAACACTGCCACATGGCATTGACGACATGGCTGAACTGGTTGTGCCCGAGTTGCGCCGCCGCGGGCTGTTCCGGACCGAATATGAGGGCGCGACATTGCGCGCAAATCTCGGTCTCGCGCCGTTGACGTTCCGGCAGGGCTGAGCAAAACGGTAGCGCCGTAAGCGCCCATCCGGGCACATGCGGCGGCCCGCCAATTCACCACACAGGCAGTCCGACACCATGATATCCACCGTGCAGGTTCCCGATTTTCAGCAGGCGATGGCATCGTTCCCCGGCGGCGTCACCGCCGTTACGACAAACAGCGTCGACGGCCCCATTGGCATCATCGCTACCGCCGTATGCAGCGTCTCGGCCGAGCCACCGTCGATTCTCGTCTGCGTGCACAAGAGCGCGTCGGTTCACGATGCCATTCTCGATGCCGGGTACTTCGCCGTAAATCTCCTGTCCACCCGCCACCGCGAACTGGTTGCCCGATTTCAGCGGCAGCGGGGGGCTGAGCGTTTCGAGCCGCATTTGTGGGCACCGCTCAAGACAGGTGCGCCCACGCTTGCCGGTGCCACGCTTACGCTGGATTGCACGTTGCTCGACACACATGACGGCTATTCCCACACGATTATCGTAGGCGCAGTGTCTGCCACAAGGATTCACCACACGGCCGACGCCGGTTGCCTGCTCTGGCACGACCGTACCTTCGCGCTCAGCAGCCCGCTGGCGGCGTGACGACGTTGCCGTCCGACGCGTTGCCAACGTGTGGTGACGATGACAAAAGCGGGCCTTTCCGAATTGACGCTATATCGAAATCACTCTAAGCTTTTTGAAGTGATATTGAAATTCGTCGAGCGTACGTTTCACGCGCCCCCGCCCCGTTGCGTCCCCGATTCCTTTTCGCCATGTCATCGAAGCCGAGAGCCGTCACCACCCAATCTCCGACCGCACTTTCAGAGCAGGACCCGGAACCCGCTGCCCGTCTGGCCGAAGATCTGCCCGACGATCCCGCGGTACACGCCAGCGACAAGGAGCTGGGCATGCGCCTGCGCGCCATGCGCACCGAGCGCAAATTCACGCTGAAGGATCTGGCGGCGCGCACCAATATGTCGATCGGCATGTTGAGCCAGATCGAGCGCGGCGTCAGTTCGCCCTCAATGCGCTCGCTGCGTCAGTTGTGTCATGCGCTGGGAGTGGATGGGGCCGCGTTGTTCACGTCGGCACCGGCGCAGGCGGAAGACGCGCCGAGCACGACTGAGCCCAGTGAATTCGTGGTGTGGGCGAACCAGCGCAAGCCCTTGCGGCTGGCAGGTTCGGGGGTGACCAAATCGCGCATCACGCCGTCGAACTGTGCATCGCTCGAAGCTTTCATGATGGAGCTTGAGCCGGGCGCAGCCTCCGATTCGAATCTGTTGGTGCAGGCTGGCGACAAGGTGGGATACGTGCTTGCCGGCAAATTGCGTGTGTTCATCGACGACACCACGCTGGTGCTTGGTCCCGGCGACACCTACGGCTTCACAGGCAACCGGCCGTACCGCTGGGAAAACGCGTGGGACGAGCCCACCGTGTTCATGGTCGTGAACAGCAACCACTTCTACGTGTGAATGCGGCCACGGCCGCGCAAGCGTTTCCACTTACTGTCTCCTATTGTCGATTGGTGATTTATGGCTAGCGTTCTCCCCAAGCAGGTCGATGTCGCGATCATCGGCGCAGGCATCATCGGAATGAGTACGGCATGGGCGCTGGCAAAAGCCGGTCTCCGCGTGGCGGTGTTCGAGAAGGGCGTCATTGCAGGCGAACAATCGTCGCGCAACTGGGGCTGGATTCGCACCGTGGGTCGTGATCATAAGGAACTGCCGCTGGCCATGCAGGCCATCGACCTGTGGAAGGAGATTCAGGCGCAGCATGATGTCGGCTATCGCCAGACCGGCGTAGCCTATCTGGCCGAGTCCGAAGCCGACATGGCCGGCTATCGCAAGTGGCTGGACAAGGCCTTTCCGCTGGGTGTGCCGGCGCAATTGCTGAACCGCGAACAACTGCCGGACTTGTTCAATACCCCATCGGCGCGCGGCTGGATCGGGGCGCTGCATTGCCCTGTGGACGGAGTGGCCGAGCCGGACCGTGCCACCAAGGCGATTGCGTCGCTGGCGGTAGCGGCAGGTGCGCAAGTGTTCGAGCAAACCGCCGTGCGTTGTCTCGATCGGCAGGGGGGGCGAGCGAGTGGCATCGTGACCGAGCAGGGGCATGTGAGTGCCGATGCTGTTGTGTTGGCGGGTGGCGCGTGGTCGCGCCTGTTCTGCGGCAATACAGGGGTGGACTTTCCACAGTTGAAAGTACACGCCTCGGTCTTGCGAACCACGCCGATGGACGCCGGACTGGATCTCGCCGTCAACGGCAAAGACTTCACATGCCGCAAACGAGCGGACGGCGGCTATTCAGTGTCGCAACTTGGCGCATCGGTCGCCGATCTCACGCCTGACAGCATTCGCCTGTGCCGCCAATTTTTCCCGGCGTGGCTCTCGGAAAAGAAATATTTGAAGCTGCGCGTCGGCAAACGCTTTCTCGATGAATTGATGATGCCCACGCGCTTTGGCGCCGAAGCGCCGACGCCGTTCGAGGCGCATCGCACACTCGATCCGTCCCCCGGGATGAAATCGATTGGTGAAGCACTCGACAAGCTCAAGCAAGCATTCCCGGCGTTTGAGCCAGCGGAGATCGCACATGCATGGGCCGGTTTTATCGACGTGACGCCTGATGCGATTCCTGTGATTTCAGGCGTCGACGACGTGCCTGGATTTTTCCTTGCCTCCGGCTTCTCGGGTCATGGCTTCGGCATCGGTCCCGCCGCAGGTGCACTGATGGCGGATCTCGTTCAAGGCAACACGCCACGGGTGGACCCGTATGCGTTCCGGCTCTCGAAGTACACCAGACATTGAATCCGGCGTACTGAGAGGGGGAAACCGGTCCGCGCCCATGTGCCGCCGCCCTCTCGAATTACGCATTCCTTAGTAGTCCGTTCAATAGATATAGAGGTGAGTTGTGGCCGATAGTCATTCGCATCTGGTGCGCTTTAGCGCGGGACCTTTGCAGAATCCCGAGATCGGCAAGCCGCGCCGTCCGATGGAGGGCGATACCGTATTTCGCAGCATGACCGGGTTCGAGGGCAACGGCGGCCGTGCGTCGTCCGGAATTTGGGAAAGCACAGCGGGCAAGTTTCGCGCGGACACCACCGGGTACATCGAGTTCGGTTACATCCTGGAAGGCGATTGCCGTGTAGTCGACCCGGATGGCACGGTGCACGCCCTGCGCGCCGGCGACCCGTTTGTCATGCCCGAAGGCTACAAGGGGCACTGGGAGGTCGACGCCTTCGTGAAGAAAGTCTGGTTCGTTTCGCTGACGGATTGAATGCGCTGCCGGTCAAGTGCGATGCTCCGCGCCATCTCGTGTTGAAAGCAAAAAGCGCTGCCCCGGAGGACAGCGCTTTTTGTGTGCGTTCAGCTTATCGTCTGCGGCCTGCTGCGGCAGACGTGGGAACGTCGCTTAGATCACGCCTTGTGCGAGCATCGCGTCGGCGACCTTCACGAAGCCGGCGACATTGGCGCCGTTCACGTAGCTGATCGAGCCATCGGCACGGCGGCCGTGTTCCAGACAGACCTCGTGAATGCTGCGCATGATGTCGTGCAAACGCGCATCGACTTCCTCGCGCGGCCACGAAATCCGCATGGCGTTCTGGCTCATTTCCAACCCCGAGGTCGCAACACCTCCAGCGTTGCTCGCCTTGCCCGGCGCGTACAGAATGCCGTGGCTTTCGAAGCGCTTCGCTGCCTCGTTGGTCGACGGCATGTTGGCGCCTTCCGCGACGCAAATCACACCGTTCTCGATCAGCGTTGCGGCGTCGTCGGCATCCAGTTCGTTCTGCGTGGCGCACGGCAGCGCGACGTCCACGGGAATATGCCAGGGACGTTGGCCCGGCAAGAACTCGAGACCGGTACGCTTCGCGTAATCGCTGACGCGGCCGTAGTGATGGTTCTTCACGTCCATCAGTTCCGCGAGTTTTTCGGTGGTGAAACCGGCTTCATCGACGACGGTACCGCTGGAGTCGGAGACGGTAATGACCTTCGCGCCGAGCGCCATGGCTTTCTCGACCGCGTATTGTGCGACGTTGCCCGAACCCGAGACACTCACGCGCAAACCATCGAAGCTGCGGCCGGTCTGCTTGAGCATTTCCTCGGCGAAGTACACCGTGCCGTAACCCGTAGCTTCCGGACGAATCAGCGAGCCGCCGAACGACAACCCCTTGCCGGTAAACACGCAGTCGGCGCGGTTGGAGAGCTTCTTCATCATGCCGGCCATGAAGCCGACTTCGCGGCCGCCCACGCCGATATCCCCGGCGGGAACGTCCGTGTCGCTGCCGACATGGCGGAACAATTCGCTCACGAACGCCTGACAGAAGCGCATGACTTCGCCGGGGCTCTTGCCCTTCGGATCGAAGTCGGAACCGCCCTTACCACCGCCCATCGGCAGGGTGGTCAGCGCGTTCTTGAAGGTCTGCTCGAAGGCGAGGAATTTGAGGATCGAGAGGTTGACCGACGGATGGAAACGCAGGCCGCCCTTGTACGGGCCGATGGCGGAACTGTGCTGGATGCGATAACCGCGATTGACCTGAACATCACCGTGATCGTTGACCCACGACACCCGGAACATGACGGTGCGCTCGGGTTCGACCAGACGGTCGAGCAAACCGTGCTCGGCATACTTCGGATGCTGCGAAATGAACGGCCACAGGCTTTCCATCACCTCCGTGACAGCTTGCAGGAATTCCTGTTGGCCAGGGTTGCGCTCGGCAGTGGAGCGCAGGAAATCGTCAAGTGATTGATATTTCATCTCGGATGCCCATCAATGGGGCTTATTCTTGTGCGGAAAGAGCATTTTGCACCATTTAGGATCGCAAGATGATCGAAAAATCGAAAAATCCGCGTGAATTTCGGTGTTTTGTGCTGGCATCAGACGTAGTGCCAAGCAATCGTGCTTAAGGCGCTATACGCTGGGCTTCCCCGAGAATCCACTTCGCAAATGCCTTGACCGGCCCTTCACACAGCTCGATCGGCTCGGGAAGCACGAGACAGAATTTTTTGGTAATCGCTTTGCCGTCGGGCCAAGGGGCCACCAAACGGCCCTGCTCAAGCTCAGCACCGATGTACAGACGTGGCACCAGCGCGACCCCCAGGCCAGCAAGCGCCGCCTCGATCAGCATGGAATGAAGATCGTACCGTGCGCCGACCGCCGAGTTGGTCAGCGCGATGTCTGACTCTTGCGCATAAATCTGCCAGGCGTCCGGATTCTGCCGACGGTGAAGGAGCGGCAGCTCGTCCAGCGACGGGGGCTATCGACGTCGGCGAGGAGTGCCGGACTACACACGGGCACGAGGATCTCCTCCAATAGCGGATGCAGATGCATGCCCGCCCATGCCGGATGCTCGAAATGAAGGGCGGCGTCGAACCCGCTATCCGCAAGAAGGAACGGCTCCATTCGTTCGGCGATATGCACGGTGATGTTGGGATGCATGGTCTGGAACCGCTTCAGCCGGGGAATGAGCCAACGGGTCGCAAAGGTCGGGCTTGCCGCGATATCAATGCTCGCCCCCTCCAGCGGCTGCCCCATCAGATACAGGCTGTCCCGTTCCAGCCGATCCAGAATCTCCCGAACCTGCGCCGCGTATCGGGTGCCGTTGGGCACCAGTCGTACCCGATTTCCCACTCGCTCGAACAGCGCGACGCCGAGAAACGCCTCCAACCGGCCAATCTGGCGACTGACCGCGCCCTCGGTCCGCGCCAGTTCCTCGGCGGCGCGGGCAAAGCTGCCGTGTCGCGCCGCCGCCTCGAATGCCAGGAGTGCGGAGTTACTTGGAATTTTGCGTCGCATGGGGGGCTCGTCGGTCGGAAGGCGTTTGGCGCCAGCTTGAGCAAACATCACTGACGGCTGACTTTTAGTCGTTATGTGGCTTGGAAATGCCAGATTAGCATTACGTTACCGCACTAAGGATGATTTGTTCTCAAGAGGACGCGCATCCTGCTCAGAGGACCCGCTAATGATCTACACCGTGGAATGCAGCTTCGCCGATCTCAATAGCGAAGCCGAATGGAACGACTTCTACAGCCTTGAAAAGCTGCCCGCCCTCATCTCGGTGACCGGCTTTCACACGTCGCAACGCTTCAAGGCGATTAGCGATGGCTGCCCCGTCTATCTGGCTGTTCACACGATTGACGGTCTCGACGTTCTGACCGGAGAGGAATATCGCCAGAAGGGGGGCGGCAATTTCGCACGGTGGCAGGAACACATCACCGACTGGCATCGAAATCTCTATAGCGATATCGGTCTTGCACCGGCGGTGAAGGCCGACGAATGTCTCGTGCTTTGTGCGAATGGACCCGATCCTCTGATCCGGTTGGGCCTCCAACCGCTGGCCATGCAAGCCGTTGCGTTGGAGAAGTTTCCAGAGCGTCGCTGGCTCGCCGTTCTGCCTCGGGAAAGCGCTCAGCGTGTCGAGCGCATGGCTGAAGGTGTTCACCGTATTTACTTCTACGCACCGATGACGGAGCAGCTCACCAGCGCTGTCTCACCTTCGACAGCGCCGACAAAGTAGGTCTGCGATGCCGAACGTCACTTTCTATATCGATGCGGAAAAAATGCCGTCTGACGAGCGTCTTGCCGGGCTTTCCGGCGACTGCATCGAACTCTGTACGACTGTGCTTGGCGCGGCGCTCAAAAACGTTCACATCATCTTTGTGGACGTTCGCCATGGGCAGGGGCATCCCGTCTTCGCGGAAATCCAATATCGCCTCGAGACGTTTCGCACGCCCACGGTAATGAACCAGTTGATGGACGCGTTGGAAAACGCCATCGCTCACCGCACTGGCCTCACGGCACGCATTCGTTGTTTCGGATATGCGGCGTCGAGCATTCACGCCCGAAACTAGCCAATCTGGAGAACTGCTGTGTCCGTTCCTGCCTTTCCAAGCCAGCAAGTTGGGGATTTCACGATTACCGCCATCAGCGATGGCTACCTCACCGCCAGCCTCGACTTCCTCTCGAATATCGACGTATCGGTCGCGTCGAGAATGCAGAGTGACGCCGGGCAGAAGGCGCCCACCGCCGTGCATATCAACTGCTACGTGGTACGTGGCGCGGGCCGCACGATCCTCATCGACGCGGGCGCCGGAGGGATCAGGCAATGGGGCGGTCAGTTGAAGACCAACTTACAGCTCGCCGGTATCGAACCGTCCTCGATCGACACGATCCTGCTCACTCACGCCCATCCCGATCATGTCGGAGGGCTGGTGGATACCGCCGGACAAGTCGTCTTCCCGAACGCGGAGCTTGTTGCGCATCAGCGTGAGGTCAAGTTCTGGCAAGACGACGGCAACTTAAGTCACGCCAGCGAGCGGGCGCGCGGAAACTTCCTGATAGCGCGTCAGGTGTTCGACGGCTACAGCGACAGGCTCAGGACTTTCGATGAGGGGGAGGTGCTTCCCGGGATCAGTGCGATGCCGCTACCGGGCCACACCGATGGGCACACTGGCTATCGGCTTGAATCCCGCGATCAGGGTCTTCTTGTGTGGGGAGACATCGTTCACTTCCCTCACATTCAGATTCAGCGGCCCGATGTGTCGATTGCCTTCGATCAAGACGCGTCTGTGGCCGCTGCCACGCGATCACGACTTCTGGACGTCGTCAGTTCCGAAGGCCTTTTGATCGCGGGTATGCATTTGGGCGAACTGGGTTTCGCGCGAATCAAGCGAACGAAGGGGGAGTACAGCCTGTTCTATGAGACAGAGGCGTGAGATGACGAGCAACCGTGGTCATGGCGGATCCCGCTACGGGACTCGCTGCCGGGGAATGACGGACGCGCGATGCCACGACGTCCGCCATGTTTCCATATGCGTTCCGAGCGGCCCGAACGGCTGTCGGCGGGCCACGCTCACGCTTAGGCTTACGAAACCTCGGGAGCCGTTCCGGACGCCGGAAGCTCTGCACGAGTGTGCGCTTGAGCAATCGGGAATCGCATGTCTCGGTATTTCACGAAGCGCGACCCGCGCGCAAACCGATAGCCCGCCCAGATCAGCAGGAACAGCGGGATACCGACGTAAGTCGCAACCACGCCGCCCCAATCGATTCTGTCCTGCAGAAACGCCTCGTAATTCTGCCCGAGCGTGATGATCAGACATAGCACGAAGGCGAAGATCGGGCCGAACGGGAAGAACGGTGACACGTAGGGCAAATTGGCCAGATCGTGGCCTTGCTTGAGATAGCCGCGACGGAAGCGGTAGTGGCTGATCGCGATGCCCAGCCACGCGATGAAGCCGGTCATGCCGGAAGTGTTGAGCAACCAGATATAGACGGCGTTGGGGCTGAACACGAAGGTGAAGAAGCACAGCGCCGCGACGGTGGCAGTGGCCAACAGTGCCCGCATTGGTACGCCATTGCGAGAGATGTGGCCGAAGGCTCGTGGCGCCTTGCCGTCGCGGGCCAGACTGTAGAGCATGCGTGTCGCCGCGTACATGCCGGAGTTGCCTGCTGACAGCACGGAGGTCAGCACCACCGCGTTCATGACCGAAGCCGCGCCCAGCAATCCGGCGCGCTCGAAGATCAGCGCAAACGGACTGACGCTGATGTCGGTCACGTCATTACGCAGCAGATGCGGATCGGTGTAGGGAATCAGTAGACCGATGACCAGAATCGCCATCACGTAGAACAGCAGGATGCGCCAGAACACTTGGCGCACGGCGCGCGGCAGGTTACGGGCGGGGTCCTTGGATTCGCCGGCGGCGATGCCGATGAGTTCGGTCCCTTGGAACGAGAACCCCACCACCATCGCCACACCGATCAGCGCCGCGAAGCCACCCGCAAACGGTGCGTCGCCCACGGACCAGTTGGCCACGCCTCCCGTCTCGCCGCCGCGAATGATGCCCAGCAGCATCATCACGCCCATCGCCACGAAGGCCAGCACCGCGACGACTTTGATCAACGCAAACCAGAACTCGGCTTCGCCGAAGCCGCGCGCCGAGAGCGCGTTGAGCCCGAAGGTAATGGCGAGGAACAACGCACTCCAATACACGCCTGGGACATCCGGGAACCAGTACGCCATCACCAGTTGCGCGGCGACCAGGTCCACCGCCACCGTGACGGCCCAGTTGTACCAGTAGTTCCAGCCCAGTGCGAAGCCGAACCCCTCTTCGACATAGCGCGCGCCGTAGGTCGAGAACGAACCGGAAACGGGCATGGCTGCGGCCAACTCGCCGAGACTGGTCATCAGGAAATAGACCATGACACCGATCAGCACATAACCGAGCAGCGCACCGCCCGGGCCTGCCTGGGCGATGGTGGCGCCGGAGGCCACGAACAGGCCCGTGCCGATAGACCCACCCACCGCGATCATCGTCAGGTGGCGCGCCGAGAGGGAGCGGCGTAATTCGGTCGGGGCCGATGCCCCCGCTTCGCCACCGTCGCGGTGCTGATCGTGTTCCGGTCGTGCCAAGGTTGTGTTCCTTAAATGAGCAATGCGTGGGTAAAAGAAAAAGGCCTTAAACATCAAGGCCTTTTCAGTTTCCGTCACGCTTCGGTGTTGCTACGCTGATTCAATGTCAGGCCAGTCGCACCAGCGTTGTCGCCCGGTCGTAAAGCGGTGGCAACAGTGGCAACGGTGGCGCCAGTCGTAGGGACGCTGGCGTGTCACCGATCACAACCCAATCAAACGTCAATATTCCCTGCACGCAGCGCATTCGACTCGATGAACGCGCGGCGCGGTTCGACGTCGTCACCCATCAGCGTGGTGAAGATGCCGTCCGCGGCAATCGCGTCTTCGATCTGCACGCGCAGCAGGCGGCGGGCGGTCGGGTCCATCGTGGTGTCCCACAACTGTTCCGCGTTCATTTCGCCCAGACCCTTGTAGCGCTGCTTCGAGACCTTGCTTTCGGCATCGGCCATCAGCCACTTCATGGCCGCCTTGAAGTTCGTCACCGATTGCGAACGCTCGCCGCGCTTGATCGTTCCACCTTCGCCGATCAGGCCCTTGAACGTCTCGGCCGTCTTCTGCAACTGCGCATAGTCCGCCGTCTGCAGGAAGTCCTGGTCGATCACCGTCACCTTCACGTTGCCGTGGTGACGACGATTCACACGCAGCGACGGTACCGGCTCGGCATTCTCGACGTCTTCCATCACCGCCGTGATCGTGATCTCCGGGGCGAGCGGATCGTTGCTCAATGCCGCCTCAAGCGCCTTGGCCGACGCCTGCGCCGCCGCTTCGCTATCGAGATTGATCTCGACGCCTTCGGTCACCGCCGTGAGCACCGACGACTCATAAACACGGCTCAAACGTTCGATCACACCATCGGCCAACTGGTAGCTGCGCGTCAGCTCACCCAGCGCATCGCCCGAAATCGGGGCGGCGCCCGTCGTCGGAACCAACTCGGCATTATTCAGCGCAAGCTTGAGCATGTACTGCGCCAGCTCGCTCTCGTCCTTGATGTAACGCTCGTCCTTGTTGTGCTTGACCTTGTACAGCGGCGGCTGTGCGATGTACACATAACCGCGCTCGATCAGCTCCGGCACCTGGCGATACAGGAACGTCAGCAACAGCGTACGGATGTGCGCGCCGTCCACGTCAGCATCGGTCATGATGATGATGCGGTGGTAACGCAGCTTGTCGATGTTGTAGTCGTCCTTGCCGATACCGCAACCCAGCGCGGTAATCAGCGTCACGATCTGCTCGCTCGAAATCAGCTTGTCGAAACGTGCCTTCTCAACGTTCAGCACCTTGCCGCGCAGCGGCAGAATCGCCTGGAACTTACGGTCACGACCCTGCTTCGCCGAGCCGCCTGCCGAGTCACCCTCGACCACGTAGATCTCGCACAGCGCCGGATCCTTCTCCTGGCAGTCCGCCAGCTTGCCCGGCAGGCCAACGCCGTCGAGCACGCCCTTACGACGCGTCATTTCACGCGCCTTGCGCGCTGCGTCGCGCGCACGCGCCGCTTCAACGATCTTCGAGCAGATGATCTTCGCGTCGTTCGGCGTTTCTTGCAGGAAGTCCTCAAGCGCCTTCGCCACGTACTCTTCCACCGGCGCACGCACTTCGGACGACACCAGCTTGTCCTTCGTCTGCGACGAGAACTTCGGCTCCGGCACCTTCACCGACAACACGCAGGTAAGACCTTCGCGCATGTCGTCGCCCGTCGTCTCGACCTTGGCCTTCTTGGCCATCTCGCTCTCGACGATGTACTTGTTGATCACGCGCGTCATCGCCGCACGCAAGCCCGTCAAGTGCGAACCGCCGTCACGCTGCGGAATGTTGTTCGTGAAGCACAGCACCGTTTCGTTGTAGCTGTCGTTCCACTGCATCGCGACTTCCACGCCGATACCATCTCGCTCGCCCGTCACGTGGAAGATCGTCGGGTGCAGCACCGACTTCGACTTGTTGATGTACTCGACGAAGCCCTTCACGCCGCCACCAAACGCGAAATCGTCTTCCTTGCCCGTGCGCTGGTCCGTCAAACGAATCCGAACGCCATTGTTCAGGAAGGACAGCTCGCGCATACGCTTGGCGAGAATGTCGTAGTGGAACTCAACCTTGCCGAAGATCGTCTCGTCAGCCAGGAAGTGCACCTCAGTGCCACGCTTGTCCGTTTCGCCTACCACCTTCAGCGGCGACGTCTCAATGCCGTCGACAACCTCAAGTTCGCGGTTCTGCGGCACGCCACGGTGGAACTCCATGAGGTGCTTCTTGCCGTCGCGACGCACGGTAAGCTTGAGGTACGAAGAGAGCGCGTTCACGCACGACACACCCACGCCGTGCAGACCACCCGACACCTTGTAGCTGTTCTGGTCGAACTTGCCACCCGCGTGCAGTTCGGTCATCACGATTTCCGCCGCGCTACGCTTCGGCTCGTGCTTGTCGTCGAACTTGATGCCCGTGGGAATGCCGCGACCGTTGTCCGTCACGGAAATGGAATTGTCCGCGTGGATCACCACGTGGATGTCATCGCAGTAACCGGCAAGCGCCTCGTCGATCGAGTTGTCCAGCACCTCGAATACCAAGTGATGCAGGCCCGTGCCGTCCGACGTGTCGCCAATGTACATGCCGGGACGCTTGCGCACAGCCTCCAGACCCTCAAGGATCTGAATGGAGGCTGCACCATAGCCGCTGTCGGCCTGCTTTTGCTGTTCGCTCATGACAATCTTCCGGTTACTGCGTCATTAACTGACGAATTACTGCTTCATGACCCGCCACCTCCGCACGCTTTTGGCGCCGCAAAGGCAGGCTTATCCTGCAAAAGGATAATTCTCTAGAAACGCCAAAGGGGCGCTCGGCCCCTTCGCGCATATGACGGCGCGTATGGCGGAATATCCGCTCAAATGCGCATCGGCATGACGACGTACTTGAATTCGTCGTTGTCCGGCAAGGTGATCAGCGCGCTCGAATTCGCGTCGCCAAGACTCACCGTCACCTGTTCGACCTTGAGGTTCGACAGCACGTCGAGCAGATAGGTCACGTTAAAGCCGATATCCACCGACTCGCCCGTGTAATCGATCTCGATTTCTTCCTGCGCTTCTTCGTTTTCGGTGTTGTTCGCGCTGATCTTCAGCAGGTTTTCGCTTACCAGGAAGCGCACACCCTTGAACTTGTCCGACGTCACGATCGCCGCACGCTGCAACGAACGATGCAGCTCTTCACGGCTGATGACGAAGCTCTTGTTGTAACCCTTCGGGATCACGCGATTGAAGTCGGGGAACTTGCCCTCGACCAGCTTCGATACCAGCTCGACATTCGCGAAACGGAACTTGACCTGGTTCGGCGCCACGTCGATCTGCACCGGATCGTCGATGTCCTCGAGCAAACGTTGCAACTCGAGAATCGTCTTGCGCGGAATGATGACTTCCTGACGCGCAAATTTTTCGCCCTCAAGCGTCGTGTTGCAGTACGCCAGACGGTGACCGTCCGTGGCGACCGCTTCGATCTTTTCGCCCTCGACCACGAGCAGCATGCCGTTCAGGTAGTAACGGATGTCCTGCTGCGCCATCGCGAAGTGCACCATGCCCAGCAGTTGGCGGAACGCACGCTGCGGCAGCGCGAAGCTCGCGGCGTAGTCCTTGGCCTCGGCCACGGTCGGGAAATCTTCCGCCGCCAGCGTCTGCAACTGGAAACGGCTCTTGCCGGCCTGCACCGTCAGACGCTTGTCCGACAGCGACAGCGCCACTTCGGCGTCCGGCATGTTGCGCAGAATGTCGAGCAGCTTGCGCGCAGCCACGGTCGTCGCCACATCATCGGCGCCGGCACCGCAATCGGCGGTGGTCGTGATCTGCAACTCAAGATCGGTCGACAGGAAGGAAATGTCCTGTCCGTGCTTGCGAATGAGCAAATTGGCCAGAATCGGCAACGTATGGCGACGCTCGACGATGCCACTCACAATTTGCAGCGGCCGCAGCAGATTGTCTCGTTGAGTTTTGACCAATTGCATATTTATCCTTCGTAGTAACTGTTAACGGGTATCAGTTTCTGCTGACAACCCGAAGATTCCCTTATCAATCAATCGCTTGTGGAAGGGATAACAGGGCGGAAAACGCTGTGGACGAACAGGGGACGCATTGTGCGCCGATCCGCTATTGTGCCCGAAAACGCCAGTTCCCCCCAAACCGCACCCAGCTTATCCACAGGGACGCAGGCAACCCCGCCTGTCATCGCGCGTATCCGCCGGTTTTTACCCCTTGAGCGTCTGCTCCAGCACGTGCAACTCGTGATTGAGCTGCGCGTCCTTGCCTCGCTCTTCCGCAATCTTGCGTACCGCGTGCAGCACTGTCGTATGGTCGCGTCCGCCGAACAGTTCGCCGATTTCCGGCAGGCTCTTCTGCGTCAGCTCCTTCGCCAGATACATCGCGATCTGCCGCGGCCGCGCAATATTGGCAGGCCGTTTTTTCGAATACATGTCGGCGACCTTGATATTGTAAAAATCGGCCACCGTCTTTTGAATGTTTTCGACGGAAATCTGACGATTCTGAACCGTCAGCAGATCTTTCAGCGCTTCCTTCGTCAATTCGATGGTGATCTCGCGACCATGGAACTTCGAATAGGCGAGGATCTTGCGCAACGCGCCTTCCAGCTCACGCACGTTCGAGCGCAAATGCTTGCCGACAAAGAACGCCACGTCCTCTGACAGCCCCACACCCTCGGCCTGCGCCTTCTTGATAAGAATCGCGACTCGCATTTCCAGCTCGGGCGGCTCGATGGCCACCGTCAGCCCCGAATCGAAACGCGAAATCAGACGATCGTCGATCCCGGTGATCTCCTTCGGGTACGTATCGCTCGTGATGATCACCTGCGCGCGGTTCGCAATGAGTGCCTCGAACGCATAGAAGAATTCTTCCTGCGTACGGCTCTTGCCCGAGAAGAACTGAATATCGTCGATCAGCAACAGATCGAGCGAGTGGTAATAACGTTTGAACTCGTCGAATGCCTTGCGCTGGTATGCCTTGACCACATCGGACACGTACTGCTCGGCGTGGATGTACCGGATGCGCGGATTCTGTTTTTCAGCCAGCAACTGGTTGCCGATGGCGTGGATCAAGTGGGTCTTACCCAGACCGACGCCACCGTACAGGAACAGCGGGTTATACGACGTGCCCGGATTGTTCGCGACCTGAATCGCCGCAGCGCGGGCAAGCTGGTTCGACTTACCCGTCACGAAATTATCGAAGGTCAGCACGGGGTTGAGCTTCGAGCGCTCGTAGATCGACTCGACTTCACCCAGTTGCACCGGCTCTTGTGGCGTAACGCGCCAATTGCGGCGGACCGCCTCGGCTTCGCTGGCTTCCAGATCGGGACGCTCGCCATCGAGCGACGCCGTGTCCGCACCGTGTCCGCCCGTCACAGCGGCGTGTGCCGCAGCCGACGCGGGATTCGCACGCGCTACGCTGGCCGGCGCCGGCGCGGGTGCGACGCTCGGCGCAGGGGCCGGGGGCGGAGCAGGGGTCGACGACGGCACGCGCATGCCGGCTTTGGGGTCGAGCACGAACGTCACCTCGATCGGTGCATTCCAGTAATCCGCCGCCATGCTCTGGATTCGCCCGGAGAACTGGCTCTTCACCCAATCCAGCTTGAAGCGGTTGGGTGCGCCGATCTTGAGCGTGCGCGCCTGTTCATCGAAGTCGAGCGGCGCCAGCGGTTTGATCCAGGTGCGGAATTGCTGGGGCGTCAGCTCTTGTTCGAGACGAGTCGCGCAGTGTTGCCAGAAATCGTTCATGCAGCGTGTGTCCAGGTGGCGCGGAGCCCATCCGACTGCTTCGGCTGACGCTCTTACCGTCCACTATCCGTTACATCAGATATGGGGGCAAAACGTCGCAAACCAAGCCGGTGGCCCCCGTTCCCATGCAGGGTTCAGACAAGGTACCGGCCGAGGTCGAGTCGGACCGGCGGCGCTATGCAGACGTCCGGAAACACACGAACCACGGCGCGGCGCTCGGGGTTTGCCTCGCGCGTGCGGCCGGCTTCGGCGCGCGCAGACGACAAAACCCGGCGCGCTATCCACATGGCGGCGCCACCGGTACTCTGCTGGGAAAAAAATTGATGGGGGATTTTAACGCCAAAGCGTCGGCAAAGCGAGTTATCCACAGGAATGCCCACAGCACCGGCATCTCCGGGCGGGCTCGCCGCGTTAACCCGCCTGACTTTGCGCGCGCGCTGCGCAAATGCCCAGCAATTGCGACGTTTTGCCGCGAGCGCCGGGATATGTCTCTCGCCGCAGACTTATCCACCGACAGAAACTGAAGCTTGCGGCGATTTCTGCCATTATCCACAGCCGGAAGGCCGCCGGGTGGCGAATCTAGGACATCGGCGACGTCACTCGTGTACGGGCGCGTCACGGGCGATGGCTAACCTATTGACACACAACGGAAAAGCCGATTAAATAGCGGGTTCGTTAGAAAGATAACCGGATTCTTATCCAACTCCCGACGGCTGGGCCGCGCGTGAAAGTCCTTGAATTTGCAGGTTTTCACGGTGTCCATGTGGCGTTTCACGATGCTGCTGCGCGGGAATTTTTTCACACAGTGAGTGCATCATGAAACGTACATTTCAGCCTTCCGTGACGCGCCGCAAGCGCACCCATGGCTTCCTGGTTCGCATGAAGACCCGTGGCGGCCGCAAGGTCATCGCCGCTCGTCGCGCCAAGGGCCGTAAGCGCCTGGCCGTTTAATCGCGGCTCGGTCGTACCGCGGTTTGCGCGTCAAATCCGCAAGGCGCGAAGTCCCGGCAATGGGGTTTCCCAAAGCTGCGCGACTTCTCAAAACGGATGAGTTTTCATCCGTTTTTAGTTTGCGCCCTCTGCGTCGCAGCGCGCACTTCGTGTTGTACATGCGCTGGCGCGAAACTGCGCCGGACGCCCCTGTCGATGCCATGCCTCACGAAGGCCGCATCGGCATTGTCGTCGGCAAGAAGCACGCCCCCCGCGCGGTCACTCGCAACCTGATCAAGCGTCAGGCTCGCGAGATGTTCCGTCAGCGCCGCGTGGCTCTGGCCGGCTGGGACTTCGTATTGCGACTGACCCGGCGCTTCGACAAAGGGACGTACACTGCGGCGGCCGCACCGGTGTTGAACACACTGGTACAGGCCGAATTCGCGCAGCTCTTCGACGCGGCTGAGAAAGCCGCCCGCAAGCGCCGCACGACCGATGCAAAGACGGAAGGTAGTGAGTCCCACACGGTAGCGCCCGACCCCGGGCATGCGCCGCCCACCCGGCCACCTCGGCCGGACTGACAGGCGGAATCGAGATGCGAAGCGTGCTGTTGTTGCTCCTGCGCGGTTACAAGCTGGTGATCAGTCCCTGGCTGGGGAACCGTTGCCGCTTTCATCCGAGCTGCTCCGACTACGCACGCGAAGCCATCGTCGAGCACGGTGCCGGTTACGGCACTTATCTCGCGGCCAAGCGTCTATGCCGCTGTCATCCGTTTCATCCCGGCGGTTTCGATCCCGTACCGCTGGCTCGACACGTCTGTAACACTCCCGATCACACCGCCGAAGGCGCCGAAAAGGCCGCCGGAAGCGACACGTCGCGAGTGAAGCTGACGGTCTCGTCCGGGCCCGCGGCCGCATCGGCAGTTACGCGCCGCGCGCCGGGCCATTCCTGAGTTTCGTCCACCACGAGTTACCGCATGGACATCAAACGCACCGTACTCTGGGTCATTTTCGCGCTGTCTGTCGTGATGCTTTTCGACAACTGGCAACGCGGCAATGGCCATTCGTCGCTGTTTTTCCCGTCGGCTGAGGTTTCGACCCCGGCCGCCACGGGGGGAAACCAGACGCCGGCCAACGATCTGCCGCAAGCTGCCAATGCCGCTGCCGCAGCAGGTAGCGCACCGGGCAATGCGCCGGCCGCTGCTGCTGCGCAGAAGGTGCGCATCACGACGGATGTCTACGAAGCCGACATCAGCACGCAGGGCGGCACGCTGTCGTTCCTCGCGCTCACCAAGTGGCCTGACGCCGACGAAGCCGACAAGCATGTCGTGCTGTTCGACAACACCCCGAGCCATCAGTACTTCGCTCGCACGGGTCTGATCGGCGGCGACTACCCGAACCACAACGACGTCTTCACGCAAGTGCCGGGTCCGACCACGCTGACGGGCGACTCGCTGACCGTGAAGTTCGAATCACCGGTCAAGGGCGGCCTGCAGTTGGTGCGTGCTTACACGTTCCATCGCGGCAGCTACGTGATCGACGTGTCGAACACGATCGTCAACAAGGGCGACGCCGCGATCAAGCCGACGCTGTACATGGAGCTGGTGCGTGACGGCCGTGAAATCAGCGGCGCGAAGTTCTCGCACACGTTCACGGGCCCGACGGTCTACAGCAGCGACGAGAAATTCCAGAAGATCACCTTCAGCGACATCGACAAGGACAAGGCGAAGTACGTCAAGCAGTCCACCGATGGCTGGATCGGCATGGTGCAGCATTACTTCGCCACGGCCTGGATTCCGAAGGAAGGTGCGACGCGCGACAACTACATCGGCAAGCTGGACAACGGTCTGTATCGCGTGGGCGTGAAAGAGCCGCTCGCCAGCATTCCGGCCGGTGGCAGCGAGACGGTCGATGCGCGTCTGTTCGCCGGTCCGCAGGAAGAGCACATGCTCGAGCAGATTGCGCCGGGCCTGGAGCTGACGAAGGACTACGGTTACTTCACCATCCTCGCCAAGCCGCTGTTCTGGCTGCTCTCGAAGCTGCATGCGCTGATCGGCAACTGGGGTTGGGCGATCATTGCGGTGACCGTGATCATCAAGCTGGTGTTCTTCCCGCTGTCGGCAGCAAGCTACAAGTCGATGGCGCGCATGAAGGAAATCACGCCGCGCATGCAGGCGTTGCGCGAACGTTACAAGAGCGATCCGCAAAAGATGAACGCGGCGCTCATGGAGCTGTACAAGACCGAGAAGGTCAATCCGTTCGGCGGCTGTATCCCGATCGTGATTCAGATTCCGGTGTTCATTGCGCTGTACTGGGTGCTGCTGTCGTCGGTGGAAATGCGCGGCGCGCCGTGGCTGGGCTGGATTCATGACCTCTCGACGCAGGATCCGTATTACATCCTGCCGGTGCTGATGGCCGTGTCGATGTTCATCCAGACCAAGTTGAACCCGACGCCGCCGGATCCGATGCAGGCCAAGATGATGATGTTCATGCCGCTGATTTTCTCGGTCATGTTCCTCTTCCTGCCGTCGGGCCTGGTGCTGTACTACGTGGTCAACAACACGTTGTCGATCGCGCAGCAATGGTCGATCAACCGGATGCTCGGTACCAAAAAGAAAGAAAAGGCGGCCTGACGACTCAGGTCCGACCGTCTGACTGACATAGCCGCCCGCGAGTCTCTCGCGGGCGGTTTTGTTTGGTGCATGTCAAAATAAGCCCCTGCTTTTCAACGAATCGTTCCATGAGCGCCACCGTCTCGACTGTCCCGATTGCTGCCATTGCCACCGCCCCCGGACGCGGCGGGATCGGCGTGGTGCGCGTGTCCTTCGGCAAGCATCGCGGCGACGCCGTGCAGCATGTGATCGCGCGTCTCATCGGGCAACCGCTCAAGCCGCGTCACGCGTCGTATCTGCCGTTTCTCGACGCGACCGGCGAAGCCCTGGATCGCGGCATCGCGTTGTACTTCCCGGGGCCGAATTCGTACACCGGTGAGGACGTGCTCGAATTACAGGGTCACGGCGGGCCTATCGTTCTGCAACTGTTGCTGCAGCGATGCATCGACGAAGGGGCGGCACTGGGTGTACGTCTGGCGGAGCCGGGCGAATTTACCCATCGCGCGTTTCTGAACGACAAGCTCGATCTGGCGCAGGCCGAGGCCGTGGCCGATCTGATCGAAGCGAGTACCGAGGCCGCGGCGCGCTCGGCGAGCCGTTCGCTCGACGGCGCGTTCTCGCGTGAAATTCATTCGCTGGTGGATCTGGTGATTCATCTGCGCATGCTGGTGGAAGCGACGCTCGACTTCCCGGAAGAGGAAATCGATTTTCTCGAGGCCGCCGACGCCTTCGGCCAACTTGAGCGCATTCGTGCGCAACTGGCGCAAGTGCTGTCGCAAGCGAAGCAGGGCGCATTGCTGCGCGAGGGGATCAATGTGGTGCTCGCCGGGCAGCCGAACGTGGGCAAGTCGTCGTTGCTCAACGCGCTGGCCGGCGCCGAACTGGCCATCGTCACGCCCATTGCCGGAACCACGCGCGACAAGGTACAGCAGACGATTCAGATCGACGGCATCCCGCTGCACATCATCGACACGGCGGGTCTGCGGGAAACGGAAGACGAAGTCGAACGGATTGGCATCGCGCGCAGTTGGAGCGAGATCGCGAAAGCGGATGCCGTGCTGCATCTGCTCGACTCGCGCTCGGGCATGACGCCGGAAGACGAGGACATCGCGAAGCAATTGCCCAAGCACGTGCCGATCGTGCGCGTGTACAACAAAACCGATCTCGCGGGCGAACCGGCGACGGTGTTGCCCGAGGAAGGTACCGCACCGCTGGGGGTGCGCTTGTCGGCGAAGGGCGGGCAGGGGATAGATCTTCTGCGTGCGGAGTTGCTCAAGATTGCTGGATGGCAGGCGGGTAACGAAGGCGTGTTTCTCGCGCGAGAACGGCATTTATCGGCCCTGCGTGCGGCGCGCGATCATATCGAGATGGCAGATGCGCATGCGCGTCAGAACGCCAGCGCGCTCGATCTCTTCGCCGAGGAATTGCGCCTCGCGCAGGAGCAACTCAGCACGATCACCGGCGAGTTCACGTCGGACGACCTGCTCGGGGTGATTTTCAGCCGGTTTTGCATCGGGAAGTGACCTCGTGTCAACGACCAGTACGATGACGCGGCCACGCCTCATTGAAGTGACGCTCGCTCTGGATCTCCCCCTGGAGCGACGAAGAGCCGCCGATAAGCCCTACGCCACGCCTCTTGAATTCGGAAATCGCTCTGCCCTGGGCCCTATCTGATAAAGGGCTCCGATAGCTGCGCAGAGATTCTCCGTTTAACCGTGATCAGCCAGCAGGAAACTGATAATTACGCGCCCGCAGTCGGGGCGTAATCCTGCGGGCTCGCGTAAAACGACGACTTCCGCGCCGTACACTTGGCCGTCGGTTTTCCTAACGAGACCGATTTATCGACAGGATATCCATGACGGCCAACCGCGTAGCAGAACACCATCATCAAACCTTTGAGGGAATCCGGCACTTCGATGTAGATGGCAATGAGTTCTGGCTGGCGCGTCAGTTGGCCACCGTTCTCGACTATTCTCAGTATCGCCATTTCCAGCCTGTCATCGCGCGCGCAAGAGATGCGTGCAGGAACAGCGATCAAGCCACCGTCGACCATTTTGAGGATGTCCTCACTATGGTCGAGATCGGCTCAGGCGCTCGCCGGGAAATTGGTGATTGCCGCCTTTCCCGCTATGCGTGTTATCTGATCGTCCAAAACGGAGATCCGTCGAAGCCGGTCATCGCGAACGGTCAAACCTATTTTGCGATGCAAACGAGGCGCCAGGAGTTAGGGGACGAGAAGGCGTTTGCGAGTATGTCCGAGAATCATCGACGACTGATGCTTCGCGGAGAATTGGTTCATCACAACAAGACGCTGAGTGCCGCCGCGCGAGACGCGGGGGTAGTCACAGGTGTTGACTACGCAATATTCCAGGACCACGGCTACCGGGGGCTTTACGGCGGTTTAAGTGCCAAAGATATCCACGCCATAAAGGGCTGAAGAAAAGCCACAGAATTCTGGATCACATGGACAGCACCGAACTCGCCGCCAATCTATTCCGGGCGACACAAACGGAAGAGAAGCTTCGCCGGGACAATATCAGCGGTAAACGTCATGCGAATCAAACCCACCTCGAAGTCGGAGGTAAAGTCCGCCAGACCATCGGGGAGTTGGGCGGCACGATGCCGGAAAAGCTCCCAACGCCGGAGAAAAGCATCAAGCAGATCGAGCGCGAGCAAAAAACAGCGCGAAAACCCGTCGTCGCGACCGTGTTTCCCCGCAAATCCCCGTAAAAAGCGTAATGCTTTGAAACACTTCTAACACGTACCGTAATTGCTCCGGGAGGGGGGACGGGCCTAGACTCGGAAGCGTCAACTCCAGGGCGGCGTTGCGGCACATTTGGGGTACATCCACCTCGTTGCGACGCGCGTACGCGAGGCGGAATCCACCGCGCCCGGAGTGCGTTCTTCGAGGTCTGTGTCGTGAAACGTCTTCCTGTTGTCATCGGCTTCGTTGCCGTGGCCGCTGCCCTGGTCAGCGGCAGCGCCTTTGCCTGGCGCGGCGGCGTACGCGTCTGGGTCGGTCCCGGCTACTACCCTTATCCCTACGCCTACCCGTACTATCCGCCCAGCTATTACGCACCTCCCGTTGTCGTCGTTCCCAGCCAACCTCAGCAATACGTCGAGCAACCCCAATCCGGTGCCCAGAACGGTCAGCCCGGCGCAAGCAGCGACACCTGGTACTACTGCGACAAGGCCGGTGCCTACTACCCCTACGTGAAAACGTGTCCTGCCGGATGGCGCGAAGTGCCCGCGCAGCCGGCAAACTGATCTGGAGACGCGCTATGTCTTTTGAATCGCCCGTCTCCCAAGCTGGCAAACCGTCGAGCGTCGCGGGTGCCACCCGACGTCTCGCCGCCCCCCTGGCCATCGTCATTGCCGCCGCGACACTCGCCGGCTGTGCCGTGGTGCCCAGCGGCCCAAGCCTCATGGCATTGCCCGGCAGCAACAAGTCCTTCGATCAGTTCCGGCAGGACGACTTCAACTGCCGCCAATATGCCTCCGGCCAGAATGGCGGTCTGGACACCGCCTCCGCCGCCAACACCAGTGCCATCGGCAGCGCCGTAATTGGCACGGCCATCGGTGCCGCAGCCGGTGCCGCCTTCGGGGGAGGCTCAGGTGCCGCCATCGGCGCCGGTGCAGGCCTGCTCGCCGGCAGCGCCGTCGGTATGGGCAACGCGCAGTCGTCTGCATATATGACGCAAAGCCGCTATGATCAGGCCTACGTTCAGTGCATGTACGCATACGGCAACCGCGTCCCCGTTCGCGGCGACATGGTGACATCGCAGCCGGCGCAGCGCTATGCGCCGCCGCCGCCTCCGCCCCCGGGCTGGAGACCGCCTCCCGGTGCCTACTGACCCCACATAAGACGTAACGCCGACATTGCTCCGGGACCGGGGATGATGTCGGCGAAGTTGCGTCGCCCCACCCGAGACACCCTATGACCCACGATTCGACTGTCCGCTCCGCTGCCAACGCGTCGCCCCTGCGCAAATTCCTCTGGGTGATGCTGCCCGGCGCCATCGCCGCCGTGCTGGTGCTCACCCCGCATGCACACGCGCAAAACGCGCCCGCCCCGGTGGGCTCGGGTAATGCCGCGAATGCGTCCGGCGCGGCTGGCTCGGGGGCCTTTAACCCGACCGCCGATATCTCGCGCGCAGTCTCCCGCGATACCACCGATACGGCCATCCAGAACAACTGGAACAGCATCATGCACCCGCCGGTGCAAGCCAAAACCGATGAAAAACCGGCAGATACGCCGCGCCGCGGCCGTCGCGGTATTACCCCCGGCGTTTCGACGAACTGACACCCGCAACACGCACCCGCCGCACAATGTTCTCGCGCGCGGGTCGCGCTCACCAAGGCCTCGGGCACCCTCTGTCCACGCTCGGCCCGGCTGGCATTCACCCGATCGCCCGTCTACTATGAGAATCATCAGCAGGACCCAACCTCTGGTGTTCTCATGCGACTTTTCCTTGCCTTGTGGCCCGGGCCGGGTGCACGCGAGCAGCTTCACGAGTGGGCCGTCTCGGCTCATGAGGAATGCGGCGGCCGTGTGCTGCGCGCCCAGACCTTACATCTGACGCTGGCCTTTCTCGACGAGGTTGATTCGGCCCGTCTGCCCGTGCTGCTTGCGCTCATGCAGCGCACGCCGCTTGCCCCGTTCACGCTCACCTTCGATCATCTCGGCTATTGGTCCGATCGCAAGATCGTGTGGGCCGGCGCGCCCGGCGTTCCCGAGCACCTCGTCGCCACCCGCGACACCCTGCTTTCGCAATGGCGCGCGACGGGCGCCCGTGTCGTGACGCAATCGTTTCGCCCGCATGTAACGCTGCTGCGACACGCGCGCCGCGCACCGTCGGATCCGCATCCGCGCCCGCTGATCTGGCACTGCGACGGCTATGTCCTCGTGCACTCGGTGCGCACACCACGCGGTCCGCACTACCGCGTTCTTGCAGAGCATCACGGCGACCAGCCGGATGGCTTTTTCTCGACGTCATCGGAGAAATCGGCGATAGCGTCAACGCAATACGGTATAGTCGGATGACGATGCGCCGACCGGTTAGCGCATCGGTTTTTTGTCATTCGCAGGAGGCTCAAGTGCAAGTCGGATCGATCGTCAAATCCAATCACATCGCAGTGCCGAGTGGTGCCATGGGAATCGTCACCCGCATGCTGGGAGACATGGCGATGGTGTGCTGGTATTCCGGCCAGCCCGGTGCATCGAAACAACTCAACACCGAACCGTTCTTCATTGTCGACCTGATCGAAACAGGCGATGTGATGCCTGTCGGGGGTAGTCCCATCCTGCACTGAATAGTGTGCTGCGCCGAAAGGCGCTCAGATATCAAAACGCCGGCCTGTCTTTCGATGGGCCGGCGTTTCGTTTTTCAGGGTTTCAGATTTCGGATTTCAAACCTGTCCGGCGCGCTGACGCATGAGCGCATCGAGTCGCGCCGCCATGCGCTCGCGCCGTTTGCGCGACGTGCGATACAGCAGCACTGCCATCGCCAGCAGCACCACACATGCGATCACAAAAACACCGTACGGCAGCGTATCGCCATGCAGACGGATGCTGATTTGCGCACGCGTCTGTGCGGTGCAAATGATCGTGCCCGCACGCATGCCCGTGTAGTGCATGCCACACACGGCCACCGCCATCACCAGCGACGCCAGCGCACGTTGCAGGCTCGTTTCCAGATGGAACGCCAGCCACAGCGCGACACTCGCCGCCACAATCGCGATGAGCACCGACAGCGCAACGATCGTCGTGTCCCATTCGAAATACGCCTGCGTGCGCATGGCGTTCATGCCGAGATAGTGCATACCGGCCACGCCCAGCCCGCCCACCACGCCGCCAATCGCGTATTGCAGCGCATTGCGATGCGGTGCCCGGGCGACATACCAAAGCGCCACCCCCGAGACCCCGACCGCCAGCAGCAGGCTGCCAAGCGTTGGCCAGAGCGAATACGACACGGGGAAAGGCATGCGCTGCGCAGCCATGCCGATGAAGTGCATACCCCAGATGCCGACGCCGCCAAGGGCTAACGCCGACACCGAGAGATAGCCCGGACTGATGCGTCCGTCGTCGTCGCGAATACGCGACGCAGCCACCAACGCGACATAGGCCCCCAGCGCCGATATCACGAAGGAAAGCAGGACAAGAAACTCACTGTACTGAAGCGGAACGACGCTACCTGGCTGCATGGGCTTATCCTGTGATTTCGCTGTCGCCGGGCGCCGGAAGCGCGGACGAGAGAACTTTATTGAGCCTGCACGACTACGCCCAGGGGACTGCGACGTGGCATCGTGCACGTCGGGCGTCAGCGCCGATTCAATCTCGCCCGCCCACTCGCGTCAAGGGGCAAAAGCGTCCGATGGTCGCAAGATGAAGATGATTCGCCGCACGTTGCTGACATGCGATGAAATGACCCTGTCCGAAATCCTTGCGAGACGCGCGATTCGCGCAACGTCGATCGATTCGGCGGGTCTGCCAGGGCGTTTCCTGACGATTTAGAGTTTGGATTCCAAACCCTCGTCGCACAGGGTCGCCATTCTGCGGCACCATCCGGGGAATACTTCGGTCACGATCCATCGCAATCCGGTCGTCATTTCAGGGAGACGATTTACATGGCAGACGCCGCCACTGCAAACGCCACCGCCGCGCCGCAAGGTGCGCCGCTGACCGGAGGGCGACTGGCGATCCTCACGATCGGTCTCGCACTGGGCACCTTCATGGAGGTGCTCGACACGTCCATTGCCAACGTTGCCGTGCCGACCATCGCGGGGAGCGTGGGTGTATCGAACAGTCAGGGCACGTGGGTCATCAGTTCGTATGCGGTGGCCGCCGCCATCGCGGTGCCGCTCACGGGATGGCTCGCGCGACGCGTGGGCGAAGCGAAGTTGTTCGTGACGTCGGTCACGGCGTTCACGATCGCGTCGATGCTCTGCGGTCTCGCCCCGAATATGGAAGCGCTCGTCTTCTTCCGGCTGCTGCAGGGGCTCGTATCCGGGCCGATGGTGCCGCTCTCGCAGACCATTCTCATGCGCAGTTTCCCCGAGAAAAAACGCGGCCTCGCACTCGGACTTTGGGCCATGACCGTAATCGTCGCACCGATCTTCGGCCCCGTCGTGGGCGGATGGATTACGGACAACTACACATGGCCATGGATCTTCTACATCAATGTTCCCGTCGGGATTTTCTCGGCGGTGTCCTGCTTTCTCCTGCTGCGCGGACACGAAACGAAAACGCAGAAACTGCCTATCGATCTGATCGGTCTGGCGTTGCTCGCCATCGGCGTGGGGTCCTTGCAGATGATGCTCGACCTCGGCAAGGATCGCGACTGGTTCAACAACGGCCTGATCGTCACGCTCGCGCTCACCGCCGTGATCTGTCTGTCGTTCCTGATCCTCTGGGAATTGACGTCTGACAAACCCATCGTCGATCTCACGTTGTTCAAGGATCGCAACTTTGCGTTGGGCGTGGTGGTGATTTCGTTCGGCTTCATGACGTTCTTCGCCTCGGTCGTCATCTTCCCGCTGTGGCTGCAAACCGTGATGGATTACACCGCGGGCAAAGCCGGGCTCGCAACGGCCCCGGTGGGTCTGCTGGCGCTCGTACTCTCGCCCATCATCGGACAGAACATGAACCGGCTGAACCTGCGCGCGGTCGCCTCGTTCGCGTTCTTCGTGTTCGCCGGAGTGTCATTCTGGAATTCGCACTTCGCGCTGAATCTATCGTTCGCAAAGGTCATCGAACCTCGGTTGATTCAAGGCATCGGCATTGCATGCTTCTTTGTGCCCGTGACCACCATCACGCTCTCGAGCATTTCGGACGAACGCCTCGCGGCAGCCTCCGGTCTGTCGAACTTCTTCCGCACGCTCTCTGGCGCCATCGGCACCGCCGTGAGTACAACCATGTGGGAAGATCGGGCGATCTACCATCACGCGCGGCTCGCCGAGAACATCACCCCGTATTCCGACGCCACGACGAGCTATCTCGACCAGTTGCGACAGGGACTGGGGCTCACGAACGGCGCCGATTTCGGCATGCTCAACGACCTCGTCACCCGTCAGTCGTTCATGCTGGCGACGAACGACGTCTTTCACCTGTCGGGCTATGTGTTTCTCGCCCTGGCGGTGCTCGTCTGGCTGACCAAGCCCAAGCGGGGCGTCAAAGCCTCCGTTGGCCACTGATGCCTGCACTCCCCGGCGGACGGCGGCGATCGTTCCAGAAAAGCAACAATACTTTTCGACTTAGTGGCTTCTGGTCGTCACGGCAGGGGGCTAACATGCCGTATTGCGCTAATTTGCCAACAGGTGCCCGGCATGCTGTTCGATCTGATCGCCCGCTACGGGCTCTGGCTTGTATTTCTGAATATCTTCGGACAAGCGCTGGGGCTGCCGCTGCCGGCTTATCCCACGCTCATTCTCACGGCGTCGACGTCGCTCTTCCCGGCGGCGCTGATCGTCGCCCTGGCGGTTTTCGCCGCGCTGCTGGGTGACGCCCTCTGGTTCCTCGCCGGACGCCGCTACGGCCACCATATCCTGCGGCTGATGTGCCGGTTGTCGATCTCGCCCGATACGTGCGTGAGCCGCACCGAAGGCGCGATGGGGCGTCATGGCATACGCGTGCTGATGTTCGCCCGTTTCGTGCCGGGACTCTCGGCCCTGTCGGTGCCGATGGCCGGCGCGCTCGGGGTGTCCTGGCGCACGTTCCTGCTTTACGACGCCATCGGCGCCGTGCTGTGGTCGGGTGTCGCCGTGGCGCTCGGGGTCGGCTTCGCGTCGCACATCGTGGCCGTGCTCGACGCCTTCGATACGCTCGGACGCGGTGTGCTGTGGCTGATCGTGCTCGTCTTCGTGTTGTATCTGCTCAATCGGTGGCTCAACCGTTATCGCCTGCTGCGCTCGCTGCGCATGGCGCGTATCGGCGTTCAGACACTGGAAGCCTGGATGAAGGACGAAGTGACGCCCGTCGTGATCGACGTGCGCTCGGCCGCTCGCCGGGCCATCGATCCTTTCACGATTCCGGGTGCACTCGCCATTGAGCCGAAGGAAATCGCGGAGAAGCTGCGGGATATCCCGCGCGATCGCCGGATCGTGGTGTTTTGCGCTTGTCCGAACGAGGTGACGGCGGCACGGCTGGCACAACAACTGCGTCAGCAGGGCTTCGCCGAAGTGCGTCCGCTGCTCGGCGGCCTCGACGCCTGGCGAGATGCCGGCTACACCGTACAGAAAATCGACGGCATCGAAATGCTCGTGCCGGCACATTGATCCTCAGTCGCTAGCGCAATCGATTGCGCGCCACTGAATGACGCGCGCTTATCCGTGAGGAAGCGCGCGTCTTGCTTTGAATCACGCTTCGTTGAGCGCGTCGCGGAGTTGCAGAAGCAGGGTACGCAACGTCTTTTGTGCCGCGTCGGATTGTCCCGTGACCGCCTGCACTTGCGCGGGCACCTGACGCGCCTCACGACGCAAATTCACACCGCGTGAGGTCAGGTCGATGAACACCTGACGCTCGTCGGCTTCTCCACGACGACGCGTCAAAAGTCCCATGGTTTCCAGTCTTTTCAGCAACGGCGTGAGTGTGCCGGAGTCCAGTCCGAGACGTGCACCGAGCTGATTGACGGCGATATCGTCCTGCTCCCAGAGCACGACCATCGCAAGATATTGCGAGTACGTGAGACCCAGTCTGTCGAGCATCGGCTTGTGGGCTTTTGTCATCGCCAGCGATGCCGAGTACAACGCGAAACCCAACTGCTCTTCTAGACGCACGGGTGATTTTTGTGCGGCTTTTTTGCTCACTGCCATTGGGGTATTACTTTTCTATTCCATTTCGATTGCGCGCCATTCTATTTCACCGCGTGGAATGTGACCAGTTCGAAGGACAAACATCATCCCTCGCGGGACGAGATATTTCACTGGGAGGCTGGACGAACCTGGCTCGGCTCTTGAAGCGGTGAAGCGATGACGCCGCTCCGGAACGGCTGACGGTAAGGGGGCAGAAAACGGGCAGGAAAGATCGTTCACGATCGACCGCCAGCCTCGAACGAAATCGCTCCGGTGATGATGCGAATAGCGAGAAGACGGAAAAAATCGTCCGAGTACGGGCCGTAGCCCCCCAAATTTACCTTTATCTGAATAACGTTCAGAAATGCCCCACGGTATCGGCTGCCTCCGAAATCGATGGCGGTGAAAACATAGGGAGCGGGTAAAACGCACGCCGCTCCGCTAGCGTTCAAATCACGCGACGGAACGCTGTCGGCACCGCGAAAAACCGCCTTATCTGAGCATTCCTCAGTTTCGGCCACGCTATGGACGGCTCCTAGAGCATTCGCTGCGCAAAATTGAGGTCGTGGCGGAATTCGGGCTAGCAAACGGTCGTCTGCGTATTGGCATCGTCAAATGGCAATTCACGCTGAATTCCCTCGTCACCGAACGATGGCAATCAGCGCAGACCGGGAAAACACCGTTGAAAATACGTTACCTGAGCAACCCTCAGTTTCCAGGGCGGAAATCGCCTTCCGGGGAGTGCGCTTTCAAAATAAGGCGTCGGTCGATACCATGAGACCCAATTTCGATCACGACCGTCTTCTATCCGTGTCAGCAGTGTCCGCCTGGGCCAAATCGCCTGTCGTTGTGTGGGTGCGACGTCAATTCGCACCGAACACCCTGCAAATCACGTTGCTGCTTGCCGGCATCGTCGGTCTGCTGGGCGCGTTGGCGACCGTGGCGTTTCGCGAAGCGCTCTCGGGGCTGCAATTCCTGCTCGCGGGCCACCGCAGCGGCATGGTCGAACTGGCGCAGAACCTCAACTGGTGGCAACGCCTGCTCCTGCCGACCGCGGGCGGCCTGATCGCCGGTCTGATCCTGCAATACGCCACCTTGTGGGTGCCGAAGAAGGGCGCCGACGACTACATGGAGGCGATTGCCATCGGCACCGGCGTGCTGAGCCTGCGCCAGACGCTCGTCAAAAGCGTGTCATCGCTGTGTTCGGTGGCCTCGGGCGCGTCGATCGGCCGGGAAGGGCCGATGGTGCAGCTCGCCGCGATGTTCGCGTCGCTCGTCGGCCGCATTCTCGCGTTCCCGCCGGAGCGCCTTCGCCTGCTGGTCGCGTGCGGAGCGACGGCCGGTATCACCTCCGCCTATAACGCCCCGATCGCGGGCGCACTGTTCATCTCCGAGATCGTCTACGGCTCGATTTCGACGGCAACGCTCGGCCCGCTGGTCGTCGCCTCGGTCATCGCAAACATCGTCATTCGCCAGTTCCTCGGCTACGAAGCGGTGTATCAGATGCCGCGCTTCGACTTCGTTTCCGGCTGGGAAGTCTTCTTCTACGTGGGCCTCGGCATTCTCGCCGGCGTGCTCGCACCGCTGTTCCTTCGCCTGCTCGACACCGCCAAGCAGCGCTTCGGCGCGTTGCCCGTGCCGTTGTTCCTGCGTCTGGCGCTGGGCGGACTCGTCGTGGGCGTGCTGTCGCTGCAAGTGCCACAGGTCTGGGGGAACGGATACAGCGTGGTCAACTCGATCCTGCACACGCACTGGGCCTGGCAGGCGCTGGCGATGGTGCTGGTGTTCAAGGTACTGGCGACGGCGTCGTCGGCCGGGTCCGGCGCGGTGGGCGGCGTGTTCACACCGACGCTTTTCGTCGGCGCGGCACTCGGTAGTCTGTACGGCCTGGCGATGAACGCACTCGCACCGGCCACCGCCTCCGTCGCCAGCAGCTACGCCGTGGTCGGCATGGGGGCGTTTCTGGCGGCAACGACATACGCGCCGCTGATGTCGATTCTGATGATCTTCGAAATGACGCTGAGCTATCAGGTGGTGTTGCCCCTGATGCTGGCTTGCGTGACGGCGTATCTCACCGCCCAGACGCTACGCGCCGACTCGGTGTACGCGAAGTCGCTGCGCCGCAATCAGGTTGCCGGCCGTTGGTTGTCGATGACGGGCGAGGGTAGCGAGATGCGTCTGTCGTCGCTGGCAGTGGACAACGACGCCACGGTGAGCGCCGCCGACACCTCGGACGCGATTGGCGAGCGCTTCATCGCGACCGGCTATCGCAACCTCGTGGTGCGCGCGCCGGACGGACGTCTCATCGGCACGCTCGACGCCGCTAGCTGGTGGCGACGTCAGGCCACCGGCGAACCTGAGCTGTGGACGGAAGTGGTCGCGCCGTGCAAGCCGCTCGACGGCGACATGGCGCTGGTCGCCGCCCTGCGCGCCGTCGGCACGATGCATGCCGACTGGGTGCCCGTCACGGGCCCTGAGGGGACGTGGCTGGGTGTCGTCTCGCTGCCGGGACTCATCGAGATCGTGACCGAAGAGCGGAGTGGCGAATGAGCCATCGTCCGGGCCCAAGCCCCATCAAACCTGCCGAACCCGCCACCGCAACGGACGGCACGCCGTATTCGACGGCATTCGACGACGTCTATCACAGCGCCATCGGGGCGCTCGGTGAGTCGCGGCATGTCTTTCTTGGCGGCAACGATCTTCCGGCGCGCTGGCGCGGCCGTGAGCAGTTCGTGATCGTCGAAACCAGCTTCGGTCTCGGCCTGAATTTCCTCGCGACATGGGCCGCGTGGCGCGACGATCCGCAGCGTCCCGCGCGACTGCATTTTGTGTCGGTGGAGAAGTTTCCGTTCCGCCCGCAGGATCTGCGGCGGGTGCTCGAATCGATGCTCGTGCTGCCCGGCATGACCGAACTCGCGCCGCTCGTGCAGCGTCTGTGCGACGTCTGGCCCGCACCGGTGGCCGGTTGGCATCGGCTGGAACTGGTGCCCGGTGTGGTCCTGAGCGTCGGCTTCGGCGACTTTTTCGATTTGATACCGTCGTTGCGGGTTGGTGCCGATGCCTTCTATCTGGACGGCGCTTCCCCGGCCAAGAATCCCGACATGTGGACGACGAACGCCTTCAAGGCGCTTGGCCGTCTGGCGCGCGACGGGGCGACGCTCTCCACCTATACCTCGGCCGCACACGTGCGACGCGATCTTATCGCCGCCGGCTTCGAGACGGCACACCGGCCCGGATATGGAGACAAGCGCGACATGCTCGCGGGCCTTGCGGGTCATTACGCCCCGCCGTACCGGATGCGTCGATACGATCCGCCCGAGGCCGCGCCACCGCGAGTGCGCGAGGCGATTATTGTCGGCGCAGGAATGGCGGGCACGGCGATGGCACGCAGACTCGTCGCACGCGGCTGGCGTGTGCGTCTGTTCGAACGTGCGCAGGCGCCGGGGTCCGCCGCGTCGGGCAATCCGGCGGGCGTCTTCCATCCGCAACTCTCGGCAGACGACAACGTGTTGTCGCGTCTCACGCGCGCTGGGTTCCTGTACGCCCTCGCACAGTGGAAAACGTTGCCGGGCGGGCTGCCCGGACGGGCCGACGGCTTGCTACAGGTCGCCATGACCGACGCGGAAGCGCAGGCCATGCAGCAGCTCGTTGCCATGCACGAGTATCCGGAAACGTATGCGAAGTCGGTCGATGTGACACAGGCGTCCGCCCTTGCCGGGGAAATACTGGCGCATGGCGGCATCTGGTATCCGGAGGGCGGCTGGCTCGCGCCCGCCATGCTTTGCCGCGCCGAACTGGTGGCGGCCGGCCCGTCGCTTGACGCGCGCTACGGGGTGGAAGTGGAGCGTCTGGAACAGCGCGATGGCCGCTGGGTTGCCCTCGACGAAACGGGACACATACTTGCCGAGGCCGACGTTGCCATTGTGACGGCGGCCGACGTCTCACAGACGCTGCTCGCCCCGTATCTCGACCCCGAGTTCTTGCCCGTCAAACGGGTCCGAGGGCAATTGACCTTTCTGCCGCCCGACACGTTGCCGGGGCTTCGCGTGCCGGTTTGTGGCGACGGCTACGTGGCGCCGTCGTCTTTGGGCGGCGCCGGGCCGATCACAGGCGCGACGTATGGCTTCGACGATCCGGCCGAGGAGGTCCGCGTCGCCGACCATCAAGCCAACTTGCGCCGTCTTGCCGCGCTGCTGCCGGCGCATGCCGACCAGTTCGGCGATGCGGGACTGGCCAGCGAAAGCGCCGCCGCCGAGCTTGGCGGACGCACCGCGTTCCGCTCATTGCTGCCCGACCGCCTGCCGATGGCGGGGCAACTGCCCGACATGGCCGCCATCGAGCCGCTGCGCCGACGCCTGACCGGGGGGCACCTGCGGGACCTGCCGCGTCTGGCAGGCCTGTACGCAAGCTTTGCGTTCGGTTCTCGGGGACTGGTGTTCGCCTCGTTATGCGCGGAGCTGGTCGCGAGCCAAATCGAAGGCGAACCGTGGCCGATCGGCGCCGATCTGGCCGATGCTATCGACCCGGCTCGCTATCTGATGCACGCACTGCGGAAAGGCTGACGGGCTGATGACACCGGCCTGGCTTGGCCGCGCCATCACTCGTTTCCCTTGGCTCCCCACCTCCCGGGTTCGCCAATCAAAACCCGCCCACGCCGTTATCCACGTTCCTTCACGTCCCCTTACGCCGTCGTGCGGATGGTCGCATGCTGCCGTTCTCCGAAAATCGACGGCTTTCCAATAATTCGAATCTGACCCTATATGGGTCAAAACCCCGCCCCGAGCGGGGGCGACGCGCCGGAGGCGCTTGCCCCCGTACTTTCCGACTATCGCCCGATATCAAACGCCCGAAGCGCTTCATCCCCCTGGTTCAGCAGGGGCTGAAAACACGATTCCCCGATCGTCCCCGCACCACGGGCCTGCTGGCGTCGGGACGACCGTTTGAAATCGCCAGAAACCGAGTGTGGCAAAATGAACCCAACCCTTCGGGTTCGTCGCGCATTTGTCCT
>JARLJF010000004.1 GCA_031291335.1 Pandoraea sp. | reverse complement strand
GCGCCGCCGTCGCGCGTCGTGCCGCCGCTCATGGCGTGCCGTCGCGCGGGCGTTCCGCTCGCGGGCGGTAACGACGGCATCCGTGACACGTGGACACCGTACGGCACGCCCGACATGCTCGAGCGCGCCATGATGATCGGTTTGCGCTACAACCTGCGCCGTGACGACGAGCTGGAGATCGCGCTCGATTGCGTTACCCATCAGGGCGCGAGGGCTTGCTGGTTCGACGACTATGGCTTGCATGTGGGGGCGCGTGCCGATCTGGTGCTGGTCGATGCGGTGAATGCTGCGCAGGCCATCGTCACGCGTGCGCCGCGTCGCTGGGTCGTGGCGAACGGTCACGTCGTGGTGAGCGAGGGCGTAGCGGTATGACGCTTTGGCTGGCCATCGTCGCGGTCGGGTTGACGCTGCGACCGACGCTCACGTCCATCAGTCCGCTGCTGCCGCAGATTCGCGAGGCGACGGGGATGACCTATCCCGTGGCGGCGTTGCTCACTTCGTTGCCGGTGCTCGCGATGGGCGCGGGTGCTTTCGCGGCGAACGGATTGACGCGTCGTTTCGGTGAGCGTCATGGCGTGCTGCTCGGTTTGGTAGCGCTTGCGGTGGCGTGCGCTGTGCGGTTCGTGGCTGACGACACCGTGACGATGATTGCCACGGCGCTGGTGTCGGGTATCGGCATTGCGATCATTCAGGCGTTGTTGCCCGGTGTGGTGAAGGCGAACTACAGTGCCGCGCGGATGACGGCGATGATGGGCCTGTACTCGGCGGCGCTGATGGGCGGTGGTGGGCTCGGGGCGGCAGCCAGTCCGTGGGCAGCGTCCGAGACCGGAGACTGGCGCGTCGGGCTTGGGATGTGGCTCGCAGTGGTCGGAGCGGCGGCGCTTGCGTGGTGGCGCGCGCCGTTGAGTCGCCCTGCCGCGGAACCGATGAAGGCAACGACGGCAGCGGATTTGCGGGCCGCGTGCCGAGTGGCGGGCGAGCGTGTGGCGTCTGCTGCCGAGAGGGCGCCGTCCATGCTCGAGCTGCTGCGCAAGCGTCGCGCGTGGACGCTTGCCGTCTACTTCGGTCTCATCAATTGCACCTATACGACGATGGTCGCGTGGCTGCCGCCGTTCTATCAGCAACACGGCATGAGCGCGACGCGCAGCGGCGCATTGCTGGCGGGACTGACGGCATGTCAGGTCGTTGCGGCGTTGACGTTGCCGTGGTTTGCTCGTCGAAACGTCGATCGTCGGCGCTGGCTCACGCTCGCGCTTGTCGCTACGCTCGGCGGACTGATCGGCCTGGTGGTCGCCCCGGATGCGGCGGCATGGGGATGGATCGGCGCCATCGGATTCGGCTTGGGCGGCACGTTCTCGCTTGGGCTCGTGCTGGCGCTCGATCACCACGCGCATCCGCGTCATGCTGCCGCGCTGGCGGCGTTCATGCAGGGTGTGGGGTTCTGCATCGCGGCACTGGCACCGTTCGGTGCCGGGGCGGTGCTGGCGGCGACGGGGAGTTTCGTTCCGTCATGGGGCGGGCTTGTCGTGCTCAATGTGGCGCTGATCGCGTTGACGTGGCGTTTCGATCCGGCAGGGTATGCGTCGGCGCTTGGCTTATCGCGCGACGCACATGGCGGCCGGCATCAGCGCGCCTGAGGCACATGAGGTTTGTGGCGCTGACAATGCGAGTGACGCGAGATAAGTGTGGCACGCGTGGCATGTGCGTTGCGCCCGCGAGACAGGTATCCCGTATGCAAAATTCATGCGAGTCCCTACGCAATCCGCGCTAAGATGGCCCATCGTGTGATGTCGCAGCGGGGCTTCGGCGCGAGACCGTTGTTCCCGGCCCGGCCCGTGTGTTCCAGGTGGCCAGGGTGGCTGTGTGCTGCCAGAAACCAAGGGAGAACGGATGCTCGGAATGTCGCGCAGGGCCGTGGGACGATCGTTCGCGACGATGCTCGTCGCGCTCGGTGCCTGCAGCCTCGGCATGTCCTTGCTCGCTTCGTTCCCCTCGCTTGCTTCGGCTGCCGACACGACTCTGCCGGGCAAGCCGGCGGTGAAACCCACTTCTGCTCCTGCCCCCGCCTCTTCCGCCAGTTCTCCGAGCGCAGCTTCCGCGCCAAACGCCCCTGCGCCGACTGGTGTTGACCAGCGAGTGCTGCGCAGCGATGGCGACTACGCCAACCTCCATGTCTTCCGTCCGCCGTCTGCCTGTAGCGGGGTGGCGGTGCTCAGCCCGGGTGCGGGGGACGACCGCGACTCGCTGGCGTGGCTCGGCCGTGCGCTCTCTCAATATGGCTGGCTGACCGTGACGATGGCGCACAAGGAAAGCGGACGCGACTCGTTGCGCGACCGGGTGCGCAACGGCGGGTTACGCGACGGATTGCTAGCGCTCACTACGGACCCCGAAGCGTATGACGACCGTCTTGAGGATGCCGGGGCGGCGTTGCATTGGGCGCGAACGCAGTGCCGATCGGGACCGGCGGTCTTTGCCGGGCATTCCATGGGCGCCATCACGGTGATGGTCGAAGCGGGCGCGAAGAACAAGCTCGGGCTCGACAGCGACGACCGTTTCGATGGCTACATCGCACTGTCGCCACAAGGGCAGGGGCCGATCTTTCCGGCGGGCGCGTGGCATGACATTCGCAAGCCCATGTTGTTGGTGACCGGCACGCGCGACGCGCCGCTCGATGGCAAATGGCAGACGCGCACCGAGCCGTTCGCGGATCTGCCGCCGGGCTGTCACTGGCTGGCGGTCGTCGACGGTGCCACGCATTTCAACTTTGCCGGTTTTGGCTATGGGCACGGTGACATCGAGGTGAAGGTGCTGCCCTTGATCCAGCGTTTTCTCGACAACCTGCGCGCGCACCGATGTGCGGTGCCCACGCCGGCGGCCGGCGTGAAGTTCGACGCAAAGTAGGGCGAGCCATGGCTGAACAGGACCTCACGCGCGGCCCCATCGGCAAGACCTTGTTCTGGTTCTCGCTGCCGGTGCTGGGCAGCAACGTGTTGCAGTCGCTCAATGCGTCGATCAACGCCATGTGGATCGGGCACTACCTGGGTGAGTCGGCCCTGACTGCGGCATCGAATGCCAACATTCTGCTGTTCTTCCTGCTGGGGGTGGTCTTCGGCATCAGCATGGCCAACACCATTCTCATCGGCCAGTCCATCGGGGCGAAGAATCACGTCCTGACCCAACGGATCGTTGGCACCAGCGCGACTTTTTTCATACTGATGTCGACGGCCGTTGCCGTGCTCGGCTACATCTTCACACCTGAATTGCTCAATGCGCTGGGAACCCCGAGCGATGCTCGCGTGTTCGCCATCGCGTATCTGCGCATCATCTTCGTCGCGTTACCGGTGATGTACTTCTACAACTTCGTGATGATGGCGTTGCGAGGGGCGGGGGATGCGCGCACGCCGTTTCGTTTCATGCTGCTCTCGGCCGGACTGGATGTTGCGCTCAACCCTTTGCTGATCTTCGGCTGGGGGCCGGTGCCGCCATTCGGCATTGCGGGGTCGGCGGGCGCGACGCTCATCGCACAGAGCGTGAGTCTGGCGGCGTTGATGTACACGTTATACCGGCGTCGCGATCCGCTGTGGTTGCAGCGAAAGGATTGGAAATACCTGCGCATCGATCCTGGCCTGCTGAGGCTGATCGTCGTCAAGGGATTGCCGATGGGGTTGCAGATGGTGGTGATCTCGTCGTCGGCGATGGTGATGATGGGGTTCGTCAACGGTTACGGTTCGCAGACCACGGCGGCGTACGGCGTGGCCTCGCAGCTGTGGACGTACGTCCAGATGCCGGCGCTCGCCATTGGGGCGGGCGTGTCGTCGATGGTGGCGCAGAACGTCGGGGCGGGGTTGTGGGACCGGGTCTCGCGCATTGGACGCGTGGGCGTCGGGTTGAACTTCGTCATGACGGGGACGCTGGTCCTGGCCATCGTGCTCTTCAACCGTCAGTTCATGAACGCCTTCCTGCCGGACGATGGCTACGCGATCGCTGTCGCACAGCACATCAATGCCGTGGTGGCGTGGTCGTTCGTGTTGTTCGGGGTGACGATCGTGCTCTTTGGCGTTGTGCGAGCGACGGGGGCCGTCACTGCGCCGCTTGTCATCCTGTTCGTTTCCCAGTGGGTCATCCGATTGCCGTTTGCGTGGCAGATGCAGAAGTCGTGGGGGGCTGAGGCCATCTGGTGGAGCTTCCCGCTTGGCTTTGCCGTGTCGCTGGTGCTGGCGCTTGCGTACTACCGCTGGGGGCGTTGGCGCGGTGTGCGCATGCTACCCAGGGGCGGGCCGCCGGCTGTCGCCCCGTTGGGGGATGCCACGAATGCGGCTGCCGGACCTCCTCCGGCACCGATGTCACCTCCTGCCGTCACACCTGCCAACCAGCAAGAGATATCCCCGAACGATCGCCGTTCGTAGCGGCTGGCGTCGGCGAGACTAGGCTTGCGCCTTCCCCGAGATCCATTGCGACGCCGATTCGGCGAGGGCTGTGCGTAGCCAGCGCAGAAGTACCTCGCATGCCGGGTTCGTGGCGAACGGTTCGCGCGCCAGCGCGACGTAGGCGGAGCCGTCGCGGACGAAGCCGAAGGGGGCGACGAGGCGGCCGGCATTCAGTTCGTCGCTCACCATGTACACCGACCCGATGGCGGCGCCTAGCCCGGCGCCGGCTGCCTGCAAGCTCAAATAGAAGTGTTCGAACGGTGGCGTTGTGGCGCTCGCGTCGAGACGTGGCGTCACAGCGATGGAGGCGTGTCGGGCGGCGCGCTGCCAGTCGTGCCAGGCGTGTGGCCGGGTGCGGGTGTGGAGTGGCGAGAGGTGTGGCGAGTCGAACGTGGCGGGCAGGCCGACGGGCCCGATCCATTCGTCGGCAAGTGGCTCGGCGATCAGTGTGTGTCCCCAGAAGAAATCATTTCGCCGGATGGCGACATCGACGCCTGCGTTCGCGAGATCGAGTGGGCCGCCCGCGGAGTGGAGATGCAGCGCGATGTCGGGATGGGCTTGCGCGAAAGCGCCGAGGCGGGGAATGAGCCAGCGCATGGCGAGGGTGGGTTCGCAGGAGACGACGAGCGTGCGAGAGGGCGTTGAGGGTTGAAGGCTGGCGACGGTTGAAGCGAGTTGTTCGAACATTTGCCGGGTGGTGGCGTGCAGGCGTTCTCCGGCGGGGGTTAGAAAAACGGCGCGATTGCGTCGTATGAACAGGGGCAGGCCGAGGGCGTCTTCGAGCGTGCGGATTTGGCGGCTGACAGCGCCGTGCGTCACAAACAGTTGGTCAGCGGCGCGGGCGAAGCTGAGTTCGTTGGCGGCCACATCGAAGACGTGGAGGGCGTTGAGCGGCAGCGATCGATTCATAGGTGAGAAATTATCACGAATCAGCGGACAAAAAGATCGTTTTTCCAGACCAGAAAATCCCGACAAAATAACGCCAAATTCGGGGCCAAATAAGTAGCGCGCCGCCTGAAGTATCAGAAGAGACGGATCGAGGCCCCGTTCCGCTGCGAGTTGGGTTTATGTCTGAGTGGCGGAATGGGGCCTCGGTCCGTCGGGGTTGAATTGGGTGAGGTTAAATCATGCAAGAGTTGTTGGCGGTGATGACGATAACGGTGTTGGCGGTGATCAGTCCGGGAGCTGATTTCGCGATGGTGACGAGGGCGAGTTGGCGGCATGGGCGCCGGGCGGGGTTGTGGGCGGCGGTAGGCATTGCTGCTGGGGTGCAGATCCACGTCTTTTACACGCTGGTAGGGGTGGGCTTATTGATAACGCAGGTGCCGTGGCTTTTCAGTGTGATCAAGTGGATCGGCGCCGCGTATTTGATCTATATCGGTTGGCGGACGTTGCGCGACCGTTCACCGGTGACGGATGTGATGCAGGAAGCGGGGCACGAAGCGGGGCATGAAGCGGGGCACGAAGCGGGGCATGAAGCGGGGCAGGAAGCAGGGCATGAAGCGGCGACGGCGCAGCCGCCGGCCTCGAGCATCCTCGCAAGTCCACGTTGGCAAGAGGCGGCAAGCGCGTTCCGCACGGGCTTTTTCACCAACGCATTGAACCCGAAGACCACATTGTTCGTGGTGAGTACCTTCACGCAGGTTGTACATCCGGGGACGGGATGGGGGTTGGGATTGGCGTATGGCGCGTTCATGTC
>JARLJF010000045.1 GCA_031291335.1 Pandoraea sp. | reverse complement strand
TGAGCGCTCTGCATGCCTTGCGGACCTTGCAAACCTTGTGCGTGCTGATATCCCTGCGGCCCTTGCATGCCCTGCATACCCTGCGATCCTTGCAGACCTTGAGCACTCTGCATGCCTTGCGGACCTTGCAAACCTTGCGCGTGCTGATATCCCTGCGGGCCTTGCATGCCCTGCATGCCTTGCGGGCCTTGCAGACCCTGAGCACTCTGCATGCCTTGCGGACCTTGCAAACCTTGCGCGTGCTGATACCCCTGCGGCCCTTGCATGCCCTGCATGCCTTGCGGTCCTTGCAAACCTTGCGCGTATTGATGTCCTTGAGGCCCTTGCATACCCTGCATGCCTTGCGGTCCTTGCAGACCCTGAGCACCCTGCATGCCCTGAACGCCTTGCGGGCCTTGCAACCCCTGTGCGTGCTGATTTCCCTGCATGCCTTGCGCACCTTGCACGCCCTGCACACCCTGTATCCCTTGAAGGCCCGGGAAATTCGATACCACCCGAATCGCCCCGATACGTTGCCCGGTCATCGCCTGAATATGGCGAATCTGGTCTTCGTTAAGTTGCAGTTCCAGATCGTTCTCGTTCATGTTTTCTCACTCCTTGAGTCAAATAAACATCGGATGCCGGCTCGAACAATTCTGCGCGATAAGAGCAAGAACTCACTGGCCGATCAGTCACCGAATGACTCTCAACAGAGGTCGACTTCCATAAACGGAGAGACGCCGACACCAATGCTCCCCCTCCACAATCGTCGGCAAGACACGGGAGTTCGGGCAACGTCAGGCAACGCGGGGATGAGCGAGACACCCCGCAGCAAGCGGGGAATAGAGATGGATTATTAAGAATTTTCCCAATTGATTGGGGCGCGATCTCGGCGCGATCTCATCCATAAACCACATTGCGTGGTTTACCGCCGGGAGCGGCTACCGGCGCTCGCGAATGGATCGAATCACTGGCCCGAGGCGGCAACAAGTTTCGCGGGCAGTGCGCCGCGCAGTGCGTTGCACACGACGATCGCTTGTGCAGTCAGCACGTCCTCGCGGGTGAGTACGTTTTCAACCGCGGCCCATGCCGGGTCGGCCAGCATCACGCCGCGCATCACCCCCGGCAACACGCCGGACGACAACGGTGGCGTCATCCAGATACCGTTGCGCTTGACGAACACATTGCTGCGCCCGCCTTCGGTCAACTCGCCCCGCTCGTTGAAGAACAGCAGGTCGAAGGCACCCTGCGCCTCTGCGGCCCGCCAGGCGGCATCGTAGCGCGCACGCACGGTGGTCTTGTGCCGCAGAAACAGATCTGAGGCGCGTGTGGCGCTTGCCTCCGGCGCGAGCAGCACCGCTACCGTTTTGCCCGGTAGCGGCGTCAGGACCGCATGTGTGATGACCGCCGTTCCGTCGTGGGAGAGGGCGAGACGAACACGGTGAACGGTATCCTCACCGAGCGTTTCGATAACGGCGTCGAGCTGTGCGCGTAACGCAGCGCCTTCGAACCGGAAGCCGAAATACCTGGCCGATGCCTCCAGTCGCGCGAGATGTCGCTCGATATGCGCCACGCCGCCCCATCGCGTCGCCTGCATCGTCTCGAAAAGTTCGAAGCCCGGATCGAGCGCGCTCAGAAAACGCGCCTTGAGCTTGCACTCTTCACGTTCCTCTTGTGCTTTGCTGTCGAGCACGATCCCGGCACCGACGCCAAGTCTCCCGCGCCGTAAGCCACTGGCATCAGGCGCTTCGAGTTCCAGCGTTCTAATGGCAACGGACAGGCAAAAGTCGCCGAGGGCTTGCGAGTCGTCTTCGCGTGCATCGAGCCAGCCGATGGCGCCCGTGTACAGCCCGCGCGGGGATGCTTCCAGCTCGCCGATCAGTTGCATCGTGCGATGCTTGGGCGCGCCAGTGATCGAGCCGCAGGGATACAGCGCGCGCAGCACGTCGGCAAACGACGTCGCCTGCGGGAGCGTCGCCGTCACCGTTGACGTCATCTGCAATACGCTCGCGAAGCGCGTCACTTCGAAGAGCTTGGGCACTTTGACCGAACCCGACGTGGCGATGCGCCCCAGATCGTTGCGCAGCAAATCGACGATCATCAGATTTTCGGCGCGATTCTTCTCGTCGGCGGCAAGCGCTGCGCTGCGCCTGGCATCCTCCGACGCGTCGCCGCAAGCGGGTGCCGTGCCTTTCATCGGCCGCGCTTCGATCTGGCCACGCGAATGACGCAGGAACAGTTCAGGCGAGAGCGAGAGAATCGCGCGGCCGGGCACGCCCCGTCCACCCTTTCCACCCTCCCCTCCCGGCAACACGACGAGCGCCCCGTAGGGCACCGGCTGACGTGCACGCAACCGGCGATACAGCGCCACGGGCGAGCCGAACGCATCGAAATGCAGACGGTACGTGTAGTTGATCTGGTAGCACTCGCCCTGAGCGAGCCACTCGTGGATGCGGGCGATGGCGTCGTCGAAGGCAGCGTCGCTGACGTCACTTTGCAGCGCCGCAATCCCCGCAACGCCGGGCGGGCGAATTTCGTCGCCGCCGCCAATGGCTGGCGCGACTGCCTCGCCATCGCCACCATCGCCCCCATACGTCGCTTCCTGACGCGACAGCCACACCTGTGTCTGCGTGGCGTCGAGCTGCTGCAACTCACGGAATAACAGCGCGCGAAACTGTCCCGGCGCGCGACGCGACGCCAGTGTTTGCACGCCGCCCAGACGCACACCGAATTCATAATCGGCCAGCAGCACGGCATGCAAACCGTGACGCGTGGCATCTTCCACTTCGCGAAGCGCGTCGGAAAGCACACCGGGCTCGTCGCAAGTCACCTCGCGCACGAGCCCGGTATACAGACGCGCCCCACCGGCCGGATCCGCGCTGTCGTCCAACAGCGCGAATGCGGCCAAAGGCGCTTCAGTTTGCATGAAGTTACTCGAAGAACTGCTTCACGCGATCGAACCAGCCCTTCGACTGCGGGCTGTGGCGAGCGCCGCCTTCCTTGAGGGATGCATCGAAGTCACGCAGCATCTGCTTTTGCGTGTCGCTGAGCTTGACCGGCGTTTCCACCTGCACATGCACGTACAGATCGCCAGGATAGCTCGCGCGCAGCCCCTTGATGCCCTTGCCGCGCAGGCGGAACGTCTTGCCCGTCTGCGTGCCTTCGGGCACTTCGAAGGTCGCCTTGCCGTGCAGCGTCGGTGCGTCGATGTCGCCGCCGAGCGCCGCCGTCGCGTACGAAATCGGCATCTGGCAATGCAGATCGTCGCCGTCGCGCTCGAACACGTTGTGCGCCTTGATGTGGATTTCCACATACAGATCGCCCGCCGGACCGCCGTTCACCCCCGGCTCGCCGTTGCCGGACGAACGAATGCGCATGCCGTCTTCGATACCCGCCGGGATCTTGATCTCCAGCGTCTTGGTCTTCTTGATCTTGCCCGAGCCGTGGCAGTTCGTGCAGGGCTCGGGAATGTACGAGCCGGTGCCATGGCACTTCGGGCAGGTCTGCTGAATGCTGAAGAAGCCCTGCGACATGCGCACCGAACCCGAACCGTTACAGGTCGGGCAGGTTTCGGGCTTCGTGCCCGGCTTCGCGCCGTTGCCATGACAGATCTCGCACTCTTCCCAGCTCGGCACGCGAATCTGCGTGTCGAAACCGTTCGCTGCCTGCTCCAGCGTGATCTCCATGTTGTAACGAAGATCCGCGCCGCGATACACCTGCGGGCCAGCCCGGCCACCACGGCCGCCACCGGGGCCGCCCTGACCGAAGATGTCACCGAAGATGTCGCCGAACGCGTCTGCGAAGCCGCCGAAGCCCTGACCGCCCGCCCCGCCGAAGCCACCCATGTTGGGGTCGACGCCCGCGTGACCGTACTGGTCGTACGCGGCGCGCTTCTCCGGCTCGGAGAGCATCTCGTAAGCCTCTTTGACTTCCTTGAACTTCTCTTCGGCGTCCTTGCTGTCCGGATTGCGGTCCGGATGGTACTTCATCGCCAGCTTGCGATACGCCTTCTTGATTTCGTCGTCGGCGGCGTTCTTGGCGACGCCAAGGACTTCGTAGTAATCACGTTTGGCCATAAGTCTTTCCAATGTTGGCGCATGTCGCCATCAGGCAAAAAGCCGGGTCGAAATTCCCTTTGCAGAGAACCTCGATACCCGGCCTACACGCAGCGCACATCGGTGTGCGCCGCGCGCCATGCACACCTTACTTCTTGTCGTTGACTTCCTTCACTTCGGCGTCAACCACGTTATCGTCATGCGGCTTGCCTTGCTCGGCACCTGCGGCACCTGCGGCACCCGCAGCACCGGCTTGCGCCTGCATGTCGGCGTACATCTTCTCGCCGAGCTTCTGGCTGGCGGTGCCCAGCGCTTCGACCTTGGCATCGATGTCTGCCTTGTCCGAACCGCGCAGCGCGCCTTCCAGTGCCGTGATAGCCGACTCGATCGCTTCCTTCTCCGAAGCTTCGATCTTGTCGCCGTACTCAGTCAGCGCCTTGCGGGTGCTGTGCACCAGTGCGTCGCCCTGGTTACGGGAATCGGCCAACTCGCGTGCCTTCTTGTCTTCTTCGGCGTTGAGTTCGGCGTCCTTCACCATTTGCTCGATCTCGGCGTCGGACAGGCCCGAGTTCGCCTTGATGACAATCTTGTTTTCCTTGCCCGTCGCCTTGTCCTTGGCGCCCACGTGCAAAATACCGTTGGCGTCGATGTCGAAGGTCACTTCGATCTGCGGCGTGCCACGTGCGGCGGGCGGAATGCCTTCGAGGTTGAACTCGCCCAGCGACTTGTTGCCGGCAGCCATCTCGCGCTCACCCTGATACACCTTGATCGTCACGGCCGGCTGGTTGTCGTCCGCCGTCGAGAACACTTGCGAGTGCTTCGTCGGGATCGTGGTGTTCTTCGTGATCATCTTCGTCATCACGCCACCCAGCGTCTCGATACCGAGCGAGAGCGGAGTCACGTCGAGCAGCAGCACGTCCTTACGGTCGCCCGAGAGCACCGAACCCTGAATCGAGGCACCTGCGGCCACGGCTTCATCCGGGTTCACGTCCTTGCGCGGTTCCTTGCCGAAGAACTCCTTGACCTTCTCCTGCACCTTCGGCATGCGGGTCATACCGCCGACGAGAATCACGTCGTCGATGTCGCTCACCTTCACGCCGGCATCCTTGATGGCCATGCGGCAGGGCTCGATCGTGCGTTCGATCAGCTCTTCGACCAGTGCTTCGAGCTTGGCGCGCGTGATCTTCAGGTTCAAGTGCTTCGGACCCGAGGCGTCAGCCGTGATGTACGGCAGGTTGATTTCGGTCTGCTGGCTCGACGACAGTTCGATCTTGGCCTTTTCCGCCGCTTCCTTCAGGCGTTGCAGCGCGAGCACGTCCTTCGACAGATCAACGCCTTGTTCCTTCTTGAACTCGCCGATGATGTAATCGATGATGCGCTGGTCGAAGTCTTCGCCGCCCAGGAACGTGTCGCCGTTGGTCGACAGCACTTCGAACTGGTGTTCGCCTTCCACATCCGCGATTTCGATGATCGAGATGTCGAACGTGCCGCCACCCAGGTCATACACCGCGATCTTGCGGTCGCCGCCTTCCTTCTTGTCCAGACCGAAGGCCAGTGCGGCTGCGGTCGGCTCGTTGATGATGCGCTTGACTTCCAGACCGGCGATGCGGCCGGCGTCCTTGGTGGCCTGACGCTGGCTGTCGTTGAAGTACGCCGGCACCGTAATCACGGCTTCCGTGACCGGCTCGCCCAGGTAGTCCTCGGCGGTCTTCTTCATCTTGCGCAGCACTTCGGCGGAAATCTGCGGCGGGGCCAGCTTCTGGTCACGCGCTTCCACCCAGGCGTCGCCGTTGTCGGCCTTGACGATCTTGTACGGCATCAGGCCGATGTCCTTCTGCACTTCCTTTTCTTCGAAGCGGCGACCGATCAGGCGCTTGACAGCGTACAGCGTGTTCTTCGGGTTGGTCACCGCCTGGCGCTTGGCCGGTGCACCGACCAGGATCTCGCCATCGTCCACGTAGGCGATGATCGACGGCGTGGTGCGGGCACCTTCCGCGTTTTCAATGATCTTGACCTGATTGCCTTCCATGACGGCCACGCACGAGTTCGTGGTGCCCAAGTCAATACCGATAATTTTGCCCATTTGAATTCTCCTAGCGTCCTTTGCGTCTTTCCGTCGGGCCTGTGGCCCATTCAATTCATTGATCTGCACGACATATGGGTGCAGCCCGGTACATTTCAAGCCCCTTCTTGCTGCCCGGTTTTGCCCCCCGCCGCCGCGATTTTCTCGCGGGCGGCGGCCACCGCCAGCCGGAACTGGGGCAGGCCATGCCAGCCGGTCGCCCGGCCCAGCTTCTTGCCTTCGTGGAAGAAGAAAAACGTCGGCACCCCATGCAACCCGAAGCGCTTGCCCAGCGCCATATCGGCGTACACATTGGCATGGAACCAACGCAGGCCCAAGGCCTCAATGGCCTCGCGCTGCGCCAGCATGGTCTTCTTGGCGACTTCGCAGTTGAAACAGTCGACGCCCCAGAAAAACACCACCGCCAGCGCATCACCCGCCTCACGCAGCCCTTCATCGAACGTGGCGGTCGTCAGCGCCTGCATCGAGAACGCCTCGAATGCCGTGCCGTCCACACCTGCCATGCCGGGAAGATCACCTGCCATGATTGCGGATCCTTGCGGTTGCCCGGCCACTCCCGTCATTACTGACGCCAGCGGCCTGCCATGCTCTGCGTGCCAATCGTTCCGTCCAACAGAAGGGCAAAGCTTGCCATGATGTCATGGCAATACGGTTACTTGCCTGCTGCGACGGTCACCAGTGCCGGACGCAACACGCGGTCGGCAATCAGGTAGCCCTTTTGCAGCACGGCCACCACGGTATTCGGCTCCTGATCGGCCGGCACGATCGAGATGGCCTGATGCTGATGCGGATCGAACTTCGCGCCCGCCGGGTCGATGACCGACACCTTGCTGCGCTCGAGCGCCGAGACGAGCTGGCGCAGGGTCAGGGCTACGCCTTCCTGCAGCTTGCTCAAGTCGCCACTCTGGTCGGCTGCCGCGGCTTCCAGGCTGTCGATCACCGGCAGCAGGTTCTCCGCGAAGCTTTCCACGGCAAATTTACGGGCCTTGGCCACTTCGTCTTCCGCGCGGCGGCGGACGTTCTCCATCTCGGCACGAGCGCGCAGCGCGTCGTCGCGCAGGCTCGCCGCTTCGGCCTGAGCGGCCAGAAGTTGGGCCTCGACCGAGGGCAGCGCGTCGTTCGCGCCCGCAGCGTCGTTCGGGGCCGTTTCGGCCTGGGACGGAATCGGCTGGTCGGGGGTGTTTTGCTGTTCAGTCATGAGCTTGAGTCGTCAAAAGGTTCTTGCAGCGCACCACGACGATGCGCCGCCGGTTCAAATCCCTTTGGATAGTAGGGGCGTTCACACCGTTTTCAAGAGCTGGCGGCCATTCTGTGCGCCATGTCGGTGCGCGCGGCGTGCCGGTAAATATCCGGTTACACGCGTTACGAGTCCTCTATTGTATCGGCCGTTGCTGCGACCTAACATGAATTACGGTCCAGTGATGGAGGTGCCGTGCTGGACCCGGCCGCTCGCCGGGCTCCCTCCCGTCCGGCGTAGTGTTCTTTCAGGAGCGCATCATGAAGCTGCCACTGGCTGTTGTCTTCATCCTTGCGTTGGTGACGACGGTAACGATTACGATCTGCTTGTCCGGCGCAGTCACGCGGCGCGACACCGAATATGGTGGCGTGCGGGCCGTGCTGAATCACTTTGTCGAAATGCCGGGCATGCCGGTGCACTCGTCCAATACCGGAATCCCTTCGCGCTGATCGCCCCCGGGCGCGCGGCACATTGTTGTCGCGTGAAGACGTTCCCCGGATTGTTTCGCTCTTCGCGGGACAGTTGAACTTCGCTCCACCTCACGTCCGCCGCTGAGCATTTCGCCAGCGGCGGCGTTCATTCGGGCGTTGAAAAAGCCGCCGGCGGACGAATTAGAGGGGTTTATCAGAACCCTGGGCAGGCGGCTATTCACCCATCCCGCCGAGACGCCGCCGGTCCCGCTTGGTCGGACGTCCGTGCATCTGCGCCGCGGGCTCCTGAAACAAGCGTCGGCGCTCACTCTCGTCAGCACGCGCGCGGATGCTGGCTTCCGTCTCGTCGTACAAGGACTGCGCCACTGACGCCGAACCCCGCACTTCCGCGATGGCCTTCACACGCACTTCCCAGCGCGTGCTGCCGTTGTCCACCGTGACAATGTCGCCCGGACGAACGTCGCGCGCCGGTTTGACGCGCGCTTCGTTGCAAAGCACCCGGCCGCGGTCGACCGCTTGCGTGGCGAGCGAGCGCGTCTTGAAGAAGCGTGCCGCCCACAGCCATTTGTCGATGCGCGTAGCGGCCTGCGGAGAATCGTCAACCTTGACCGTCACGTGCTGGCTCCCGGCTGGCTCTGCTCGGCGGCCGCCGCTGCGGCGGCCGCAGCGCTGGCCTCGTCGAAGGCGGCCATGGCCGCGACTTGCCGCTGACGGGTCGAGGCAACGGCGGCGGCCGAGGCCTGCGCCGTCCCCTCCGGCGAGAGCACCGGCCAGCCTTGCAGGTGACGCGCCGCGATCTCGCCAAGCGCCGTAATCCAGGCGCTGGCGCCGTTCAGGCACGGAATGAAGTGGAACGCCTTTCCGCCCGCGGACACATAGGCGTGACGACCTTCCATATTGATTTCTTCGAGCGTCTCGAGGCAATCGGACGTGAAACCGGGACAGAACACGTCGACACGCGGCGTGCCTCCGCGGCCCAGCTCTTCGAGCGTTGGGGCGGTATATGGCTGAAGCCATTCCGCCTTGCCGAAACGCGACTGGAACGTGAGACGGCAGGTGGTTTCGTCCAGACCGAGTGCGGCGGCCAGCAAACGGGCCGTCTTTACGCACTGATCGTGGTACGGGTCCCCAAGGTCGAGCGTGCGACGCGGCACGCCGTGAAAACTCAGCAACAGCCGCTCGCCCGCCGCAAAATCCGGCCGGCCGTGCTGCAGCCAATAGCCCTCGACCTGCTGACGCAGTGCCTCGATATAGGCGGGGTGATCGTGATAGTCGCGCACCGTGCGCACATCGGGTTGATTGCGCAGCCGGCCAAGCACCCGGAATACGGCGTCGCTGGCCGTGGCCGTGGTGCTGCTTGAATATTGCGGATAAAGCGGCAGCACGAGGATGCGTTCCACGCCATTCTGCCGCAGCGCACGAATGCGCTCGGGAATCGACGGGTTGCCGTAGCGCATGGCGTAGTCGACGACCACGTCATAGTCGTTGGCATGCAACAAGGCGCGCAAGGCGCTCGTCTGATGTTCGGTGTTCACTTTGAGCGGTGAGCCGTCGCGGGTCCAGACCGTCGCGTATTTCTGCGCGGACTGACGTGAGCGGAACGGCAGAATCACCAGCCGCAGCAACGGCTGCCACACCAGCGAGGGAATTTCCACGACGCGAGGGTCCGACAGGAACTCGCGCAGATAGCGACGCACGGCCGCAGGACGCGGCTCGTCAGGCGTGCCAAGGTTGATCAGCAGAACGGCGGTCTTGCCGGACTGGCCATGCGAAATAGGTTCGGGATCGAAGCGCATGGTTCGTACTTTACCGCAAACCCGCCGCAATTCCGGCGGGCGCGGCCTGCGCCCGGCTCTGCCCGGCCCTGCGTCTACCTTGATTGACGAAGAGCCGGGCATTCCATTCAACGATCAGCCGTGCGGATGATCGTCTTCTTTTGCCGGATGATGCGCTGCGCTCGGATGCTCCCCTTCGTGCGCCGGTGCTCGCGCGCCTTCCGGCTTGTTTTCACGCGGCGCGGGTTGCGGGTGCGGATGCTCCTGCGGTTGCGGACGGGGCGCGGCCTGCGGATGTTCCTGCTGCGGCTGAGGCCTCGGGGCCGCTTGCGGCCGCTCGACCTGCGGCTCCGGACGCGGCTGAGCCCGTTCCTGCGGCTGCGGACGCGGTTGGGGCGCCTGCTGCTGAGGCTGAGGCTGCACATGCGACTGCCACTGCTGCGGGCGACGCGTCGGCTCGGACGCCTCCGGTTGCGCACGCTGCGGTGCCGGCACATTTCGCGTTTCGGGCGAAGCCGCCGGACCTTGCGGCGATGGGCGACGATCCTGCATGTCCCGTTGCGCCGCGTCATGCCCCGGCTGCGGCCCCGCCTGCGGAGCTTCGCCACGCACGACCGGCTGACCCGACGCATTCGTGCCCGGCGGATGCGGTACACCCGCCGGTGCGGCCTGCCCACCCCGCACGGGCTGTTGGGCCTGCGGCGTGGGTTGCCCCGGACGATTCTGATAAACACCACGTCCCGGCTCTCCCGGCAGCCCGGGCGCTCCCGGCACACCAGGTTCCCCCGGCACGCCCGCGCGCCCCGGAACACCCGGAACTCCAGGCTGCCCCGGCACCCCCGGCGCGCCATGCATCGGCGCAACCGCGCCGCTCGGCGGCAACGTGCCATGCGCCGCTGCGGCTCCCAGGGCCCCCGTGGCACCGAGCGCCGGTTGTGCGGGCGTTGCACCGTTCACACCAATTGGTGCACCGACCGGCCCATGCGTGCCGACAACCGTGACACGCGGCTGCACACGCCCTTGCGGATTCGGATCTCCCGGCCTCACGTTCTGGACTTGTCGCGCGTTCTGGCCGAAAGCCAGCGGCGCACCGCCAGCGTTGGGCACTGCATGCAACGCACTCGTCAGTTCGCGCGACGGCATCACTCGGGCCACTGGCGCACGCGTGGCCAGCACTTGCCGATTGAACACGCCTGCCGGCGGCGCGCCCGCTGCCGGGCGGCTGTTACCGAACACGCTCTGCTGCACCGGCGCGACCCCCGGCGTATTGCCGACGCGCCACGTCTGTCCAGCGCGCGGGGCGGCCAACGCCACCGGAGCGCCCACCGGGCGGCCCTGCACGAACGACTGCGCAGGCATGGTCGACACGGCGCCGCGCACGTTACGGTTCACATAGACGTTGTTGACGTTGATGTTCGTGATGTTGGTCGTCTGGATCACCGTCGAGCGATTGATGTTGGTGACGTACGACGAACTGGCACGATATGCCGGACGGTACGGATCGTGCGGGCCGAGCGCGAACCAGGCGAGTCCCACACCGCCCGCCGCAAACGAAATGCCCCACTGATTGCCACCGCTGCTGCCGCTGACCCACCCGACCAGCGCCGGCGCGTAGACGGGACGCACGGCGACCGGTCCCGGCACCCAGCACCAGCGGGCGTCGACATAGGCCCAGCGGCCATAGTGATAAGGCGCGAAGCCCCACGGCGCCTCGTCGACCCACGTCCAGCCCCACGGGTCGACCCAGACCCAGTGACCCGTGCGATACGGCGCCCAGCCCGACGGCACGTTCGATGGCACCCACACGGCGCCATAGTTCGGCGTTTCCTGCCACGCACCGTAGTCGTCCAGGCTCTCGAAGCCGGTCATGTCGCGTGGCACATAGCGTGCGGAGACTGAGGCGTCTTCGCGAGCGTCGCGCTGGCGCACCCATTGGTCGAACGCATCGGCCACGAGCGGACCGGTGGGCTGCTGCGTCAGATTCTGACCGACGAACGCTACGCGCTGCCCTTGCCGGAGCGGCACCGAGGCGCCCTGCCCGTACACGGTGGCGGCGCCGCGCCACACGCTCACCGTCGTCACGCCGTTCGGATCGACGTCGACACGATATTCACCGGCCTGTTGAGGGACGAATGCCAGATTCGGCGTATCGATCTCGTACGGCTGGTTCGGATCGTAGGCGCGCAAGCGCAGACCGACCGTCCCCTGCGTTACGTTCAGTTGCACATTCTGGTCGGTGACGGCGGAGAGCGCGACGCTGGTGGACGCGCCCAGGCGAACCGCAGTACCGCCCACGTGCATCTCGGCGCGGCTGTTGCGCTCGACCCAGACGGCGTCGCCGGTGGTCAACGGCCGGTTACGGTCGGCGTAGCGCCAATCGCTGGTGCCGGCCGGAGCGTAGGTGACAGTGCCGTCGAAATCATTGAGACGGGCCACGCGGCCCGGGGGATCGGCGCTTTGCGCCTGCGCCAGCGCAGGAACGCTCGCCGCGCCCAAGGCCCCGAGCGCAAGCCCGACGCCGAGATAACGGATCATCGTCCGCCAGGAAATGAGGGATTTCATAAACACTCCGGGCCCTTCCGGTTCACGCGCCATGCGTTGCGTTGGTCGCGTCACCTTGTTGTTCTGTCCGAATCCTTTGGCGAACGTCATGAAGCGCGACGTCGCCACAAGTGACACTTCGAGCGTAAGCCTGCCGTGTGTGACAGCGTGTAAAGGAATGCTACGGGGTTGTAACGCGAAGTCTCGGCGGCGCGGCGGCACAAGCCACCGCCCAATGCCGTTCAATGCTGGCTGAGCGCGTTGGAGAGCAACTTGGCCGTGATATCGACAATCGGAATCACGCGTTCGTAAGCCATGCGCGTCGGGCCGATCACCCCCAGCGTGCCGACGACTTCGCCATCGACTTCGTAGGGCGCGGTGACGACGGTCATCTCCTCGATCGGCACAAGGCTCGACTCGCCACCGATGAAGATCTGTACGCCCTGCGCGCGGCTCGACACGTCGAGCAGTTGCAGCAGGCCGGTCTTGGATTCGAACACGTCGAACAGCCGGCGCAGTCGCTCCATGTTCGACGACAGATCTTCCACACCCATCAAATTGCGCTCGCCCGAAATCAGCACGCTCTCACGCGTGGTGTCGGCCATGGCGTCGCTGCCCGCCTGGACGGCGGCCTGCATCAAGGCGCTCATGTCGGAGCGCAGGGCGTCGAGTTCACCGCGCAAGTAAGCGCGCACATCGTCGAAGCTATGGCCGCCGAAGTGGGCGTTCAGATAATTTGCCGCCTCGACCAGTTGAGCCGGTGAATAGTCCTTTTCCGTCAGGATGATGCGGTTCTGCACGTCGCCGTCGGGCGTCACGATGATCAGCAGCACGCGCTTGTCGGACAGGCGCAGGAATTCGATTTGCCGGAATATCTGGCTGCGACGCGGCGTGAGCACCACGCCTGCGAACTGCGAGAGGTTCGAGAGCACCTGCGCCGCCGAGGCCACCAGTTGCTGCGGCCCCGCCGGCTGCAACCGCGCCTGCACATGAGACGCGAGCTGATGGGCGGCCTCTTCGAGCGGACGCACCGACAACATGGTGTCGACGAACAGACGGTAGGCACGCGGCGTGGGCACACGCCCGGCAGACGTATGCGGGCTGGACACGAAGCCGAGCGCTTCGAGGTCGGCCATCACGTTACGGATCGTCGCCGAGGACAGGTCGAGCCCCGAGTAACGGGAAAGCGTGCGCGAACCGACCGGCTGGCCATCAGCGATGTACCGTTCGATCAGGGTTTTGAGGAGAGCTTGCGCACGTTGATCTAGCATGGCAAAAATTGTAACGCGAAATGTAGGTACGCGGCGTGCGGCGAACCCCGAGGCGAGAACCGCACCACACGGTGCATGCCGATGGTTGCTGTCATCGACTTATGGTGTAATGGCGGCATGAAAACAGGGAGCCCTTTCAAGACCGTAGCGCTCGTCGGGAAATACCATGCCGACGGCGTTGCCGAACCATTGCTCACGTTGGCGGCATGCATTGCCCAGCGCGGGCATCACGTCGTCTTCGAGCGTGACACGGCGCACAACATCGGCGCAGCCGCCGATCCTTACCGCCCCCTCGACATTCAGGAAATCGCCACGCAGGCCGATGTGGCCGTGGTCGTCGGCGGCGACGGGACGATGCTTGGCGTCGGCCGTCAGCTTGCGGCGTCGAAGGTGCCACTCATCGGCGTGAACCACGGACGCGTCGGTTTCATCACCGACATTCCGCTCGACGAGATGCGGCAAGTCGTGCCCGCCATGCTCGAAGGGCATTTCGAAGCCGAGCAGCGCACGCTGCTGGCGGCGCGCATCGAGCGCGACGGCCAGACGCTCTTCGAGACGCTCGCGTTCAACGATGTCGTCGTGAACCGCTCGGGCATCTCGGGCATGGTCGAGCTGCGCGTCGATGTCGATGGCCGCTTCATGTACAAGCAGCGCTCGGACGGCCTGATCGTCGCCACACCGACCGGCTCGACCGCGTACGCGCTGTCGGCCACCGGTCCGATCCTGCATCCGCGCCTGGGCGGCGTGGTGCTCGTGCCGATCGCCCCGCACGCGCTCTCGAATCGCCCGATCGTGCTGCCGGACTCGAGCGACATCGTCATTACGATCACCCGTGGGCGCGAAGTCGGCGCCAACTTCGACATGCAATCGTTTGCCGAACTGCGTCAGGGCGACCGGATTCTCGTGAACCGCTCCGAACATCAGGTGACGTTTCTGCATCCGGTCGGCTACAACTACTACGCGACGCTGCGCCGCAAGCTGCACTGGAACGAGCATATCTCCGACGAAGATACGCCCCAGAACTGACCTTACGCCTCACCCGACATCCCATGCTACGCAGTCTCTCGATTCGCGATTTCGTGATCGTCGATCGTCTCGATCTGGAATTCTCCGCCGGTTTCACCGTCTTCTCGGGCGAGACCGGCGCGGGCAAATCGATTCTGATCGACGCGCTGGCGCTGGCAATGGGCGAGCGCGGCGACACCAGCATGGTGCGCAATGGCCAGACGCGCGCCGACATCACCGCTGAGTTTGCCGCCGACGCCGAAGCCCGTCCGGATCTCGAAGCCTGGTTGCAGGCACAAGCGCTCACGCTCGAAGAGCACGGCGGCGTGCTGCTGCGCCGCGTGCTCGACTCGGGCGGACGCTCGCGCGCCTTCATCAATGGCACGCCCGCCACCCTCACCCAGTTGCGTGAACTCGGCGAGATGCTCGTCGACATCCACGGACAGCATGCGCATCAGCAATTGCTCCGTCCCGACGCGCAACGCCGGCTGCTCGACTCGCATGCCGGTGCCACTCAGCTCACGGCGGATACGGCAGCGGCGCACAAGGAATGGCGGCGTCTCGTCAAGCGATGCGAGGAAGCGCACGGGCGCGATCGAGAGTTGCAACTGGAGCGCGAACGGCTCGAATGGCAGACGTCGGAACTCGACAAACTCAATCCGCAGGAAGGCGAATGGGATGACGTGAGCGCCGAACATCGCCGGCTCTCGCACGCCGCCAGCCTCATCAACGGCGTGCAAAGCGCGCTCGACACGCTCGCGGAAGCCGACGGCGCCATCGTCCCGTCGCTGGGCCATGTGGTGCATCAGGTTCGCGAACTCGCCGAGATCGATGCAGGCCTTGCCGATACGCTCGCCGCGCTGGAGCCCGCCGAGATTCAACTGCGCGAAGCTGTCCACTCCCTCACGCATTACGCGCAACGCGTCGATCTCGATCCGGAGCGTCTCGCGGTGGTCGAGCAACGTCTCGACGCGCTGCATTCAACGGCGCGCAAGTTCCGTGTCACGCCCGAGCAGTTGCCTGCCGAACACGCCGAACGACGCGCCCAACTCGAAGAACTGACGGCCTCGCAAGACACGGCGGCCATGCAAGCCGCTGCCGAGGCCGCACACGCGGCCTATCTCGAACTGGCAAAGGCATTGTCCAAGGCACGCGCCAAGGCCGCGGCGTCGCTGTCGCGCGAAGTCACGCGCGCCATGCAGGATCTCTCGATGCCGGGCGGACGCTTCGAAGTCACGCTGAGTCCGACGCCCGAGCCGCAGTCGTTCGGTCTGGAGACGGTGGAATTTCTCGTCGCCGGCCATCCGGGTGTACCGACGCGGCCGCTGGCCAAGGTGGCGTCGGGCGGCGAGTTGGCGCGTATCAGCCTCGCCTTGCAGGTGATTGCCAGCAGCGCGAGCCTCACGCCGACACTGATTTTCGACGAAGTGGATTCCGGTATTGGCGGCGCCGTGGCGGAAGTCGTCGGCCGTTTGCTGCGCGAACTGGGTCAGGGACGGCAGGTGCTGTGCGTCACCCACTTGCCGCAGGTGGCAGCGCTGGGCCATCAGCATCTGCGCGTGAAGAAGCGCAGCGATGGCGATACGACGATGAGCGAAATCGAGCCGCTCGGCCGCACGGAGCGCGTCGAGGAGATTGCGCGGATGCTCGGCGGCGTCGAGATTACCGCGACAACGCGCAAGCACGCGCGAGAAATGCTCGCGCTCTAAGCGTCGTCATCGCGCGCATCAGGCGCGTTGCCTGCATCGCAAACGAGACGGGCACGGGCGGCCGATCATCGACCGTTCGTGCCCGTCGTCCAACACGTCAGACCGGTCCCGCGTCTGAAAACACCGAATCCCACAACGCCATGACGGCTTCGCGTTCCGCTTCGACGTCGGTCGCCGGCACGCGCGCCGCTTCCACGCCGTCGAGCCGCAATTTGTGCTGACGTTTGCGATACGTCCGATAGGCAGCGGCGGCATCGTCAGCAAGCTTCGCATCGATCAAACCGAGTTGCGCCGCTTCGCGCAGTAGCGCGATGTTGCCCGCATTGCGCAGCAACGCCGGATGCGCGCCCGAATGCAGCAACACCAGATACTGCACGGTGAACTCGATGTCGACCATGCCGCCGCGATCGTGCTTCAGATCGAAGAGCTTGCTCGGGTTCGGATGGCCCTCGAGCACCTTGCGTCGCATCGCCACGATTTCCTGTGCGAGCGGCATCGCCTCGCGTGGCGTCGCCAGCACCTGCGCACGAATGTTTTCGAACGCTGCGCCGATCGTCTCGTCACCGGCGCAGAAACGCGCCCGCGTGAGTGCCTGATGCTCCCAGACCCACGCGGTGTTCGCGTTGCCTTCGCGGAACTGATACTGACGGAAGCTCTCGATGTTCGTCACCAACAGGCCCGACAAGCCGTTGGGCCGCAATCGCAGATCGACGTCGAACAACATGCCTGCCCCGGTGTGCGTGGTGAGCCACGTCACGAACCGTCGAGCCAGCGCCGCATAGGCGTCCGGGGCGCGGTCGTCGTCATCCTCGTAAAGGAAGATCAGGTCGAGGTCGGACGCGTAGCCCAGTTCCTTGCCACCAAGCTTGCCGTAGGCGATGACCGAGAAGCGCGGCACCTCTCGGTGGCGCGTCGCCACATGCGGCCACACGGTCGAGATCGTCACGTCGACGATGATGTCCGCCAGTTCCGAGAGACGGTCGCCGATCGCTTCGACCGACAGCGTGCCCTGCAAATCGAGCAGCAAAATGCGGAACACCTCGGCGTGATGCGCGCGCCGCAGAATGTCCATCTGCACTTCGACGTTGCCCGCCGCTCCCGCCGCGTTCAGGCTCAGGAGTAATTGCGTCTTGAAGGACGGCCAGTCGAACGGCGCCGCGAGGGCTTCGTCGTCGAGCAATTCGTCGAGCAGTTGTGGATGACTGATCAGGTAGCCCGCCGCCCAACGCGAGCCGGCCAGCACTTTGACCACACGCTCCAGCGCGCGTGGATACTCGGTGAGCAGCGCGAGATAGGAGCTTCGGCGGCTGATCGTCGAGAGCAGATCGAGCATGCGCGCCAGTACCGCGTCGGCCTCTCCCGTGCCCGCCGCACCTTCCACGGCACGCTGCACGAGTTGGTCGAAGCGCCGCCGGCTGACTTCGCCCAGCGCCTTGTAGCGTGACGATGTCCATACCGCGCGCAAGCGGTCGAGCGCCCCTTCGGCATCGTTGAAGCCGAGGCGCGAGAGTTGATTGCCGAGATCGCCCGTCTGCGCCTCGTCGGCCAGACATTCGCTCCACAGCTCGGGCGGACACTCACAGTCGCCCGTCCCCGACGCCCCCGTCTTGCCGCCTTTCTGACTGTTACCGCCCGCCTTGTCCGCAAAGATCTCATCGAACTGCGCAGCGACAAATTCGCGATGCTCGTCGAGCACCGTCATGAAACTCGTTTCATCGGGGAAGCCCATCGCACGGGCGACCGCGAGACGATCCTCACCCGGGCCGGGAAGAATATGCGTCTGCGCATCGTCCAGATACTGAATGCGGTGTTCGAGCTTGCGCAGGAAGACGTAGGCGTTGGCCAACGCCTCGGCGACGTTCTGCGCGAGCCAGTTGCGTCGCGCGGCCACGCCCAGCACGGCAAGTGTGGGCCGCACACGCAGTTCCGGCTCCTGCCCGCCCCGAATCAGTTGAAACACCTGCGCCGAGAATTCGATTTCCCGAATGCCGCCGCGCCCGAGCTTGATGTCGTTGATGCGGGCAGGCTTGGCGCGCGCCCGGCGCTCCGCCTCGTGACGAATCTGTTCGTGCAGCGCCCGGATCGCGCCGATCACGCCGTAATCCAGATAGCGACGGAACACGAACGGCTGGACCAGCGAAGTCAGCAACTGCTCGATGCGCTTGCCGGGCTCGCTGGCCAGTTCGGAGACGAGCCGTCCCTTGATCCACGCATAGCGCTCCCACTCGCGGCCCTGCACGTAGAAATACTCTTCGAGCATCGGCAGACTGCACACGAGCGGTCCCGAATCGCCATTGGGGCGCAGGCGCATGTCCACGCGGAACACATAGCCGTCCGGCGTGAGTTCGGAAATCAGGCCGATCAGCTTGCGGCCGAGCTTGGTGAAGAATTCGTGGTTCGACAGCAGGCGCAGACGGCTCGCTGCGGCCGGATCGGCATCGTCCGGCGCCGACGTGTCGCCATCGTCTTCATACAGGAAGATCAGATCGATGTCGGACGAGACATTCAGTTCGCGCCCGCCGAGCTTGCCCATGCCGACCACGCCGAGCGTCTGACGCTCGCCTTCGGTGTTGCGCGGCACACCGTGAATGGCTTCCAGTTCGCGAGAGAGCACCGCAATGCCGGCCTGCACGGCGAATTCGGCGAGGGCCGTCATGGCTTCAGTGACTTCGGACAACTCGGCGCGACCGTCCAGATCGCGCTGCATGACCGCGCACAGTGCCTCGATGCGCAAGACGCGCAACGCACGCGCGAGCCCTGCCTCGTCGACGCCCGACACCCCTGAGGGCTGATCGGGCGGCGAGAGCACGGTGCCGGTGATGGCTTCGAAGCGACGGGCGAGCCAACGCGCGTCGACAGGATGCTCCGCCAGCGCGGGCAATGCGTCGGCGAGCGCAGGGCGGCTCGCCAGCATGCGCGCGGCATAGCGCGAGTAGGACGGGATTTCGATCGGGTTTTCAGGTGAACTCACTGGCGGGGTTCCGGTCAGCAATGAGAATGAAGAGACTTTCGCATGCTTACCCAAACGCGATGAAACGCCGGATCACATGTCTGTTTCTCCTACGGCCGGGCCTTCGGAGGGCCTTGGGCTTGTGTTACAGTCTTTGCCACAGAAACTACCACATTCCCTCGTAGACGCGCAGCATGACCGACCGTAAGCCGCCTGCCTCGCCGACTGCGACCCGGTCCTGGTTCTCGTCACTGCCGCGTGGCTTGCGCCTGGGCCTGGAATGGCTGCTGGCGCTCATCGTCATCGGCTATTTCGGACTGGGTGCCGTGGTTCTCGCGACCCGGTACGTCATCCTCCCGCGTGTTTCGGATTACCGCCCGCAGATCGAAGCGGCGGCCACACGTGCCATCGGGCTGCCCGTGACCATCGGGCGCATCGACGCGGTCTGGCGCGGCTGGCATCCCTATCTGACGCTTGAAGACGTGCGCATCATGCGCGCCACGCCCAGCGCATCCCCCAAAGCAGCAACGGTTGCCCGAGTGGTCACGCCCGCGCGTCCGGCAGGGGTCTCTGCGGCATCCGGCGCGTCCAGCGTCTCCAGTGCATCAGCATCTGCCGCGGCCGGCAATCCACCTGCCGTGAGTTATGCGCCCGCTGGCGCGCCGCCGCCCGTCGAACCCGGCCTGACGCTGCACCGCCTCGACGCCGTGCTCTCGTGGACGAGCCTGATCCACTTCGACTTGCGCCTGTCGAACCTCACGCTGTACGAACCGGACCTCACCGTCGAGCGGCTTGTCGACGGCACGATTCTCGTCGCGGGCATGCCGGTCACCGGCAACAATGGCACGACCGACACGACGGGCGCCGACTGGCTCATGCGTCAGGCGCGCATCGTCGTTCGCAACGGCACGGTGCGCTGGCACGACGCGTCGCGCGATGTGCCCGACGTCGTCTCGCACGTCAACGCCATGCTGCGCAATCGCGGCTTCGAGCATCGCTTCGGCATGCAAGCGACGCCGCCGGCGGGCATCGTCGCGCCGCTCGACATTCGTGCGCGCTTCACCAATCCGCTGTTCGCGCGCCCCGGCGAAGTCAAGCGCTGGCGCGGGCAGATCTATGGCGATGTCGGCACGCTCGACCTGACCGAACTGGCCCGCTACGTCGATCTGCCGGGTAAGGAATCGCGCGGTCGTGTGGCCGCCCGGGCGTGGGTCGACTTCGATAGCGGTGCGATCACCGGAGCAACACTGCGCGCCGCCGGGGAGAACACCTCGGTGCAGTTGGCCGATAACCTGCCGCCGCTCACCTTCGACGCCACCCAAGGCCGGATCGACGTCACGCGCGCAGGACCGCAAGCCGATGCCGGCTGGAACCTGCGTGCACGTGATCTGACGTTGCAGGCGTCGAGCCGTCCGACGCTCGACGTGCCCGATCTGCGCGGCACGTACGTCCCCGGTACCAACGAGCGCGGTCTGCATGTGGCGCTGGCCGGCCCCCGCTTCGACATCGGCGCCGCGATGGCTCTCGTGCCGTCACTGCCCATCGACGCGCAGACGCGCGACACGCTCGCGAGCTTCCGTCCGCGCGGGCGACTGGCGAATTTCGACATCAGCTATCAGGCTCCCAAGCCTCACGGTCCGAGCAACTGGCGCGACCTGCCGGGCATCAAGCAACTGCCGCCCGAGCGCGACCGCTATCGCGTGGTGGCCGACTTTGAAGCGCTGGGTGTCGATAGCGCACCGAGCCAGCATCCCCCGGCGCGGGCGGGCTCGCCCAATGCGGGACGCCCCGGCTTCGCCAATCTGAGCGGACACATCAACGCCGATCAGTCGCGTGGCAGCCTGACGCTCGACGCGAAGAACGCCACGCTCGACTTCCCGGGGCGCTTCGATCAACCGCGTATCGACCTCGACGCGCTCACTGCGCGCACGTCGTGGCGTGTCTCGCACTCCGCCACCAAGCGCGACGCACCGGCAAGCGTGCAGGTACGCGTCGACGCCTTGCATCTGCAAAACGCCGAATTGACGGGGGACGTCAACGGCACCTGGCAGAGCGGCGGCAAGGGTAACGGCAACGTCGATCTGAAAGGCAGCATCGTGCGAGCGAACGCCAATGCCGTGCCGCGCTATCTGCCGACGGACATCGGCGCGAGCGTGCGTGACTATCTGCAACGCGCCCTGCTCGCAGGCAACGTGCAGAACGCGCCGTTCGCCGTGCAGGGCGATCTGGAAGACTTCCCGTACCCCAAGGGCGGCGGCAAATTCCGCCTCGACATCCCGCTGGTGGACGTCACATTCAATCCGTCGCCGCTGCGCCCCGGTCACACCGAAGTCTGGCCCGCCTTCGAGAAAGTGCGCGGCAATCTTCGCTTCGATGCCGACAAGCTGCACATCGCCATCGACAGCGGCTCGGTCTTCGGCGTGACGCTCACCCAGGTGCTGGGCGACATCAACGACATCGGGCAGGACAACTCCGTACTCACGCTCAAGGGCGATGCGCGCGGCCCTGCCGCAGACTTCGTGAAGTACCTGAACGGCAGCCCGGTAGGGCACTGGATCGGCGACTTCACTGACGAAACGCGCGCGAACGGCACCACGCAACTCGCCATGCAGTTGTCGATGCCGCTGGAGCACACCGACCGCTCGAAGGTCACGGGACGCGCGCGATTCCTGCGCAACGACGTCACGCTGATGAACGGTCTGCCGGCCTTCGGCGCGGTGGACGGCGAACTCGCATTCACCGAACGTGGCATCTCGCTCGATAATCTGCGCGGCACCTTCCTGGGCGGCGACGTCCGTGCGTCAGGCGGCAGTCGCGACGACGGCACCATCACGCTGAACATCAACGGCACGATGAGCGCGCAAGGACTGCGCGAGAATCGCGAGAACGCCACGCTCGCACAACTGGCCAAACGCATGACAGGCAGCACGCCCTACACGGCCACGGTGACGGTACGTCAGGGCATGACCGATCTGGCCGTGCAATCGACGCTCGCCGGTCTGGCGGTGAACCTGCCCGCACCGCTGGGCAAGAGCGCGGATACGGCGCTGCCTGCGCGCTTCACACTGCGACCGCAGGCGAACCCGGGCGGCCGTCGCATCGATACGCTCGAGTTCGCGATTGGCAGCGTGCAGGGCAATTATGTTCAGCAACACAGCGGCGGCAATGGGGGTAACGGCGGACACGTCGAGGTGCTGCGCGGCGGCATCGGCATCAACCAGCCCGTGCCGGCGCCACGCGAAGGCGTGCAGGCCGCCGCACAGTTCGACACGCTCGACGTGGACGCCTGGCGCAGTGTGATCGCGTCGATGAGCAGCGATGCCGTGACGCCAGGCACCCAGGGCACGCCACCCGCTCCCGCCGCCACGGCCGCCGCAGCGCGCGACGAATTCGGCGCGCTCACGCCGTACCTGCCCACGCGTCTCGCCCTGCATGCCAAGCAAGTGCGTCTGATGTCGCGTCAGTGGCCGGAACTGGTCGTAGGCGCGCAGCGCAGCGATCGCGACTGGCAGGTCAGTCTGGCTTCCGACCTCGTCTCCGGCTTCGCCGAGTGGCATGCGCCGGACGCGAAGAACCCGTCGGGCGCCATCCGCGCACGGCTGGCCAAACTGGTGATCCCGCGCGAAGACCACGGCAACGATGTGCTCACGCAAGTCCTCGACGAGCCGAGCGATGAATTCCCGGCCATCGATGTCGTTGCGAACGACTTCGTGTTGCGCGACAAGCCACTGGGACGCCTTCAGTTGAACGCGCATAACGACATCGAAGACGGTGTGCCCGTCTGGCAACTCACCAAGCTGGAGCTGAGCAACAGCGCCGCCACGCTCGACGTCAAGGGCAACTGGCGCACGTCGCGACGCCGCGCCGCAACAGCCGCAGCCGCAGGTGCGGCGGCTAACAACGACGACGTGCCGCGCCGCACGGTGCTCGATTTCAATCTCGATGTGAAGGATGCGGGCGGTCTGCTCGATCGGCTGGGCCTGCCCAAGACCCTCAAAGACGGTTCGGGCACGGTGTCGGGGCGCTTCGGCTGGCGCGGCGGCCCCGACGCCATCGATTACCCCACGCTCGGCGGCAAGGTCGCGATCGACCTCAAGCGCGGACAGATTCTGAAGGCTGACCCCGGACTGGCCAAGCTGCTGGGCATTCTGTCGGTGCAGACACTTGCCAAGATCCTGACGTTCGACTTCAACAGCGTGATCGGCAGCGGTCTGCCGTTCGACAGCATTGAAGGAAATGCCACCATGCAGGCCGGCGTGGCAAACACCAACGATCTGACGATCAACTCGAGTACCGCGACGATCAAGATCGACGGTCATACGGATCTCGCCCGCGAGACGCAGGACCTGAACGTGCTGGTGCTGCCGAAGATCAATGCGGCGTCGGCGTCGCTCGCGTGGGCCATCATCAATCCGGCACTGGGCATCGGGTCGTTCTTCGCCCAATTGGCGCTGGGCGATCAGCTCTCGCGCACCCTCTCGACGACCTACCACGTGACCGGCTCCTGGGACAATCCCGTCATCGGACAGGCCAGCAGCAATAAGAGTAAGATCGACGCATCCCCGGTCGCTCGGCCTGAGGCGCAAAACAGCGTCTCGCCGGACGGTATGCGCGGCAACTGAGCCCGCACCGGGATGCCTCCGAGACGTTTGAAAAGCTTGATACGCCCGACACGGTTATTCGCTCCGAATCCAGCCATTACATGACGAGTCCCGACACGAAGTCAGCCGCCGTAGCCCCCGGCTCCGCCCCCGCCGACGCGCCCACTGACGCCCCCGTGCGCGTCGCGGCCGCGCAAATGGTAAGCGTCCCCGACGTCGAACGAAACCTGCGCGAGGCCGGCCGTCTGGTCGCCGAAGCGGCCGATGCCGGCGCACAACTGGTGCTGCTGCCCGAATACTTCTGCTACATGGGCCAGCGCGATACCGACAAGCTCGCCCTGCGCGAGACCCCGGGACACGGGCCGATTCAGGACTTTCTCGCCGAAACGGCCCGTCGCCACGGTGTGTGGCTGATTGGCGGTACGCTGCCGCTGGCGGCCCCGGAACCCGAGCGCGTGCTCAACACCACGCTGGTCTTCGGCCCCGACGGCGCGCCGGCCGCGCGCTACGACAAGATTCACCTGTTCAACTTCGTCAAAGGGGAAGAAGCCTACGACGAAGCGCGGACCATTCGCCCGGGCGATGCCGTACGCACGTTTGAAGCGCCCTTTGGCCGCGTGGGCCTGTCGGTCTGCTACGACCTGCGTTTTCCCGAGTTGTACCGCGCCATGGGCGACTGTACGCTCATGGTCGTACCCGCCGCCTTTACCTACACCACGGGCCGCGCGCACTGGGAACTGCTGCTGCGCGCGCGGGCTGTCGAGAACCAGTGTTACGTGCTGGCGTCCGCGCAGGGCGGCCATCACGAAAACGGGCGGCGCACCTGGGGGCATTCCATGCTGATCGACCCGTGGGGCGACATCGTCGCCCAGCGAGACGCGGAAGGGGCCGGCGTAGTCGTCGGCGACATCGACCCGGCCCGGCTGGCCGGCGTACGCCAGAGCCTGCCCGCGTGGCGGCATCGCGTGCTGCAAGGTTGATTTCCCCGGCCCCGCCCTCATCTACCGAATACATTTCCTTGGCCTGACACCGCATGAAAATCATCGACACCGGCATCCAGAACCTGGCCACGGCCCGCGAGCTGCTGCTCACGCCGTATGGCCTCGACGAAACCCACCTCCAACGCGCGCTCGGCGATATCTTCACGCATCGCGTGGATTACGCCGACCTGTACTTCCAGTACACCCGCAGCGAAGCGTGGAGCCTTGAAGAAGGCATCGTCAAATCGGGTTCGTTCTCGATCGATCAGGGCGTGGGTGTGCGCGCCATCGTGGGGGATCGCACCGCGTTCGCCTATTCCGACGACATCTCCGAAATCGCACTGAAGGACGCGGCGGCCGCTACGCGCAGCATCGCCACGGCGGGTCGCGGACGTGTGAAAGTCGGCAGCAAGCTCTCGAACGCCACCGGTCACGGGCTCTATCTGCCGTCCGACCCGCTGGCCTCGCTCGATGCGAACGGCAAGGTCGCGTTGCTCGAGCGCATCGAAAAGCTCGCCCGGGCACGCGATCCGCGCGTGCAGCAAGTCATGGCCGGTCTGGCCGGTGAGTACGATGTCGTGCTGGTGGCACGCAGCGACGGCGTGATCGCCGCCGACGTGCGTCCGCTCGTGCGCGTGTCGGTCACCGTCATCGTTGAATCGAACGGTCGCCGGGAAATCGGTAACAGCGGCGGCGGCGCACGTCTCGACTACGCCTATTTCACGGACGACCTGCTCGAAAAGTACGTCAAGGAAGCGGTCGACGGCGCCATCGTCAAGCTCGACGCCCGCCCGGCCCCGGCCGGTGCGATGACCGTCGTGCTCGGCCCGGGCTGGCCCGGCGTGCTGCTGCACGAAGCCGTCGGCCACGGGCTGGAAGGCGACTTCAACCGCAAGGGTTCCTCAGCATTCTCGGGGCGCCTCGGTGAGCGCGTGGCCGCCAAGGGCGTCACGGTGGTCGACGACGGCACGCTGTCGAACCGTCGCGGCTCGCTGAACATCGACGACGAAGGCAATGCAACGCAGTGCACCACGCTCATCGAAGACGGCATTCTGCGCGGCTATATGCAGGACAGCCTGAACGCCCGTCTGATGAAGATGCCGGTTACGGGTAACGGCCGTCGCGAGTCGTATGCCGCGTTGCCGATGCCCCGCATGACCAACACGTACATGCTGGGCGGCGACAAAGACCCCGAGGAAATCATCGCGTCGGTCAAGCGTGGCCTGTATGCCGTGAACTTCGGCGGCGGTCAGGTCGACATCACCAACGGCAAGTTCGTGTTCTCGATGTCCGAGGCTTACATGATCGAAGACGGCAAGATCACGTACCCGGTCAAGGGGGCGACGCTGATCGGCAACGGCCCGGAATCGCTCAAGGACGTGACGATGATCGGCAACGACATGTCGCTGGATTCGGGCGTGGGCGTATGCGGCAAGGAAGGCCAGAGCGTGCCGGTGGGCGTCGGCCAGCCGACACTGCGCATGGAAAACATGACGGTCGGCGGCACGGGTTGAAGGCATAAGGTCGACTGACGCGCACGACGTCACTCGCCGGATGGCGCACCGCAAAAAATGCGTAAAGCTTAGCAAAGCGCCCGGGTCAAACCGGGCGTTTTCGCGTGATTTTAAAATATCACGAATATATGACGCAAATTCAGACATCAAAACGCGAGATTTCCGCGCGTTTTCCTGTCGTTCAGCGGCCTCACGCGGTTGCAGCGTCATACGATTCAGCGTATAAAGTTGTTTCTGTGCACGGCAAACGCCTGCAATGCAATGTCAACGACATCCCTCATGACCGCCAATAAGTTTTACTTTTACTTTTTTGCGAATCTCACACCGCTGGCGGAAGGAGAGGGGCAGTTGCAGCAGTAAGCACCGAAACGAATCCTGAAAAACCGCCAGCGAGTCTGGCGGTTTTTTTTTGACCCGCATCCCAAGCATCGAACCGCAGTCTGAACTGCCCAGGAGAAAAAACATGCCTCCCCATAACACCGATGATGTCCGTATTCGTGAACTCAAGGAACTGACGCCGCCGGCGCATCTGATTCGCGAATCCCCCTGCTCCGAACAGAGCGCGGACCTCATCCATCGCTCGCGCGGCGCTATTCACCGCGTGCTGCACGGCATGGAAGATCGTCTCGTCGTGATCATCGGGCCGTGCTCGATCCACGACACGAAAGCGGCACTGGAATACGCCGGCCGTCTGGTCGAACAGCGCGAGCGCCTGAAGGGTGAACTCGAAATCGTGATGCGCGTGTACTTCGAGAAGCCGCGCACGACGGTGGGCTGGAAGGGTCTGATCAACGACCCGCACATGGACAACAGCTTCAAGATCAATGACGGCCTGCGTCTCGCGCGCGAACTGCTCGCCCAGATCAACGAAATGGGGCTGCCCGCCGGTACGGAGTACCTCGACATGATTAGCCCGCAGTACATCGCCGATCTCGTGTCGTGGGGCGCCATCGGCGCTCGCACCACCGAATCGCAGGTGCACCGCGAACTGGCGTCGGGCCTGTCGTGCCCGGTCGGCTTCAAGAACGGCACGGACGGCAACGTGAAGATCGCTGTCGACGCCATCAAGGCCGCGTCGCAGCCGCACCATTTCCTGTCGGTGACCAAGGGTGGCCACTCGGCCATCGTGTCGACGTCAGGCAACGAGGACTGCCACCTGATCTTGCGCGGCGGCAAAACGCCGAACTACGACGCCGCCAGCGTGCAGACCGCTTGCGACGACATCGCCAAGTCGGGTCTGGCTGCGCGCGTGATGATCGACGCATCGCACGCCAACAGCCAGAAGAAACACGAGAACCAGATCCCGGTGTGCGAGGACATCGCCCGTCAGATCGCCGGTGGCGACGACCGAATCATCGGTGTGATGGTCGAATCGCACCTCGTGGCCGGCCGTCAGGATCATGTACCGGGCAAGCCGCTGACCTACGGTCAGAGCATTACCGATGCATGCATCGACTGGGAAGACAGCCTGAAGGTGCTCGACACACTGGCGGACGCCGTGCGTGCACGCCGTCTGGCTCGCGGCGCAGGCAACTGATGTCGAGGGCGGCCCTGAGCCGCCCGTCTTGCCTGAGCGGCGGGGGCCGCAGTGACGACCGGCGATGGCCTGCGAGGGCCAGCAACGATGTTACTGCGCCCCGCCCTCGGCCCGGTCGCGCTGCCACAGCACGTCGGTGCCGCCGCCCGCACGGTTCAACACGCGGGCAAGCACGAACATCAGATCGGACAAGCGGTTGATGTACTGACGCGGCGCGGGGGCCACCGTCTCTTCGGCGCCAAGCGCCACCATGGCGCGCTCCGCCCGTCGGGAGACGGTCCGCACCACATGTGCCAGCGCCGCCGCGCGAGTGCCGCCCGGCAGAATGAATTCCTTCAGACGCGACAGATCCGCGTTGTAGTGCGCCAGCCAGTCGTCGAGCTTGGCCACTTGGGCGTCGCCGAGCAACGTGTGACGCGGCATGCTCAGTTCCCCGCCAAGATCGAACAGATCGTGCTGAATGTCGAGCAGCAAGGCGCGCACATCCGCCGGCAGGTCTTCGCACAGCAACACGCCGATGTGTGAATTGGTCTCGTCGATCTCGCCGATGGCGACGATACGCAGGCTGAATTTGTCCACGCGCGCGCCGTCCCCGAGGCCGGTCTTGCCACCGTCACCCGTGCGCGTGACGATCTTGCTCAAACGATTACCCATCTTCTGACACCTACCCCTTGCGGCATATCTTGCCCGCCAGCGCCCAAGTCGGGCCGCCGGATGACTTGCCTTCTCTGATTGAAATTGGCCGCCCCCGCCCTCGTTGCCCAATTTTCGGGCAATTCCGATGGCGCTCCTTGGCGGCAAGTCCGTATGATATGACGCAAAGGGTGGGGAAAAACGCCGTCACGGCGTAAAATCCCCGCTCATGAGGTGTCAGGGTGCGTGCCCACCGGATCATTGAGCGTCCGGACGTTTGCGGTACGAGCCCGAGACCCCACACCCGATATGGAGCCTGTCATCGCCTGCTGGCGCTGGCCGCCCGGAGACCCGAAGGAGAAAGCCGTGAATCACCCCCACCTGCCGTTCGCCGCCAAGCGTCCGTTTCCGGACGCCCTGCTCACCGAGTTGCAAGCCCTGCTGGGCGAGCGCGTGAGCACCAAGGAGGCGCTCCGCGAGCATCACGGCCGAGATGAGTCTCCGTTCGACCCCATGCTGCCGGATGCCGTCGCGTTCGCGCACAGCACCGATGAAGTCTCGCAGATCGTCAAACTCTGTGGCAAATACGACGTTCCCATCATTCCGTACGGCGCGGGCTCGTCGCTCGAAGGCCACCTGCTTGCGGTCGAGGGCGGTCTGTCGCTCGACCTCTCGGAGATGAATCAGGTCGTGTCGATCAACGCGGAAGACCTGACCGTCACCACGCAGCCGGGCATCTCGCGCAAGGCGCTCAACGAAGCCCTGCGCGACACCGGCTTGTTCTTCCCGATCGATCCGGGCGCCGACGCCAGCATTGGCGGCATGTGCGCCACGCGCGCGTCCGGCACAAATGCCGTGCGTTACGGCACCATGCGCGAGAACGTGCTGGCGCTGACGGTCGTGCTCGCCGACGGACGCGTGATCCACACGGGCACGCGCGCGCGCAAGTCTTCGGCCGGCTATGACCTCACGCGCCTGTTCGTCGGCAGCGAAGGCACGCTGGGCATCATCACCGAGGCAACGGTGCGTCTGTATCCGCAGCCCGAAGCCGTGTCCGCCGCGATCTGCGCGTTCCCGAGCATGACGGATGCGGTGAACTGCGTGATCCAGACGATCCAGTTGGGTGTGCCGGTGGCCCGCGTCGAGTTCGTCGATGCACTGGCCGTGCGCGCCATCAACAAGCATTCGAAGATGGAACTGCCCGAGACGCAAACGCTGTTCTTCGAATTCCACGGCAGCGAAGCCGGCGTGAAGGAACAAGCCGAAACCGTTGAGGAACTGGCCAAGGAAAACGGTGGCACCGGCTTTGAATGGGCGACGCGTACCGAAGACCGCAACCGTCTGTGGGGCGCACGTCACAGCGCGTACTTCGCCATGCTCCAGCTCAAGCCGGGCTGCCGCGCGGTGACGACGGACGTGTGCGTGCCGATCTCGCGTCTGGCCGAGTGCGTGAGCGAGACCGAAGAAGACCTGAAGGCATCGACGCTGCCGTGCCCGATCGTGGGTCACGTGGGCGACGGCAATTTCCATGTGGCGATCCTGATCGATCCGGCCAAGCCCGAAGAACTCGAAGAGGCCGAGCGGCTCAACCAGCGCATCGTCGAGCGCGCGATCCGCATGGGCGGCACCTGCACGGGCGAACACGGCGTGGGGCTGCACAAGATGGGCTTCCTCGTGACCGAGCATGGCGAAGGTGCCATCGATGTCATGCGTGCGATCAAAACCTCGCTCGATCCGCACAATCTGCTCAATCCGGGCAAGATTTTCCGGTTGCGCTCGGCGGGCTGAGCGCCGCATGAACGCGCCCGTCACCCCGCAAGGTCAATCCGGCCCGCTCCAGTCGGGCGCCGCGCCTGATAACGCTGACGCCCTCGAAGCGCGTCAGCGTCAGTTGCTCGACGCGCTCGGCCAGATCCTGCCGCCGAATTGCATTCTGCATCGTCGCGAAGACACCACGCCTTACGAGTGCGATGGCCTCGCCGCGTATCGCCGCGTGCCGCTCGCCGTCGTGCTGCCCGAGTCCGAATCGCAGGTCCAGCGCATCTTGCAGGCCTGCCATCAGTTGGGCATTCCGGTGGTGCCGCGTGGCGCAGGCACAAGCCTGTCCGGCGGTGCGATGCCCATCTCCGATGGTCTGGTGCTCTCGCTCGCCAAGTTCAAGAAGATTGTCGAGATCGATCCGTATGCGCGAACCGCAACCGTGCAGCCAGGCGTTCGCAATCTGGCGATCTCCGAAGCCGCCGCGCCGTACGGGCTTTATTACGCGCCCGATCCGTCGTCGCAGATCGCCTGCACCATCGGCGGCAACGTCGCTGAGAATTCCGGCGGCGTGCACTGCCTGAAATACGGGCTGACCGTGCACAACGTGCTGCGCGTGCGTGCCATCACGATGTCGGGTGAGGCCATCGAATTCGGCTCGCTAGGCCCCGATGCTCCCGGCCTGGACCTGCTGTCGGTTTTCATCGGCAGTGAAGGCATGTTCGGCGTGGTGACAGAGATCACCGTCAAGCTGGTGCCCAAGGCACAGACGGCGCAGGTCATCATGGCAAGCTTCGACGACGTCGAGACCGGCGGCAATGCCGTGGCGGCGATTATCGCCGCCGGCATCATCCCGGCCGGACTGGAGATGATGGACAAGCCGGCCACGCAGGCCGTCGAAGAGTTCGTTCACGCCGGTTACGATCTCGACGCCGCCGCGATTCTGCTGTGCGAATCGGACGGCACGCCGGAAGAAGTCGCCGAAGAAGTCATGCGCATCTCGCACGTGTTGCGCACCTCGGGGGCGACGCGGCTGCAGATCTCGCGCAGTGAAGAAGAGCGGCTGCGCTTCTGGTCGGGACGCAAGAACGCCTTCCCCGCGGCCGGACGCATTTCGCCCGACTATTACTGCATGGATGGTACGATTCCTCGCCGAGCGATTGGGACGTTACTCAAACGCATCAAAGGTCTGGAACAACAATACGGTTTGCGTTGTATTAACGTCTTTCACGCGGGAGACGGCAACATGCATCCGCTCATTCTTTTCAACGGCAACGACCTCGACGAGTGGCATCGCGCCGAAGCGTTCGGTTGCGACATTCTCGAAGCGTGCGTCGAACTTGGCGGCACGATTACGGGCGAACACGGCGTGGGCATCGAAAAGATCAACTCGATGTGCGTGCAATTCTCGGCAGAGGAGCGCGACGCCTTCTTCGGCGTGAAACGCGCGTTCGATCCGGTCGGGCTGCTCAATCCGGACAAGGGCATCCCCACGCGAGCGCGTTGCGCCGAATACGGCAAGCTGCACGTGCGCGGCGGCCTGCTCCCCCATCCCGACCTGCCGAGGTTCTGACATGCGCCCGCTGTCAGATTGGATGCCGCATGATTGGCGGCAGCGGCTCTACATCATCATCTTCGAGGCGGACACGCGCGAAGGGCGGCTGTTCGACATCGCGCTGCTCATCGCCATCGTGCTGTCGGTGATTACGGTGGTCATGTCGAGTGTGCCCGCCGTGCAGGCCACGGCGTCGCTGCCGATGGCGATCCTCGAGTGGTTCTTCACACTGCTCTTTACCGCCGAGTACATCGCGCGGCTGCTGAGTGCGCATCGACCGTTGCGTTACGCGTTGTCGTTCTACGGCATCATCGACCTGCTCTCGATTCTGCCGACCTATCTCGCGATTCTCGTGCCCGAGCTGCATGGGCTGATCGACGTGCGTCTGCTGCGCCTGATGCGCGCGTTCCGGATTCTGAAGCTCACGGCTTATGTGAACGAAGCCGGGGTGCTGAGCATTGCGCTCTACAACGCGCGCCGCAAGATCCTCGTGTTTCTCGGGTTCATCTCGATCATCGTGGTGATCTTCGGCACGCTGATGCATATCATCGAGGGTCCGGAGCACGGCTTCACGAGCATTCCCGTCGGCATCTATTGGGCCATCGTCACGCTCACGACCACCGGTTATGGCGACGTAGTGCCCGTGACCGGGCTGGGCAAAGCGATCACCGGTTTCGTGATGCTGCTCGGCTACAGCGTGATTGCCATTCCCACCGGCATCATGGGTGCAGAAATACATTTGGCCATGCGCTCGAAGACCGTCACCACGCGCACCTGCAAGCAATGCCATACCGAAGGGCACGATCCCGACGCGACCTACTGCAAACACTGCGGCAGCGAACTGGGCCCCTATCAATCCGACATGCCACCGCCGCCCGAACCGAGCTGATGACCGACACGAACGATACTCTCGAGAACTTCCGCGCCGTCATCGAACACGCCACGGCACGCCGTGCACCGCTTCAGCTTCGCGGCGGCGGCACCAAGGCCTGGTACGGTCAGCAACGCGTGGGCGAGGTGCTCGACACGCGCGCCTACAGCGGCATCGTGGCCTACGACCCGGCAGAGCTTGTCATCACCGCCCGCTGCGGCACGCCGCTGGCCGACATCGAAACCGCACTCGCCGAACGCAATCAGTTGCTGCCGTTCGAGCCACCCTACTTCGGTCCGGGCGCGACGATCGGCGGCGCGGTGGCCGCCGGGCTCGCCGGGCCGCGCCGCAGTGCCGTCGGCGCAGTGCGCGACTTTGTCCTCGGCGCCAAGTTGATGGACGGGCGCGCTCACGTGCTGAACTTCGGCGGTCAGGTAATGAAGAACGTCGCCGGCTACGACGTCTCGCGCATGCTCGCGGGGTCGCTCGGCACGCTGGGCCTCGTTCTCGAAGTGTCACTCAAGGTGTTGCCGCAACCGTTCGCCGAGCTGACGCTGCAATTCGAAATGAATGCCATCGACGCCGTGCGCAAGCTCAACGAATGGGGCGGACAGCCGCTGCCGATCACGGGCAGTGCGTGGCGCAATGACCTGCTGGTGATTCGTCTTGCGGGGGCATCGGCGGCAATCAAGGCGGCACGCGTGAAGATGGGCGGTGAGTTGGTCGATGCCATTCACGCGGCCAAATTCTGGCACGCGATCCGCGAGCAGACCGACAACTTCTTCGCCGATGCGGGACCGGGGCAGGCACTGTGGCGGCTGGCCGTGCCGTCGACCGCGGAGCCGCACCGTTTGCCGGGCAAGCAACTCATCGAGTGGGGCGGCGCCCAGCGCTGGTGGATTACCGATGCCGACGCGCAGATCGTACGCTCCGCGGCCCGGCAAGATGGCGGCCATGCCACGCTGTTCCGCTATGGCGAGCCGGGTGTTGGCGTCTTCACGCCCCTGCCCGCACCGCTCATGCGCATTCATCGGAATCTGAAGTCGGTGTTCGATCCGGCAGGCATTTTCAACCCGGGACGGATGTATCCGGAGTTCTGAGCACCCGGCGAAACCATGGAAGGGGCCTCGTGCCCCCGCCGATCAATTCGTCGTATCGAGCAAGCGCAAGACTTCCGTCGCCAGTGTGCGCACCGCTTTCTCGACGTCCCGCGTGAATGGCTGTCCGCCGTTGATGCGCAGGAAGTGGTCGTAGCGCGACGAATTCGAGAAGAGACTGCCCGGCGCAACGCGAATCCCCTTCGCAAGCGCCGCATCGAACAGTCGCTCCGAGCTGACGCCACCGGGCATTTCCACCCAAAGACTCAGTCCACCAGCAGGCAACGTCAGACGGGTGCCCGCCGGGAAATGGGTGGCAATCGCCTCGGCCATCGCTGCGCGGTGCTCGCGTAGCTGTGCGCGCAAGTGGCGCAGGTGACGATCGTAGCGCGGGGAATCCATGAACTCGCCCATCGCAATCTGTGCGAGCGCTTCGTTCGGACGCGTCTGCGCGTACTTCAGCATCTCCACACGCCCCTGCCACTTGCCGCCCGCGATCCAGCCGAGCCGCATGCCCGGCGCCATCGTCTTGTGCAGCGACGCGCAATGAATCACATTGCCAGTCGTGTCCCACGAGCGGATGGCGGCGGCAATATTGCCGTCGTCGCCAAGCGCCGAGTAGGTATCGTCTTCGATGATGGCGATGCCGCGCGACTCCGCCCACTTCACGAGCTGCGCCTTGTGCGCGTCAGGCATCACCGATCCGAGCGGATTCTGGAAATGCGGCACGACGATCACCGCCTTGATGTTGTCGTAGGTCTCGCTCGCCAGTTGGAGCGCCTCGAGCGAGATCCCCGTCTGCGGACTCGTAGGAATTTCGAGCGCCCGCATGCCCATGCTCTCCAGCGTTTGCAGCAGGGCGTAGTACGTCGGCGATTCGACGGCGACCACGTCCCCCGCAGAAGCAACCGCACGTAGCGCGAGGTTGATCGCCTCGATGCAGCCGTGCGTGACGACGATCTCCTCGGGATTGATGTTCATGCGCGCTTCGAGCGCCCGCCGGGCAATCGCGGCACGAAAACGCGGGTCGCCACCGCCGGGCGGCGGGGTGCCGTAGAGCAACGGATTGTCGCGCAACGCCCGGATGGTGGCTTGCCGCAGTTCGTTGACCGGGTAGAGCGACGCCGAACCGTGGGCGACCGCGAGATTGACCTTGGCGTCGGCCTGAAGCCCTCTCGCGAGGATCGATGACACGCGCTGGTTGATGCCCACGTATTGCTTCAGGTCCGGCACCCACGGACGCGGCTCGGCCACCGGCACGAGGCTCGCCCGAGCGGGCGTGCGCACGAAGTATCCCGAACGCGGGCGCGCCTCCAGAACCCCCTGTGCCTCCAGATGACGACACGTCTGCAAGGCCGTCGACAGACTGACCTGATGTCGCTCCATCAACGTGCGCACACTCGGCATGCGGTCACCCGGCGCGAGCGTGCCCGCCTCGATGGCATGACGATAGTGGTCGGCAAGCTGGCGATACAGCGGCATGCGCTCCCCTGAAGCCGCCTGTGCCGAGGTGGCAGCAGCAGCGGTTTGCAGAGCATCCGCGCTGAGCGGCGGGGTGTCCGGAGCGGTGAGAGTGGGGGTGACGGCGTCCATGCGCAGATGATCGGGCATCGCGCCCGACCATAACAGATACAGATTCGTTGAATCGGCATCGTAACAGATTGCCGAAAGCCCCTCTGTTACGGGCGAAACGGGGCAACTGTGTGTCTACCGGCAGTGTCGTGCGACCGATACGCTGTACCCATCTGTTCAACGCCCCCGGAGCCCCTCATGGCAAAGCCCCAGTTGCCTCTCTTTTCCTCCGATTCGATGCTGGCACGAGACATCGGCGACGCTAGGCGCGCTGACTGGCCGATGCCCCTGCCGCCGCGCGTCGCCTTGCCTGCCAACGCCGAAAGCGGCTCGCCTGCCCGGCTCCCGTCGCACCTCGCGCTGGCACGCGGGCAATCGTTTTATACCTATGTGAGCACTGGCACGGTGCTCCATATCGAACGAGGCGAGATTCTGCTCACGACAGCGCCGCGCTGGCTGGCGGCGAATGTCTGGCGCCGCACCGTCTCGCTGACGGCCGGGCAGGTCCATGTGGCCGAGACGTCGGGC
>JARLJF010000044.1 GCA_031291335.1 Pandoraea sp. | reverse complement strand
TTGTTTTAATCAATAAGACATTCGTTAAAAAATCATTCAACACACACCTGGAGGGGGGATATGAAGCAGCAGGTTTGGCCAATCGCACGCGTGGCCGCAATGGGGATGGGGGTCGCAGCGCTGTCGGTGTTCAGCACGTCAGCTCGCGCACAATCGAACGTCACGCTTTACGGCCTGATCGACAGTGGGGTGACGTACGTGAGCAAGGTGGCAGGCCCGAGCGGCACGGCCACGGGCAGCCGCTTCAGCGTGGATAGCGGCGACCTTCAGCAATCACGCTGGGGAATGAAGGGGACGGAAGATCTCGGCGGCGGCATGAAAGCGCTGTTCATCCTCGAAGGCGGCTTTTCCGTCGCCAACGGCACCGCCGGACAAGGCGGGCTGCCCCTGGGCCGCACGTCGGTCGTCGGCCTTTCAAGCCCCTACGGTACGGTGCAGATCGGCCGCCGCAAGGATTACATCGACGAGATCGCCACCTGGTATTCGAGCGTCTATAACTTCGGCGTCTTCATCAATGGCGTGCACGATAACAACCTCGACCGTGTTGGTGGCAACCGCTCCAACAACTCGATCCGTTACGACTCGCCCGACTATCGCGGCCTGACGGCCAACGTCACCTATGGGTTCGGCGGCACCGCTGGCTCAATGGCGACGGGCCAGTCGCTCGGCTTTGGCGCGAACTACAAATACGGCGGGTTTGGCGTTGGCTTCGGTTACTGGCAATCACGGCTGGGTACCGGCACGGCGGCCACGAACACGTCGAGCGACGTGGGTGCGAGTTCCGGTGCGGGCTGCGATCCGGCGTTCGGGCAGGCAGGCGACGTGTGCATCCGCACGTGGATGGTCGGCACGAGCTACAAATGGGACAAAGCACGCATCTATGCGTCGTGGTCGCGCACGCTGCAACCGCTCGCACGCTTCGGCGGTACCGCCGCACCGCTTGCCACGACGTTCACTAGCGCCGCTAGCAGCGGTGCATTTGCCGCCGCCGGTTCGAACAACAACGCAACGAACGTGTTCGACGTCGGCGTGAACTATTGGGTACTCCCCAACCTCGAGCTGATCGGCGCGGTGCTGCATTCGCGCTACTCGTTCGTCGGCGCGCCAGCGACGGGACGTTTGCTTCAGTTCAACGTCGGCGTGGATTACTTCCTGTCCAAGCGCACCGACATCTACTCGTACTTCGCCAACCTAAGGGCCTGGAATATGTATAACCCGGGCATCACGGGCGGCGCACCGGGTCGCGACGCGCCCCAGAACGCCATGACCATTGGCCTGCGTCACGTGTTCTAAGTCGGAGAGCCGCACCCTGCAACGGGGTGCGGCATCAAGACGGATTCAATGCGCCTGAGACGTCGACTCGTCACGGCAATCGCTCCCCGGACAAGACGACGGCGAACCGCGCGCATGCGCGACCGATCCGGACGACGTGCCCTGACGTCCGAAGCCGATCTGCTCAAAGACACCGCCACCCAGCTCGAAGCCAGTGGCGTAGTGATAGGCGGCAACTGTGGAGCCGAGTGCCACCGATAGCAACAGCAACGTACCCGTACGCCAGCGGCGTCGGACCGTGGAAGCCATGTCTCCTCCCTGTCAGAGGTCGGCCCGCTCGATTGACGCTCGTCACCAACACACGGCAACCACATTCCAGCATCTCGGCGGGGATCGAGTTCCAGTCAACTGCTGAGTCTCGTTTTTTCGCGATTCTGCACGTAGCCGGCCTCATTTGTCATCCCGGGTATCCCTAAGGCCACCGAATATATCGTGTTGTGATATATTTTTCGGCTTTCGGCCCCTCCGGCATTCATCGCCCACCCGACCTATGTCTGCGCCCACCTCATCCGGTTCACCGATCACCGCCGACGCGCTGACCAAGAGCGACTTCGAAGCGCTTTCGGAATTCCGCTATCGCCTGCGTCGCTTCCTCAATTTCAGCGAGACCGCAGCGCGCGAGGGCGGCATCACGCCCCAGCAGTATCTATTGCTGCTGCATGTGAAAGGTATACCGGGGCGCGATTGGGCGTCCATCAGTGAATTGGCTGAGCGCCTGCAGGCTGTGCATCACAGCGTGGTGGCGCTCGTCGCCCGCTGCGAGAAAGCCGGGCTCGTCACGCGGCGTCAGAACGAAAGCGACCGGCGCGTCGTGGAAGTACATCTGTCGGCAGCAGGCGACGCCTGTCTCGCCAATCTCGCCGCCCAACATCGCAACGAGTTGAGCACCTTCGCCGACATCTTCCACATTCGTGGCGTTCATCTGTAATCACGGCACTGTCATGGCTTCCGCTCCCCATACCGCTTCGCCTCCCCCGATCATGGCCGCTCCCGCGCAGGCACGCGACTTCACGCGCGCGCCGGGCCTGCCGCGACTTCTTGCGCTGGCCGCCGTCATCGGCTTTTGTGGCGTTCCCGCTGCGTGGCTGCTGTTGCATCTGATTCAGGGGTTCACCAACCTCTTCTTCTATCAGACGCTATCGTTCGCGCCGCGCTCGCCCGCCAATCACACGCTGGGGGCGGTGGTCATCGTGCTGCCGGTCATCGGCGGGCTGATCGTCGGGGTGATGGCACGCTTCGGCAGCGACAAGATTCGCGGCCACGGCATTCCGGAGGCCATCGAGGCGATTCTGTTCGGCAAGAGCAAGATGTCGCCGCGTGTCGCTGTCCTCAAACCCCTGTCGTCAGGCATCGTCATTGGTAGCGGCGGTCCGTTCGGGGCCGAGGGGCCGATCATCATGACGGGGGGCGCCATCGGCTCGCTCATCGCCCAGTATTTCCATCTGAGCGCCGCCGAGCGCAAGACGCTGCTCGTCGCAGGGGCGGCCGCGGGTATGACGGCCGTGTTCGGCACACCGGTCGCGGCCGTGCTGCTCGCAGTGGAACTGCTGCTCTTCGAATGGCGTCCGCGTAGCCTGCTGCCGGTGATCGTGGCGTGTGCCGTCGCAGGCTTTGCCCGGCCGCTGATGCTCGAAGCCGGCCCCCTCTTCCCCATGACGACGCCGGACGTCGCCCCCATCGCCCTGTTCTCGTGCCTGATCGCAGGGGTGTGCGCAGGCATCCTGTCCGCCGGCATGTCGCGTGCGCTCTATGCCATCGAAGACGGCTTCCACAAACTGCCGGTGCACTGGATGTGGTGGCCCGCCATCGGCGGTCTGGCTGTCGGCATTGGCGGCTACTTCCAGCCGCGCGCGCTGGGCGTGGGCTATGACGTCATCGCCGATCTGCTCGCCGGGCACTTCACGATGCACGCCGCAGTGGCGCTGCTGCTCGTCAAGGCGATTATCTGGGCGATTGCGCTGGGCTCGTGCACGTCGGGGGGCGTACTCGCTCCGCTGCTCATGATCGGGGCGGGACTCGGCACGCTGCTCGCGCCGGTGCTGCCCGGCGGCGACGTCACGCTGTGGGCGCTCGTGTGCATGGCCGCTACCCTCGCGGGCGTTCTCGGCGCGCCGCTGACCGCCATCGTCTTTGCACTCGGCCTCACGCACGATGTGAATGCGCTGCTGCCGCTGCTACTCACCTGCGGTGTGTCGTATGGCGTCACGATCTGGATCATGCCGCGCTCGATCATGACGGAAAAGATCGCGCGACGCGGCCGCCATATCCATCGCGAATATGGGGTCGATCCACTGGAACGCCTGCACGTCGGCGAGTTGATGACACGTGAGCCGGTATCGCTCAACGACATCATGTCGATCGACGATGCGACGAAAGAAGCTTTCGGTGCGGGCCAGCGTCATCGCGCCTACCCGGTGGTCGACGCATCGCATGCCGTGCTCGGCATGGTCGACCGGCCCACGCTCACGCGCGCTCAGGCACAAGGACTGCAAACTCTGGGCGACTTGTATGGTGTCAATCCGCCGCTCGTCGCACTGGCCTCAGAGACGGGACGGATCGTGTCGGCACGCTTCGCCGCCCATCAACTGGAACGCCTGCCTGTCGTGAGCGATGCTTCGTCGCGCAAGCTCATCGGCATCATCAGCCGCAGCGATCTGGTCAAACCGGCCGAGCAATGGCGCTCCGAAGAAGAAGTGCGCGAGCGCATGCTTCATCTCGGACGCCGACGTCACTGATCGCCGGTCAAGCGACGCGCCGCCAGCCCCATTGACGCGCGTCGCCCCATTGCATCACCATCGGGAACTTCATCCCACCGAATGCGCA
>JARLJF010000043.1 GCA_031291335.1 Pandoraea sp. | reverse complement strand
GCCGCCGCTGTTCATCGTGTAGAACGTGCCCGGCTGCGTGAAGGGCAGGTATTGCTGCATGACCGAGCGCGCACTCGGCGCTTCTTCGACAACGATGTCGTGCACGTCGCGCACTTCGGCAAGCGTTTGCAGCGCGAAGGCAGTTGTCATGCGTTCGCCCGGTGCGTTCGGCGTCGCTGTCGGTGGCACTGCGCGTGCCGGCGGCAGTGCGCGCTCACCCGGGAGGTCACGCGTCATCAACGCTTCGACGCCCAGTCGCACGTTCCCGACCACGGAAGCGCCGACGGGCGTCCACGCTGCCACGCCCGGGTCTTCGATCAACTGGAATAACGACGCACCCTCGGGGACATGCGGTCCCGCACCTTCCACGTGATACGTGAACGCCGGCGCGCCAATCACGAGAATCAGATCGTGACCGCCGAGCAAGCCGACGATCTTCTCGCGCATCGGTGGCAGGAAGCCCGCGAACAGACGGTGATCTTCCGGGAACGCGCATCGCGCGCACATTGGTGCCGTGAAGACGCGAGCGTTATGGCGTTCAGCCAGTGCGACCACGGCGTCGAACGCCCCTGCACGGTCGATGGACGAGCCGACGACAAACGCCGGACGCGCACAAGCGTCGAGCGCCGCCCCCAATTGCGCCAGCGCCACCGGATCGGGCTGCACACGCGTACTCACCTGACGCGGCGGCAGCGCCTCGGCCGGACGATCCCAGTCGTCGACCGGAATGGAGACGAAGACGGGCCCCTTCGGCTCCTGCATGGCAATGTGATACGCACGAGCGAGGGCGAGCGGCACGTCTTCGGCGCGCGCCGGCTCCAGACTGAACTTGACGTAAGGCTGCGGCAACTCGGTCGCACGCACGGAGGCAAGGAACGGATCGAACGGCAGAATCGAGCGCGCCTGCTGACCGGCGGTCACGATGAGCGGCGTCTGATTCTTGTACGCCGTGAAGATGTTGCCCATCGCGTTGCCGACACCAGCGGCCGAATGCAGATTGATGAACGCGGCGTTGCCGGTCGCCTGTGCATAGCCATCGGCCATGCCGACGACCACCGCTTCCTGCAAGCCCAGCACGTACTCGAAGTCGGGCGGGAAGTCGCGGAATAACGGCAACTCGGTCGAGCCGGGGTTGGCGAACACCTTGGTCATGCCGTGGCGGCGCATCAGATCGATGACCACCTCACGAACGCTCAGGGCTTGGGGCGTGCCGGCACTTTGGCCGGCGCGAAGTTCTCGGCTGTCTTTCATGGATACGGTTGTCTCGTACCGCCATCGACGCGCAAGCGTGACGGCGTGGTTCTTGTGTTGGCTCGGGCCACACGGGGCGAGCGATGGGAGGAGTATAGGCAGCCGATATATGCACCGGAATTGCTTTTGCGTGCCGAAGTCATTACGCTTTTGCATGACTTTCCGGCGTCGCCTCACGTCGCCATCATTGCGATCGGCGTCATTCCTTCCTCTGGAGTTTTTTCTCCCGGCATGAGCCTCAATCTCCAGCAACTGCGCGCCTTTACGACCATCGTCGCGACCGGCAGTCTCGGACGGGCCGCCACCGAACTGCACCTCACCCAGCCCGCGTTGAGCCGCACCATCAAACGGCTCGAAACCGATCTGGGCGCGCCGCTGTTCGAGCGTCACAGCAAGGGGATGGAATTGACGGCGTTCGGGCAGGCCCTGCTGCCGCACGCGATGTTGCTGGAGCGCGAAGCCGACCATGCACGCGAAGAAATCGATGCGCTGCGCGGTCTGGCCAAAGGCACGATCAAGGTCGGGGCGGTCGGGGCGATCGCGAGTCACGTACTGCCGCTCGCCGTCGACCGCGTGCTCAATCGCTGGCCGAATCTGCGCGTGGAGATTATTGAAGGGGTCTGGGATCGGCTCGCTCAGGGACTGATGCGGCATGAGATCGATCTGGCGCTCTCGACCGTCGCCCCCGATACCGAGGACATCGTCGCCATCACCGACTGCCATTGGGAGGACGATAGCTATGTGGTGGCCGCTTGCGACCATCCGCTGCGCCGTCGCAAGACCCTTGCGTTGGCCGACACGCTCGGGGAACGCTGGGCGATTCCGCCACGCGGCACGGCGCCGTATGCGCACATGCAGGGCGTGTTCGCCGCCCATGGGCTTGGGCTGCCGAATATCGTCGTGGAAACGCGCTCCGTGCCAGTGCTCAAGAGCATGGTCGCGCGATGTGGCTTTCTGACCTGGATGCCCGAGCCGATGTATGACGTCGAAGCGCGGGCACAGGTGATGGATACGTTACCGATCGCGACCGTGCGCGCCACACGCACGCTGACGGCGTTTCGCCGCCGCCAGGGCATCTTGCCGAGCCCCGCCGCCAAGCTGCTCGACGAGTTGCGTCAACTGACCGCGCCCGGCTGACGGCTCGGCGGTGAGTCAGTTGTGCGAGTCGTACGAATTGTGCGCGGCGACGATATGCGCACGGTGGTACGGCGTACCGCCATATTCCTTAGGACCGTGAATCGTTTCGACACGCTCGATGCACCACGTCACCGGCTGCGTGAAGCGCGGACCATCGTAGGCGAACGTATGGAATTCGCCGTTCTCACCGCAGGCGTCGACACCCGGCGGAAGATCGGCCAGCAGCGACGCGTCGTATTCTCGGCCGACAAATTCCGGCCCGAGGTGACGTCCGTCCACACACACGATCACCGCGCGATAACCGAGCGAGATGAATTCATGGGCAAGCGTCAAACGCTCCCGCTGCCACAACGGCAGTACCGCTGTCATGCCCGCCGCGGCACACACCTTCTCTTCCCAATCGCGATGCGGCTGCAAATCGATGTCGCCGAACAGGCCGTGCGTAATACCGACGGCACGCAACGCCTGAAGACGCGCAACGAAGGCCGCTTCGTACCCGCGCCAGTCGGCTTGTCCGATGTCGAGCGTGATGCCGAGCGCGTCTGCCTGCGCCTGCATCAGTTCGCGCGGCAGGCCGTGCGAGCGCGAACTGTCACCGGTTTCGTCGAACATCGCCAGCAGCCGCCGCACGTCGTAGTGCGGTTCGCCGCTCGTGTCGCACGACAGGGCGTGATGCAGAGCAAGGCAGGAATCCTTGCCGCCACTCCAGGAGAAAAAGGCAGATGTGGGCATGAGGTCTCGTGAGTCGGTCTGTCGGACTATCGATAGGTCGAATCATCGATCCGCCGGCAAGACGGATCGCACAAATGCAAAGCGGACCCCGCAGGGTCCGCCCTTGAGACTTGCGGGTCGCGATGTTGCCATCGATGGCCCGCATGACGTCGCGCTCAGTGCGAGCGGATCATCGTACCGAACGGCTGCTCCGTCAGAATCTCGAGCAACACCGAGTGCTCGATGCGGCCGTCAACGATGTGCACCGATTTCACACCGCTCTTCGCGGCGTCGAGTGCCGACGAGATCTTCGGCAGCATGCCGCCCGAGATCGTGCCGTCTGCGAACAGTTCGTCAATCTCGCGCGCCGACAGGTCGGTCAGCAGATTGCCTTCGCGGTCCATCACGCCCGGGATGTTGGTCATCATCACGAGCTTCTCGGCGCCCAGCACCGTGGCAAGCTTGCCCGCCACGAGGTCGGCGTTGATGTTGTACGCCTGACCGTCTTCACCCACGCCGATCGGCGAGATCACGGGAATGAAAGCGTCGTCCTGAAGCGCGCGCACCACGGCCGGGTTGATCGAGTCGACCTCACCGACGAAACCGATGTCGAGGAACTGACCGGCATGCTCGCGATCGGGCATCAGCATCTTGCGAGCGTTGATGAGACCACCGTCCTTGCCGGTGAGACCCACCGCCTGACCGCCGTACTGGTTGATCAGCATGACGATGTCCTGCTGGACTTCGCCGCCGAGCACCCACTCGACCACTTCCATCGTCTCTTCATCGGTCACGCGCATGCCCTGGATGAACGTGCCCTGCTTGCCGATCTTCTTGAGCGCGTGATCGATTTGCGGGCCGCCCCCGTGCACCACCACCGGGTTGATGCCGACAAGCTTGAGCAGAATGACGTCGCGCGCGAAACCGCGCTTCAGACGCTCTTCAGTCATTGCGTTGCCGCCGTATTTAATCACCACGGTCTTGCCGTGGTACTTGCGGATATACGGCATCGCCTCAGCCAGCACTTCGGCCTTGAGAGCGGGTGCGATGTCGTCGATGGAAGACAGTTGCGGATCGGACATGGCGGGAAGGTTTTCGCAGGTGGACCAGAAACACGGCGCATTGTACAACCAAGAAGCCTTTGCGTGCGGGGCTTCGACGGGTTTCGGAAGGGTCTGGGACTTGCATCGGCAAATGCCTATGGCTACCCTTCCTCACATGCCGGACGGCAACCGCAAAAGCGGCGATTTTCGCCCGCTCAGCGGCACAGAATCGCACGTGCGTATCACCCCTTTCACTTATTCATGGACGCCCGTGAGTGGCCGATTTTTACCTCATCGCCCTTCGCCCCCCGATTTGGGCGCCGCGACCGCCCGCATGTGGCCGGCCAATGACAGCGTGCGCCCTGTTGCAGTTGCGCAACTCGCACCGCCGAACACCCCGGCAGGGCCGTCGCGAAACAGTGTTGGCGTCTCTCACGTCGTGGTAATGGATGACAAACAGAGCCGGAAAGATGGCTGACGGGACAGATCCCAAGCGGGATCCGACGCCGACCAGCGGCGCGTTCGGTGCATTTGATCCGCCGGATCCGTCATGCTGCCCCCGGTGCGGGGCTATGGTGTCGTGCGGTGCGCTGTCGCCCGCGGACGGCACCGGGCAAGTGCACTGCTGGTGCCTCGACTGGCCCAACCTGCCCGCCTCGGCCCGGCTCGGTACCGGCGCCTGCCTGTGCCCGAACTGTCTTCGTGCAGCACTCTCCGCCGCCGGTGTGGCGATCGACGGCACCGCCGCCGATCCCGGCTGAGGCTGGCTGAGGCTGGCTGGCCACGATCAGTCGCGCGCGGCCACTACCCGCCGCCACCCGCCACGACTGACCGCCACTCGCCGCCGCTAACCGTTACTGACTGTGTGCGCCGTGCGCCATGCCAGCCATGCCGCCACCCGCAGCAGGTGCGCCTGCCGTCAGATCGCGCACCGGCACCTGAACCTGCTGCTCAGACTTCTTGTGATCGGCAGACTCGAAACGCAACGTCACCGGCACAGTGTCGCCCTTCTTGAGCGCTGCCTTCAAGTCCGTGAGCATGATGTGATAGCTGCCCGGCTTGAGCTGCACCGGCTGGTTGGCCGGCAGCGGGAGACCGTTCGGCAGGGCGCGCATTTTCATGAGCGTGCCTTCTAGCTTCATTTCATGCACTTCGGCATTCGCGGCGGCGGGGGTGCTCACGCCCACGAGCGTGGTCGCCTGATGCGCCTGCAAGGTCATGAAGACGCCCGTCGCGGTCTGGCCGGGAACGGTACCGCGCGCCCACGCGTCGGAGACATCCACCTGTGCATAGGCCGAAGCCATACCGAGACTCAGCGCGGCAGCCACCCAAAGCTTGTGCTTCATGCAAACTCCTTTTCGTTGTCGACGGACACGCATCCGCCCTGTATCGCATGAGACGTTGCGCGACACCCTGCCGCGCGAGACGTGAACGTTCATTGTAGTCGCGCCCAGACATACGCGCGTGCGGGCAGTGTCATGCAAGCCGTCCGCGGCGTGCGGCAGAGTGTCGCAGCGCCCGGCGACGCGAGATGGCCCGTGACCCGGACTTGGTACACTTGCCGGATGACTCATTTCCCTATCGAGCGAACCAACGTCGTCCAGCTTTTCTGGCTGCGCTGTCTGGCCATCGTCGGCCAATTGGCGACGATCGGTGTCGCGCAACTCTGGCTTGGCGTGCGTTTGCCGCTCGAGCCGATGCTCACCATCGTCGCGCTCGAAGTGCTGTTCAACGTGCTGACCTGGGTGCGCGCGCGACGCGGCATCGAGCGCGCCAAGCGTCACACCGATCTCGATCTGATGGGCCAGTTGCTCGTCGATCTGGCCGCGCTCACATCGCTGCTGTTCTTCTCGGGCGGCGCGACCAACCCCTTCGTCTCGCTCTTCCTGCCGGGTCTGGCGATCGCCGCCGCCGTACTGCCGTGGCGCAACGCCTCGCAGTTGGCGCTGCTCTCGCTGGTCGCCTATGGCGCGCTGAACTTCCAGTACGTGCCGCTCGATCTGGCCGACCCGGGCAATCTACTGCGCCTGCATCTGGCAGGCATGTGGGTCAACTTCGTGGTCAGCGTGCTCGTGATCGCATGGTTCGTCTCACGGATGTCGCGCGCGCTGCGTGCCCGCGATGCGCAACTCGCCCGCGCGGAACAGCGCCTGTTGCGCGACGAACGGATGGCCGCGCTCGGCGCGCAGGCTGCCAGCGTAGCGCACGAACTCGGCACGCCGCTCTCGACGATGGCCGTGGTCGTCGGCGAACTTCGCAGCGAGAGTCTGGGCAATGCCGCGCTGAAACCGTTCGAGCCGGATCTTCAAACGCTCGAGCAGCAGATCGCGTTGTGCAAGAGCGCGATCGGTCACGTGCAAACGCGTGCGGCAGCGCCCGTGCGTCAGGCATTGGCCGAGTGGCTGCCCGCGTTCACGACGCAGTGGCGCTTGCGCCATCCGCAGGTAAAGTTCCAGCTACGCGTGCCGCCGCAGTTGACCGCACGCATCGAGGACACGGTGCAGGTCGGCCAGATTCTGACCATTCTGCTGGATAACGCGGCCTATTTCAGCCCGTCGGCGGTCACGCTCGACGTGAGCATCACGCAAGACGATGTCCGCTTCACCGTCTGTGACGAAGGTCCCGGCATGACCGCCGAGTTGCGTACCCGGCTGGGGAATTCTCCCGTCATGAGTACGCACGGCGGGCACGGCATGGGGCTGTATCTGGCGTTCGCCAGCGCGCAGCGTCTCGGCGGCGACATCATCCTCACCCCAAACACGCCGCAAGGCACGCGCGCCGAGCTGCGCCTGCCGATGGCCACCTTCTTCTTCGGCTCGCGGAGTCAGACATGAACGCCTCGCATTTCCTTCTTATCGACGACGACGTCGTCTTCGCCGAAACGCTGGCCCGCGCGTTGACGCGTCGCGGTTACGACGTGCAGATCGCCGCCGACAGCGCTGCTGCGCTGCTCGCGGCGCGCACGCGTCAGTTCGATCTGATCTCGGTCGACCTGCATCTGGGTCATGACTCGGGCCTGCCGCTGATCGCGCCGCTGCGCGCGTTGCAGCCGAAGGCCCGCATGTTGGTGCTCACGGGTTACGCGAGCATTGCAACGGCCGTGCAGGCCGTCAAGGACGGTGCCGACAACTATCTGGCCAAGCCGGCCAATGCGGACACCATCCTCGCATCGCTGCGCAGCGATGCCAGCGAAACGCAGGCGGACGAGGCCTTCGAAAACCCGTCGCCGCTGTCGGTTGCGCGCCTCGAGTGGGAACACATTCAACGCGTGCTGGCCGAACACAACGGCAATATCTCGGCCACCGCTCGCGCGCTGAACATGCATCGCCGCACGTTGCAGCGCAAGCTGTTGAAGCGGCCGGTGAAACAGTAACGCCCGCAGTCATCAGGCGAAAAAAAGGCCCCGCGAGGGGC
>JARLJF010000212.1 GCA_031291335.1 Pandoraea sp. | reverse complement strand
TCCCCTTCCTCGCACCAACTCCCCGTTTTGGCATCGGTTTCGTAGGTCTCACTTCTTCCCGCAAAAACTCGCAAACGCTCGCTGAATAAGGCGGAGCGGGGTTTTTGCGTCGATTCTGATTGTTTGTCGTCGGGGACAGCGGATCAATTTCGTCATCGCCGGTTTCCTTCGGGCGTTCAGCGCGGGCGTAGGTGTAGCCGGCGAGTGGGTTGCGCGATGATCTCGTCACCCGCGGCATCGCCGAGGGTAGATCGCATGCAGCTTTGGATGTTCGCGATACGCTTGCTGGACACCTTGGTCTCGCGTGCTTCGTCGATAGTCGCCAACCGGTCGCGGATAAGAGCACGCCTCAAGTCAGATAGGGGTAGCTTGTCGAATTTTGGGATGACCCAGTTGTCTACGATGAGGTCATATCCCTTATGCGTCGATGCTTTTATTTCTGCTTTCTTGCGTCGAAGCCACGGCTCGAAATACGACTCGACAGTGAGAACGTCGCCGGGGCGTTCGGCGTATCGCGCTGCTCGTTTTGATTCTGGAAATGACTTGGCGTAGTCGAACTCGCCTTTCTCGATCGCATGAAGGATCGCGGCGAGGAACTGCGTTATCTTGCGAGTATTGGCAGGACAGGGCTTTGCTTTGATTCGCTCGCGGCACCGCTGCCCTTGGTAATGGAAGGTGACTTCATTGCGGGAGCCGGAAACGATTTCGCCCCCATCCCCTTTTCTAGCCATCGCTCATATCCTTCCATGTCCATCATGGTCTTCTTCGTGCCAGGTTCGTATTTCCAGACCGAGCCTTCCGGCCAAATCCCCTTGCACCTTCATGTGTACACGGCTACCGCCGTGTAGCCAGTCAACTCGCAGAATTTTGCAATCGTCACAAAGCGCACCATTGCCGCCTCTCGCTAATTTGGACCTGCGCAGAGCGCGCGGCTGTTGCTATTCAGGGCTTCGATATTCATTTGCTCAATTCCCAATCTCTCGCGGTGGCCCGCAGAATCTCTTTCGGTGCTTCGTTCATTCGGTAAAGCGGTCGTTTGATATTGATCCGCACGGGTATTCCTTAGTCATGGCGTTCAAAATGGGGCGTAGCTTGAAGTTTCCATTAGCCACTGATTGCCCCCCGGCGAACCGGATTACAGCCCTCGCAATGCCGAGGGCTTCTTTTTGACTTGGCCGGGTGGGCGGTCATGCCCGGAGCGGAGGCCATTGAGCGATTGCTGCCGTTCGGCTACAAGACCACGTCGTCCAATGGCTTTGGTGCTCACATGAGCCAAAGCATGCTCGACGACGCTAGGGCTGCGATTGATCGTTTGTTGGATCGGGATTAGCATCACGCCCCCTTAACCCCGTCGAAGCGCCATACTAGAGGACTTGGAAAGGAGATCGGTATGTACGCAGTTGACTACGAAGGGCATGCAATCAGCGTTTTGATCGAGCGAGCGAAGCAATCCGAGCACCCTAACGGATTTAATGTTTCCATCGTCATTAAGGCGGACGGCGAAGTGGTGGACCGGCAGCGTCGCACTGTGGAATTCGACGTGCCGAAGGAGTCTGTTGTGGCGCTCGATTGGGGGCTGAATCTGGCTCGCCGTCGTATTGACACAGGAAGTTGGGACTAGCGTCATGCCGCCTGAGCGCTATCGACGCGCTTGAACTCGACCACCCACGCCCACGGCACGGATTGGTGTCCCAAGAGCCGGGCCAGCTGATCGATTCCCATAGCTGGCGAAAGTGCGCACGCGGCAGGCTTTCGAGCAGATCGGATGTCAACAAGACGCCCTCGGTACTACCGGTCAATCCGATTCCTTCAGCAATGCAATCTTAGTCGCTGATACTGATCAGCCGCTCGACACGCATGCCGGTCACGTCGAGCAGGGGGCGTGCCGCCGTGCGCGGCATGTGGATTCATGGCCGCCAATGTCGGTATTTACCTTCCGGCGACTCCTCGTCATCAGGCCCGTGCGACGCGTGCATTCGGCAATCACGCTGAGGCGGTCGAGGGCCAGTCGGCAACATGTCGTGGCAGACGAACAGATCGCCGCTCTCGGTATCACTGAAGGTTCGACGCGAAGGTCACGTCCGCCGCGTAGAGTGCGCAGCGTGAGACGGCGCTGCGGTCGATTGCCGGCCGTTCTTTATGTGAGCAAGGCGCTTACCATGGGCGAGCTGTATCTCGCTCGCAGAAGGATGAGCGCTGCGGACGCCCGAGCCAGCCCGGCAACTACCAGGTCGAAATTCGCGTGCCCCGCCACCACGGCGGAGCACGTCAATGTCGCCACGCTTAAACCGAGGGCGTGAATACGCCTCGAAAGCGCATCTTTCCCGCGGCGAGACGGTCATAAGCCTCGGTCGCTTGGTCAAGCGAGAACGTCTCGACGATGGGCTTCACTTTTCCATCCGACGCGAGATTAAGTACCTCGCCCAAATATCGCAAACCCCCATGCGTGGAGCCAACGACTCGCTGGCGCATCATGTGGAACGGCTTGCCCGCTGACGAGATAGAAAACGGTCGGCTAAAGTCCAGCCCGCAAAGCACAACGCGACCGTCAATTCTCAAACCCGTCATTGCTTCCTCAGCCGAGCCAAACTCGTTGGTGGTCACCAGCAGTACATCCGCACCACCGATATCACGAAGCTCGGCACCATTGGCGACAACGTGGTGTGCCCCCAGTTGCGTCGCCAACGCATGCTTGTCTGCCGAATGCGTGATAGCAATGGTCTCGAATCCGCACGCACGAGACAATTGAAGGGCCACGTGCCCCAGGCCACCGATGCCGAGTACCGCCACCTTTTCGTGAGGTTGCGGCGCGGCGTCTCTAAGACCGCTCCACGTCGTGTAGCCAGCGCACATCATGGGCGCAGCATCCACGTATGTCAGCGCGTCCGGCAACAGCACCGTCCCTTCCGCAGCCACAGCGATGTATTCCGCATGTCCGCCTTGCGACGCGAAGCCGGTCGTGCGCGGCGCGTCGCAATTCATCGCAGTTTGCCCAGACAAAGGGCGATTCTCCCGGCAATACGGACAACGGCCGCATGCGGACTGCACCCAAGTCGTGCCAATTCGGTCACCGACTCGTCGCGTGTGTACCCCCGCGCCCACTTCCACAATCTCGCCAACCACTTCGTGACCCGGTGTCTGCGGGTAAATGTCACCACCGTAGCCCTGCGTTGCCCACACATCGGTGTAGCACATGCCCGATGCGTGGACCTTGACCAATACTTCGCCGGGCTCTGCCTTCGGGACCGGAACTTCCCAGACTTCCCACGGCCGATTGGCCCCCGTCATCACGACTGCCTTCATCTTCATGGCTTGCTCCTCGTTCAACCTGAACTGCGGTGATAGGTCATTACGTCGACTCAGGCAGACACCACAACGCTTCTCCAGCTTCGGAAATTCGTAGCGTTTTTGTCGCGTTTGAAAACCCAACTCAGTCTAAGAAAAGCGCACTATCATTACAATCTCTCCAATCTTGATACAAACATGAGTGCTGTTCATCAATTGAGAAGCACTGACGTCTTTTCACTCAACGTGTTCTTGGCGGTGGCGACTCACCTCAGTTTTCGTGCGGCGTCGGTCGAACTCGACATCACGCCTTCGGCTGTCAGCCACTCGGTCAAGAGCCTTGAGCAACGGCTAGGTGTTCGTTTGTTCAATCGCACCACGCGCAGTGTGTCGCTGACAGACGCTGGCGCGCGCCTCGCCGACAAACTCGGCCCAGCGATTTCGTCGGTCGCAGAAGCGATGCAGACCGTAGAAGGGCTGCGCGACGAGCCAAGCGGCACTTTGCGTATCAACGCGAGTGAAGGGGCCATCGATATGGTGCTGAAGCCGGTGCTCGCGCGTTTTCTGCGCGAGCATCCGAAAATTCATCTCGATATCGTGACGGACGGAAAGCTCAGCGACATCGTCGCCGGCGGTTTCGATGCCGGAATCCGACTGACCGAAGCGGTGCCGCAAGATATGGTCGCCGTCCAGGTGTCTGGTCCGGTACGGTTTGCGGTCCTGGGGTCTCCGTCCTATTTCGCATCGCGCGGCCGCCCCAAAGTCCCGCAAGATCTTTATCGACACGACTGCATTCGCTTTCGGTTCGATAGCGGAGCCATCTACCGATGGGAGTTCGAACGCAAGGGCATTGTGGAAACAGTGAACGTTAATGGCCCGCTCACGCTGAATCATCAGCCACTCATGGTGAGCGCTGCGCTCGACGGCATCGGCATCAGCTTTGTGCCGGACCACCTCGCAGAGCAAGCATTGCGTGACGGGCGCCTTGAGCGCGTGCTGACCGATTGGTGCCCGGTCATGCCCGGTCTGTGTCTCTACTATCCGAGTCGACGACACGTCACCAGTGGCCTGCGCGCACTCATCGAAATGCTGCGCGTTACTTGAAACAATGCGACGTTGATCCCGGGCTTCGGCACGATCAAATTGCCAGCTCAACCGCGTTCTCGTGACCAACCCCATCCGGCCATCGCGTCAAGCGCTTCTTCCGCTAATGCTGGGGTTGGCCCGTCGTCGATGTCTGCGCGTTTGCGTCGAGCGGCGACGGGGAGGGCAACGCTCAACCGTTGATCCTCGGCGACAGCAGATCTTCCAGTCCGATCGCGTAATACATCTCGCGCCGCATCCGATCCGCCACGGCATTGACCACTTCCGCACCATCCTGCGACGGATCGACGTGCACGCGGAACGGCCGCTTGCCGAACGGAAGGTTCACCACGTTGACGATCTGGCGCGCGACCTCCGTCGGATCGGCATCCGCCGGCTCAAGCCCCGCCAGTCCCTCAAGCGCCTGACCAGTGACGCCGGCATACGGACCATTCTCATACTCGGCTGCCACAGCGACGTCTGCGGGCTTGCCTGAGTGAGCGAAATGATTGGTGCCCTTGGTGAATGCGCCGGGCACCATGATCGTGGTCTCGATACCCCAGCGTGCGAGTTCGGTCGAATAGGACACTGCCAGCGCGTCCATCGCCGCCTTCGCGGCGAAATACGGTGCGAGAAACGGTGGCGTTCCGCCGCGGGTGGACGACGATCCGACCCATACAAGCAGACCGCGGCCGGCCTTGCGCAGAGATGGCAGCGCAGCCCGATTGACACGCTGTGCGCCGAGCACGTTGACGTCGTACTGCTGGATCATCTGTTCAGGGGTGAATGCTTCTGCCGGGCCGAACACCATATGGCCCGCGTTGTGGACGATCACATCGAGCCCGTTGCCATCCTTGAGAATCGACCCGATGGCGGCGGCCACCGACGAGTCGGACTGCACGTCCAGCTCGACCGTGCGCAAATCGACCGACTGCTCTTTTGACCACTGTGCGATCTCCGAGACTCGCGGCGCGTTGCGCCCCTGCGTTTCCCGCATCGATGCGTAGACCGTATGGCCGGCTTGCGCCAGCGCGCGAGCCGTCATCAGACCAAAGCCCGACGACGCGCCGGTAACCAGAATTGTGTATGACATAAAAACTCCGTATTTGATATCCGAAATGGGCAACCCAAACCTGCACTACCGCCCGAGAGACCGGGGATGATTACCTCCTTGGGATGACGGCGCGAGCACCGCCGTGCCGCGTCCAAAAATCGACTGGTAGTACTGCGCACCGCTTTCCATATGCGGTTGGAACGCAAACCCGTCATCGAGCATCGCCTGCATTTCTGCCCGCCTGATACGCATCACATAGCTATGTTCGGTCGCCATCAGTACGCATTGCTGGCCATTCGACTCGGCAGCACTGAACCATTTACCTGAATCGGCGTGACCACTGGCGAACGTGCGGTCGTCGTGCTGAAGTTGCCAAGCGCCGTCGAGCAGAATCCAGTAGTCCACGTCAGACCTGTTCGCGCTGTCGCACTTTGCAATCACTGCGCCCTTGTCTGCCGCCCACTCCCGCGAATGGTCGATTACCCACTGCAGTTGCGCCGTTGAAAGTGCAGTAAAAAACGGCGTATTTTTTAGCAGATGCAAATACGTAATCGAAGGTGTCATCGTCATGTTCTGTTCGGCGTCAAACTCACGCTTTGCGCCGCATGAGGCGGCCCCCAGCGCGGTGAGCAGGGCGAGGGCCAAAGTCCCGAGGCGCCGGTGCCACTGCGCCAATCCTTTTTTGCGCGGGGTTTCCATCGCCAAGGGGGGCAGTGAATCAGGCGATGCCGCCATTGGCACGTAACACCTGGCCGTTGACCCATGCGCCGTCAGGTCCCGCGAGGAACGCGACGACGTTCGCGATGTCTTCTGGTTGGCCGAGGCGCTCGAGCGGTGGCATCTTGGAGAACTGGGCGATCTGCTCCTCTGTCTTGCCATTCAGGAACAGGTCGGTTGCCACCGGCCCCGGCGCTACGCAGTTCACCGTGATGCGCCGACCGCGCAGTTCCTTCGAGAGCACACGCGAAAAAGCCTCTACCGCCGCTTTGGTGCCGTTGTAGACCGAGTATCCCGGCAGGTTCAGCGCGAGCGTGGTGCTCGACAGGTTGATGATCCGGCCACCATCGTTCAGCCGCGTTGCGGCTTCACGCAACATGTTGAATACGCCACCGACGTTGATGGCAAACGTCTGCGCGAACACCTCGTCGGTGGTCTGGGCAAGCGGAATCGTCTTCAGGACGCCCGCGTTGTTGACGATCACGTCGATCTTGCCAAGCTGTGCCTCGACTGCCTCGTACATGCGACGCACGTCATCGGCCTTCGACACGTCGGCCCGCACGGCGATAGCCTTGCCGCCCGCCTGCATCAACTCGGCAACCAGCTTGTCTGCTTCCGCCGAACTGGAGGCATAGTTGACCGCAACCGAAAACCCGTCACGGGCAAGGCGGCGGGCAATGGTGGCGCCAATGCCACGGGACGCGCCGGTCACCAGGGCGACGCCGGCATTCGTTGATGTAGACATGTCACTTCTCCTAAGGGGGCTGAATGTGAGTAGGATAGTGATCGATTTCATATGGAAGATAATTAGCCGTCTGAACCCATCACTATTCCATTTACTTCAACTATCAGCCCCTCAGGCCGAACGCCCTCATGGATCGATTTCAGGAAATGCAGGCCTTTGTCCGCACGGCCGAGCGCAGCAGCTTTTCGCAAGCCGCAGACGACCTCAACATACCGCGCGCGACAATCACCAATCTGATCAAACGGATGGAGTTACGCCTTGGCGCGCGCTTGCTCGAACGCACCACGCGACAGGTGCGCCTGACGCACGACGGCGAGGCGTACTACCACCGGTGCGTGCGTCTGCTTGCGGATATCGAGGAAGCGGAGGGCACGTTTCGCAACGCGATGCCGAAGGGGCTCCTGACGGTCAACCTGCAGGGCACCCTGGCGCGGCACTTCGTCGTACCTGAGTTGCCCGCGTTCCTCTCGCGCTATCCGGACCTTCGCCTGCATCTCGGCGAAGACGACCGTCTGGTTGATCTGGTGCGAGAAGGTGTGGACTGCGTGCTGCGGGCGGGCACGCTACGGGATTCGCCCTTGATCGGGCGCAGACTCGCGTCAATGGAGCAAGTCACCGTCGCCAGCCCCGGCTATCTGGCGCAGTTCGGAGAACCGTCAAACCTCGAAGACCTGGCACGGCACTTCGTCGTGGACTATGTCTCGAGTGCGACCGGAAAGCCGATCCCGCCCAGCTTCATGCTCAATGGCAGCGAGGTCGAGGTGAAAATGCGCTCGACGATTTCAGTGACCGGGGCCGATTTGTATACGGGGTCTGCCATTGCGGGGGGCGGCCTGATTCAGGTGCCCCGTTACCGCATCGAAGCGGAACTCGCCGATGCACGGCTGAAGGTGGTGTTGCCGGCATTTCCGCCGCCGCCGATGCCTGTGTCAGTGCTGTATCCACACAATCGTCAGCTATCGCCGCGTGTGCGGATTTTCACGCAATGGCTCGAGGAAATATTCAGGACGGTGCCGTATCAGACCCATCGCTGACCTTCGCATGCCAGTCCGTGGGCGTCATCACGAGGCGAAAGCCGATGTGAGACATGGGATTGAGCGGGTCGGTGCCGCGTCTTGCGCTGGTGCGATAGCCGCTGCAATAGGTATCGCTGCAAAGGAACGATCCACCGCGCGTCACGCGTTTCGGTGCATCGACAGGCGTTTCGCCATCGCCGGGGTCGAAGCTCGCGGACGGGCCCGTCGGGTCGGTAACGCGGCTCCGCGTCGTCGCCTGTAGCGCGAAATAGTCCGCACGGTACCAGTCGGCGACCCATTGCCAGACGTTGCCCGCCATGTCGTAGAGACCATAGCCGTTGGGCGCGAATTGTCCAACCGGACTGGTGCCGACGCGAATCTTCGGCGACTCGATCACCGGGAACGGCCGCGCGGCGTCGTCCCACACGTTGGCCATTGTTCGGCCCTCCGGATGCTTCGCTTCTCCCCAAGCGTAATCGGCTTGCGTGAGGCCGCCTCGCGCCGCCACCTCCCATTGCGCTTCAGTCGGTAGACGCTTACCCGCCCAAGCCGCGTATGCCTGAGCGTCTGCATAGGAAACCTGCACCACCGGATGATTGGCTTTGCCGATGAGGGTGCTGCCCGGGCCCTGCGGATGTCGCCAACTCGCCCCTGGCACGAATCGCCACCATGCGGAGTAGTCCTGCAGCGACACCATGGCATCGGTGCCGACGAACACCATTGCCCCCGGCACGAGCACCTCGGGCGATGGCGCACGTGTGCCCGGCGGAAGTTGTGCGCGCAGATCTTCCCAGCGCGGTTTGCGTTCCGCCGTCGTGACATACCCTGTCGCGTCTACGAAACGAGCGAACTCCGCATTGGTGACATCGTGCACATCCATCCAGAAGCCGCTTGTCTTCACTTCATGGGCGGGACGTTCGTTGCGCTGCGCCAGACGATTGTCGGTTCCCATCAGGAAGGACTGCTCTGGAATCCACGCCATGTTCTTGGGGCCGCGCTTGCCGTCGCCAATGTAAGCCGACGTCTTTGCGACGGGCGGTTGCGCCTGTGCAGAGAACGCCGATGTGTGCCGGGACGACACCGCCCAACCGATTGACCCGCCCAGCCCAACCATGACCACTCCCCACATGACCCACACGACCCACCTGCTGCACCGTGCCCACCTCATTCGCTCGCACCCGGTGCGAGCACAACGCCGACGCGCCGCGCGTAATCGAGCCAGCCTTGCTTCAGACGCGCAACAATATCCGGATGTTCTGCGGCGACGTCGGTCGTTTCGCCGCGATCTTCGGACATGTCGTAGAGCTTCCAATCGGGTGGCTCCGCGACCGGTTGCGGACCGCGCTTGAGATGCACTGAAAGTAGTTTCCAGCGGTCGTCGCGAACGTATCGGTTTCCGGCGAATTCCTCGCCGAGCATGGTGCCATCCGCGAGATGACGTTGCGTCTTGCCAGTGAGCAATGGGACGAGTGAGGTCCCCGTCATGGGATTGACGGCCTCGCCCCGATATCGATCGCCCGGTCGTTGCAGTCCGGCCAATTGAAGGAACGTCGGGGCGAGATCGAGTACCGTCGCCAGTTGAGACGCCTTTGCCTGCCCATTCGACTGATGGGGCATCCGAACAATGGCCGGCACGCTGATGCCGCCCTCAGATGGATATCCCTTGAACAGGCGGAACGGTGTGGCACTGACTTCCGCCCAACGGGTGCCGAGCGCGATATTGGAGCGGCGACGGCCAAGGTTCTCGTAACGGTTATCGTTGTTTGGACCGTCTGGATAGAACATGTCGACCTTCTCGCCAGACGGGCCGTTGTCCGAGGCAAAGAAGATGAACGTGCTTTCATACGCGCCGATCGCCTTGAGGTGGTCAATGAGCCGGCCGATGTTGGCGTCGAGACTCTCAACCATCGCCGCATAGACCTCCATCTTGCGGGCTTCCGTTTTCTTCTGCTCCGGCGAGAGTTGATCCCAGCGAGGATTCACGGGCGACGACGGCAGTAGGGCGGCCGGACGGAAATCGGGTGGCAACAGTCCCAGTTGTTTTTGACGAGCGATTCGCTCATCCCTGATCGCGTCATAGCCGGCGTCGTAGCGTCCGCGATAGTTGTCGATACGGTCGTCCGGCGCCTGTAGCGGCCAGTGTGGGGCTGTGTATGCAGCGTAGGCGAAGAACGGTTTGCCATCGCCACGGTTTCGGTCAATGTAGTCGATCAGCTTGTCGGTATAGCCGCGACTCGAATAGAAGTTCGGCGGCAACGCAACGATCTTGCCATTCTCGCGATACGAAGCCAGATCGGCAGACGTGATCTTTCCCGGCGTGGGGCCAAAGTGTGCAGCCCCGCCCTGCAGCAGAACGAACGACGACTCGAAGCCGCGCGCCTGTGGGCTTTGGCCCGGTGTCAGGCCGAGATGCCATTTGCCGACCATGTAGGTGTGATAGCCGCCATCGCGCAATAGACTGGCAATCGAGAAGGAGCGCTCGTTGAGATAGCCCTCGTAACCGGGCTGCCCGATCTGATAGATCTGTAGCGTCTCGGCCATTGTCCCGAGGCCTGACTGATGATGGTCGGCCCCTGACAACAACATGGCCCGCGTGGGGGAGCAACTCGGCGCCACATGAAAATTCGTGAGGATGCGACCCGACGCGATCAGGGCGTCGAGGTTCGGTGTGCGGATCTCGCTGCCAAAGGCGCCGATGTCGGAGTAGCCAAGATCATCCGCGAGAATCATGAGGATATTCGGCTTATCCGCCGGTGCTGCCAACACTGCAACACTTGCCACGCTTGCCGCCGTTGCCACGAGCGCGGTGAGACACGCCTTCACCGTGTGACGAAGACGCAGGGCAGGGTGGTGCGATCGATCGTTCATGAGCGTCTCCCGTCAGAAGGCGTGGCTGATGCCCAGCGCTACGGCGCTGGTGTTCTCGCCGGGCAAGGGCACCATGTCGAACGCCAATGCGTACCGGCTATTGCCCCGGTTGTTGATGCGTGCATAGCTCGCGTAAAGCCGCGTGCGTTTGGACAGACTGTGCTCGATGCCGACATACACACCCGTCGCGTCGCCATTCGATCCGCCGGCCTCATTGCGATTGACGAGCGATACGACCAGTTCGTTGGCCGGAGTGATCGAATAACGTCCGCCAATCTGCCAGTCGAAGCCTTTCTGAGATGGCTTGCCGGAGGTGTAGACGCCGGAGTAGCGATGCAATGCGGCCGTGATCTTGTATTGCCCACGAATCCAGTACTCGCCGACCAGCCACACGTCTTGCATGCCCTCGCCAGGCCGGGCGTTGTTGAAGTTGTCATAGACGAGCGACGTGAACCACGGGCCGGTCGAATAACGCAGCCCTGTACTGGTGCCTTGTCCGCTTGTGCGCCGCTCGCCGGTCTGAAGGTTTTCCCCCTGCTTGCCGAGCGACAGCGATGAGATCACCTGAAAGCCTTGCCACTTGGGCGATTCGTACTTGACGGTGTTGTTCTCGAGCCAGCGTTCGTACGACGCAATAACGTTGGTGATGACGCTGTAGTTGCCGGTGTACGTCGGATCGATACGTCCGTAGGTGGTGGCGGACGTCACACGCATGCGACCGAGAAGCACGCGGCCAAAGTCGCCTTTGAGCGCAACATACGCATCACGCGCGGGGGGGACGGGTGTCGTGCCGTTATTCACGCGCAGACGCCATTCAAGTACGGCTTGGGCTTCCAGCGTGTCGGTAATCTTCTCGACATCACGAATGACGAAACGCGACGTCTGCAAACCACCGCTCTGAATGCGAGGAGTGGTCGCGTTTTGCGCGTGGATCGATTCGAAGTAGCTGTCGACGAAGCCGGATAAGGTCGGGCCGGTTTGCGCCCAGGACACCCCGGCACACTGCGCCAATGCCAGCGCAGTGCAGGCCTTTTTGTACATGTCTCCTCCTGTGCGCAGAAGCCACGCCTCATGATTCGAGGCGTTGCACCGGCGCGGCGGCCCGGTGACGCAAACGCGTCCCGGTGCTCGATATGGGGATATTTCAAGGGGACGCCGCCGCATCAAATGGCGGCGCGGTCCGGCCTTACTTGTTGAGGCTCATGACCCAGTGAGCGAAGCGGTCGGCTTCGTCGTCGGCAATCGCGTTCGCAGGCATGGGGATCGAACCCCATTTGCCCTGACTGCCCTGGAGGATGCTTTTCTTGATCTTGGCGAGAGCGTCCGGATCATTTCGATAGGACGCCGCAATTTCGCGGAATGCCGGACCTACCTTCTTGTTGTTGATGTCGTGGCAAGCGCGGCACGTCTGCTCACTGGCCGACGGTGCAGCCCAGACACTAAGCGACATCGAGGCAAGTACGACGGCAAGACTGAAAGAAACCCGGGAAGACATCATGAACACCTCGCAAAAGAGCGACTCCCAAGGCTGAGGAATCGGCGGGGATAAGGATTATTTATGTATACATATTGTTGTCAAAGAATACATTGAAATAAATAGGTGTACATGAAAGGTTCCGCGTCGGTTATTCCAACTTGTTATAGCGGGCTCTCATGGTGGGGCCGCCGCGAGACGCGACGGCACACGCTTGCGGCGCATGCATCCGAACACCGTCGCCACCCGTATTGGTCAGTGCTTCCATCTTGAGAAGCCTCACAAATTGGGTGTGAACATGAAAATGCAGCAATCGGTTAAGTTCCTCGCGACAGCCGTGTGCATCGGGATTTCCTCGGGCCTGACGGTCACATCCGCATTGGCGGCAATGGACGGTGGCGAGAAGACGGTGATGGTGGGGGGCGCAGCGATGTATCCGTCCAAAACCATTGTTCAGAACGCAGTGAACTCGAAAGATCACACGACACTCGTCGCAGCCGTCAAGGCTGGCGGTCTGGTGGATACGCTGAACAGCCCGGGGCCTTTCACCGTGTTCGCACCGACCAACGAGGCGTTCGCCGCGCTTCCGTCGGGCACGGTCGACACGTTACTCAAACCCGAAAGCAAGGGGACGCTGGTGAAGGTGCTCACCTATCACGTGGTCCCGGGACGGTTGACCGCGCAGGATCTGATGAAGGCCGTCAGTGATGGCGGGGGCAAGGCTGTGCTCAAGACGGTGGAAGGCGATTCCCTCACCGTGATGCAGCAAGGCAACCACCTGAGCGTGACGGACGATAAGGGCGATGTTGCCCACGTCACGATCGGAGACGTCATGCAATCGAACGGTGTTATCCACGTCGTGGACAAGGTGTTGATGCCGCAACGAGAGCAGGGGCATCAATAATTCGATGCCCCGCTGTCGAGCGCAAGACAAGCGCTCGTCATTGATACGTTCTGAGAGATTTCCCGTAACTCATTCACATTCGCGCCGCTCTTGGGGAACGGTTGCCGAATGCATCGCCGACCGCTGTCCAGCCGGGAGGCGCTAAGAGAATGACGGGCTTACGATCTCATCGGGACCGCAATGAACTCACCATGATGGCCGGATCGCATACGCGTTGCGGCAATACGACCGACCGAACTGCGTCGGCTCGAAGTGCTTTCCGACCCTGTGGATCAGTTCGCGAGCGAGAAGGGCATTGATGACCGCATCGGAGGGCTGCTTGGCGCTCTTTTCTGCGATGCGCTGAAGTGCGACGGTGATGGCCTGCGTCGAGAGGGTGAGCATGACATGCTCCTTTAAAAGTTCTACGGACCCTTAGGGCCTTCTTTGGCAAGCGTGCTTCTCAATTGGGCGACTTGTGTTCGCCGTTACCGGGCAGGCATAACCAACTGGCGATTCGACGATGCTGGGCCAGCTTGGTCGCGAGGCTTCTGTGGCTCAAGCCGATCGCATAAGCAACGGCGGCCACAGAGCAGAGTTTGGTGCTATCCGGAGGCAGGTACCCGGCGTAAAGAAACCAGTTCGGCGCAGTCGTCATGGCGACCTCAGGACTTGACGTGTCCATCACGGACGATGTCGTCTATCAGCGACTGGGCATAGCTATTTCCCGCACGTCGTGCCTCTCCAATGGAGTCGAAAGGCAGGCTCTCGAGGTGAAATAGCTTGGGGTCGCTCGACGACGCCGGGTCTTCCAGCGTGGTCCGGGAGATTCGGACGGATACGCCGAATGTCCGGTCGTGCTTGCGCTCGACCGAGTCAGCGTCTTGCTGACGGAAAACGAACGTCTCTAGGCGAAAGCCCCTGTAAAACGGGATTACGTAGGCCATACTGCCTCCAGCTGTGCGAGTCCCCACACGTCAGCACGCAGGCAGCGGCAGTGACATGAAGGAACAGCAAAGGGGACTAATTAGGTCGGCTTGATGTTCGAAGCCTGCAGGCCTTTCGGGCCGCGCGTGACGTCAAATGAGACGTGCTGATTTTCTTGAAGGCTTCTGAACTCAGTGCGTCCTTGCGGCTGAATTTCCGAGAAATGGGCGAACAGATCGTCGCCACCGTCATCCGGCTTGATGAAGCCAAAGCCCTTGCTATCGTTGAACCACTTCACAATTCCGGTACTCATGCGAACTCCTGGTTTTCCCGGCATGCGGCCATCGCGAAATGCGTAGCGTGACGCCAGTGGCGGACAAACAAGAAATTCAGAGATCGGAAGTGTCTCGCAAAGATCGATGAGATCGACGCTGGATCGATAAAAGTCAGACTTGATGTTCGATCAACTACTTATACGCGGCTTTGACCGACAAAACAACACTTTTCGGCGCGTATAGGGAATGGGCCACGCGAGCTGTGGTCGACTCACGTCACCTAAAAGCCGCGGACCTATCGTGCTCGGAAAACCCGACGCGGTGTCTTTCTCGGGCGAGCGAACGGGGAAGGTCGAGCGTCGCATCTTGCCCGCGTTTTTCACGTCAATGCTGCCTCAGCGCAACACGGCGGCGCGAAGTGTTTTAGCCGCGCGGGAACACTGCCGGATCCAGCTCTCCGAACGCTCCGCGGCGAAAAGCGGCAATCCGGTCGTCGAGTTGTTCGGCCGTGTTCATGACGAACGGACCGTGCTTTGCCAGCGGCTCGTTCAGTGCCGGGCCTGACAACACCACAAAGTGGCAATCGGCATGGGTATTGGCATCGGCATCGGCACGAAATCGGACCGGGATGGAGGCGTGCGTGGCTTCCGAACGCAACCCGACCCCTATGGCGTCTCCCGCCGCCAACTGTCGCACTTCATTGGCAACGTTGACGTGAAGCTTCCCGGCGATCACACAGATCATGGCGTTCCAGCCACGGGCCACGTCATGGTCGAATGTCGACGACTCAGAAAGGAATCCGTCGAGCAAGGTGAACGGTCGCGGCAGCTCGGCGTTCTTGGGCGCCACCACGCCGTTGCTCTCGCCGCACACCACCCGGACCCTGACGCCGGACGCCCGTACCTCCGGAATCTCCGAGGGCTCCACGTCGAATGCATAGGGCGCATCGAACTTCTGTACGGCTGGCAGATTGACGAAGATTTGCAGCGCGTGGACGTGATGCCCGCCGCCTTCGGGCTGTTCGGTATGAACCGCACCCCGTCCCGCCGCGAACCAATGCAGTGCCCCCGGATGAATCGGGCCGTGATTGCCGAGCGAGTCGTAGTTGACGTGAGCGCCGAGCGCATCCTCGAACAGGTAAGTGACGGCGGAGATGCCCGCATGCGGATGGGGCGCGAACGTGGGCGACGTCATGTGAAAGTGGTCCAGCATCACCACCGGGTCGGCCAGTCCGCCGAAGGCTTGCTCGCCGAAATGCTTCGCCCGAAAGCCGGTGCCAATGGTCATGTCCTGACCCGGCACAACGTCAGATACCCGTACGAACTCGTTCATGATTGCGTCCCTTTTTCCATGCGCAAATCATATCCATGCAACGGCCGACGGAATATAGACGGTTCGGTAACTTGAAGTTACGCAGACGGAACAATCCTGCGACGCTAGTGGCGCCAGTCGCTTCAGTAACGAACGCGACACGCCACTCCCCATGTGACGTGCCGCTAACCTTCGCACCGATCAGAAGCGATAGCTCATGACCAGCTCCGCTCGCCGGTCATTGCCGAGCAGCCATTGTGTGTTGTTGTAATAGGCGGTCTGTACGTAGTGTCGATTGAAGACGTTAAAGACACGTCCCGTCAGAGTGAGATCGCGCCGTGGCTTCCACGCCAGTGCCAGGTCGAGCGTCGTGTAAGACGGCAACGTCAGCGTATTGGCCGTGTCCGCATACCGTTTGCCGACGTACTTCAGACCACCGCTGGCCGTCCACGCTTGCGCTACGCGCCAGCTCACCCAGAGGTTTGCCATCTGCTGCGGCACATTCACCGGAATGTTCCCAGCGCGTGACACCGAGACCCCGCCCACGCTCTCATCGAATTCGTCGTACTTCGCGCGCAGCCACGTGCCGTTGGCGTCGACTCTGACGTCACGGGTCAACTGCGCACCGAGCGTCAGCTCCACGCCGCGCGACGATTGCTGGCCCACTTGCAGGCTTTGCGACGGATTGAGCGGGTCGACGGACAGCAGATTGTTCTTGACGATGCGGTAAACGGAAAGCGTGCCGTCGACGCGCCCATCAAGCCAATCCTGTTTGACGCCCAACTCGATCTGCTTGCCGGTCGCCAGATCGAACTTGGCTTTGCTGGCCGTGAGCGTCAGCAGCGAACTGATCGGATCGGCGGCCACCGAATACTGTCCGTACACGCTCGTATGCGCGGTGACGTCATACACAGTGCCCACACGCCAGCCGGTATAGCTGAGGTCTTTGGAAAACGCGGCACCGGTGATCAGGTCGTCACGATTGATGCTGGCATGGTCATAGCGCACGCCACCGACCACCGACCAGCGCGACGTTACCTTCAGGCGATCTTCCGCAAAGAACGCGTACTGATTGGCCTGCGACCGGTACTTGGGATAGGTGCCGGCGACATTGATGAAGCTGCCCGGAGCCGGGTTGTAGAGATCGACGAGCGATGTACCCGAGTAAGGCGAGTTGTTCGTGTGCTGGAAGGTGGTGTGATTGAACTCAAATCCCGTCGAAACAGTGTTCTCCATGCCGAACAGATGCCCCTTTAACGTCGCGCTCGTGACGTTTCCGATCTGCTCCTGATCGTGCAGAATTTCGGTGTAGCTACTGCGCTGCACGAGTCCGGAAGACGGCACATAGGTGTAGTACTCGGCGTCCTTCCAATGCCGTTTGCTCTTCATGCGGTACAGCGTACTGGTGATCGTGATGTCATCCGTAGGCCGCCACGTCGCGGCGAGTGTGGCCCAACTGTCCCGGTAAGTGATCAGTGCATCGTCAACGTTGTAGTTCTTCTGGTAGGTCGCCGGGTCGAGACGACCGTTGACCAGTGGCACGCCGAAATACTGCATCGGATGCTGATTCCCTTCGGCGAGCGACGCCGTCACCGAGAAGCGCGGTGTGAAGTCGTATTTGACGGCCGCGGAGAATGACGCATTGCGCGAATCGCCTCGGTCCACCCAGTTGTTGGATCGGTTGGCGCTGGCATCGAAGCGGTAGGAAAGCTTGTCGTTGATGGCGCCGCCGCTGCCGAACGCGGCCCGTCCGGTCTTTTCGGTACCGATGCCCAACTGAATTTCGTTTTCGATGGGCGTCTGCTCAGGCTTCTTCGGGACGATGTTGACGACGCCGCCAATCGCACCTTCGCCATAGATGACGGAGGCCGGACCGCGCAGCACTTCGATCCGCTCGACCGACCAGGTGTCGAACGGGAACGTGACGCCGATGGCACCGTAGGGTCGCACGCCGTCATAGAGCTGCGTGACCGACGCGCTGCCCACGAAGCCGCGCGCCCCCAGTTCGGAACCGCCATTGCCCGGATGAGGCGACGCATTGATGCCGGTCGCGCGACTCACCGCGTCAATGATGCTGGCATCGCCGCGCTCCACGAGTTGCTGGCGGTCGATGACCTCGACGCTTGCCGGCGTCTCTTTGATCGAGAGGCCCAATCGGCTGCCGGTCTGCACCGGTTCGTCGAGTGGCGTGACGCTGGCGGCCTGCACCTGCGTGGCGGGCAACTCGACACTCTGAGAGGCGTTGCCGTTAATCTCGGCCGCGTGTGCGAAGGCGCAGAGTGAGCCGATGGCCGCCGCCACGGCGGTGCGCACAGGAGATGACGTTTTCATGAATCTGTCTTGTTTGTCGTTGTCGGGCACGCGCGCGCACCTCACACCGGTCGGCGCGACAGTGGGCAAACGCGTGCGAGCCGTTGCCCGTCACGGGGCAACAGCGTGTCTTCAGATCGATCGGGATGGCCGAGGCATAGCGCTATCGACGTCGACGGGCGACGTACGACGAACGCGCAACGAACGGCAGGCGGCGCTCAGACGCGTGGCGGCGCGCGAGAGGGCGGGGTGAGACGGCGCGGCGCGCCTGAGACAGTGAGTGCCGGCGACGGCGCAAGACGCACATTGCCGAGGTGAGCGTCGGCCAGCGTGAGTGAGAAGAGCGGAAGCGGCGGACTATGGGCGAGCAGTGAGCAATACCCGCAGGCGGCGCTCGCGCCGGTGCCGTGTGATACCGGTGCGTGCCGTCCTTGCGCTGCCGTTTCGTCGAGACTCGTACAGAACGTGCTCGACAGCGCATCGTCGATCGATGACGGATGAGCGCGCAGATACTGGCTGATCAGCGGCGCACAAAGCAACATCCACATGGCGGCGAGGCCGACCCATGCGAAGCGTTTGCTACGTGACCCTACCGGCATGTTCATGGCGTGCGGCATCGTGCCGCGTTCGTGACGACGAGCCCGGATGCTATCACGCCGTCTGGCGAATCATTTCGTCATGCCAAGACAATTCATGATCGATGCGACGCCTTGCGGCAATTTGTCGCGATGGTCATGATGAACAGCGCCGGCAGGATGAGAACCGGCTGCAACATCGCGGGGAAGTACGTCGGCAGCAGCGAGAGCCACGGCAGGCACCAGGCGAGGCAGAGGAGAATGCCGTCGAGGCGGGTCCATGCGTTTCGGGTGGTTCGGTCGTCGCACAGATAGACGATCGGCAACAACAGCCACGCGAGATCGTAGTAAAGGATGTAAGGCTGGATCAGCAACGTGGCGATGACTGCCGCCGCAGCTTTCACTTCGGATGGCGCCCTGCGAGTCCAGAGCCAGAGGGTGGCCAGCACCACGGGGATCGCGATGGCGGCATGCACGCCGTACGCCACCGGCACGCTCGCGCCGAGACGCCGGGCCGTCGCGAAGATCGATGGCGTCGCCCGCATGATGCCGCCCGACGCATCGTTGATGACGATCGCGTTGAACCACGAGACGGCTTCGAAGCTTTTAACCCAGAGCGGGATGCCGAAAACCAGGGTACTGACGGCGATGAAAAGCGTTGCCGTCACGGCCATCGCGGCCAGCGCCCGGAAGTACCGTCCGCAGAGGAACAGCAGGGGGAAAAGCACGGCGAGTTGCGGTTTGAACACCAGCATGCCCGCGCAAACACCGGCCAGCCACGGACGGCGGTCCAGTAGTCCAAGCGCACCCGCGGCCAATGCGGCGGTGAGCAGCGAGTTCTGACCGTTCGCGGTCGCGACCCAGATGCCCGGGAAAGCCACGACGGCGATCCACGGCAACGATCCGCGCCTGCCACTCGGCGGGAACGCCCAAAGCAGACAAGCGATCCCGATCGCGCAGAAGCTCACATAAGACAGGGTGTAGGGGAGGAGGGCTAGCGGGTAGATCAGCAACTGGAACGTCGGGGGGTAGACCCACGGCGCGTAGTGATCCGGGAACATGCTGTCCAGAATGCCGCCCAGCCTGGACGGATCGAATGCCGCCAGGGGGCTGTCGTGCAGCGACAGATACGACGCGCTCCAGAATACCCGGAAGTCCACCCCCATCGGCGGTGTGCCGGCGTCATGCAGCGCCCAGCGCACGGCCCATATCCCGAGCACCAGGAGCTGGCACAAAAGAAAGACGGCGCTGTACGCCACAATGCGCTTGCGATCCAGCCAACTCGGCTTCTGTTGCGCACCACCTCGGGCAATCTCACGGTCTGCGATTTGCATGGGCACGTCTGCGGATGTTGAGGGAGAAGGGGAGTTGTCGGCTGCCGTTTCTCGGGCTTGCTGGCTTACGTCGACGTCGAGAAGGCGCGCCACTGATTGAGGTGGCGGTAGACCACGGCGCAGAGCGCTTCCGCGTCGCGTTTGCGCAAGGCTTCAAGCATCGCCAGGTGATCGGCATTGCTCGCACGCAACGCGGCCACGGTGTCCCACGTTCCCGTGCGTCCGGGAATGCCGCGCTCACGGTTCTGGCGTATTTCTTCGGCGAGCAGCGGATTGCCGGCCATCGCGTAGAACGCCTCATGTAGTCGGAAATTGATCACGCGCAACGCCTCGCGGCTCTTGTGTTCGACTGCGGCATCGAAGTCGTTGACATGCGTGGCGAAGGCCTCGATCTGATCCGACGTCGCGCGTACGACGATGAGTCGGCTCGCCGCCAACTCCATGATGGTGCGCACCTCGTAAAGCTGGTCGCGCTGAATCGACGACTGGCTTGCGATGCGATACCCGCGATTCGGCATGTGTTCCAGCAGACCGCGCACCGCGAGTTCATTGAGCGCCATGCGCACTTCAAAGCGGTTGGCGCCGTAACGTTGCTCCACGTCGGATTGCTTGAGCCAGTCGCCCGGGAAGTACTTGCCGGCGAAAAGATCGCTCCGGATCTCGCGGCTGAGGTCGTTCAGGGAGTCAAAGGTCAGTGGGGTGTTTGCCATGCGCCGGGAGTCGCCAATTTTGTGCGCGAAGTATATCACTGGGCCTGGGGGGAACCGCTCGCCGGTTTGCCCTGGTGAACCGCGTCCGCAGCGAGCCGCGCAGCCGGCTCGGCACCCTGGCGCAGGAACGCCGAATCGCACCCCACGGTGACGAAGGAATAGCCGCGCGCAAACGCGTCGGCAGCAGTTTCTCCGGGGCGCAAGGCTCCGCCAAGCAAGATGCCGCGCGCGAGTACCTGACGCTCGACCTCGCTGATGGCCGCCTGCACGACGCGATGGTTCATGCCCGCGCCATAGCCATGACTTTCCGCCAGATCGAGCGGGCCCACGAAGATCATGTCGAGCACGTTCTCGTCCAGGATTTCGGGCAGGGCCGCCACGCCGCGCGCACTTTCGATCATGCCGATCAGCAGCAACTCGCGACGCGCGCTGGCGCGGTAGGGCGAGGACTGCGATCCCCAACCCGCCGCGCGGCTCACGGTGTAGTGTGCCCCGCGCGTGCCGTGCGGCGGGTACCACGCGGCATCGGCGAGACGTCTGGCCTGCGCGGCCGATTCGATGGTCGGCAGCAGCAGCCCTTCCACGCCTGCATCGAGCAATGGCTTGATGACAAGGGCATCGCATGCCGGTACCCGCGCCAGCACGGTACTCGTGCCGCCGGAACGAATGGCGCGCAGTTGGCTGATCGCGCTTTGCACATCGCCTGCCGTGTGTTCGTGATCGATGATGAGCGCGTCGTAGCCGAGCGTGCCCAGGATTTCGGCCGTGTCCGCGCCGGGCAGGAACAACCATGCGCCGAATGCTCGTTGTCCTTGAGCGAGATGATGCTTGAGCAGGTTCTGTCGAAACATGTCGGTAGATCGGGCGCCGAACCCGTCAATTAAATAGTAGCCAAAATAGTAGCCGTTATTGGTTTCCTCGTCTATGCTTGGGCATCCCATCCACCGGAGATCTCCATGTCTGTCGCTTCATCCGTTCCCGCTTCTGTGGCGGCTTCCTTATCATCAGGCGCGTCTGGCCAACGACTGCGCGTGGCCTGTGTTCAGATTTGCGCCGACGATCGCGCGCAGGACAACGTGCAGCGAGCCGTCGCACAAATTCGTCTTGCTGCGCAGGCGGGGGCACAGTTCATCGCGTTGCCCGAAGCCGTCGACTATCTCGACGCGGACTTCGACCGCACGCGTCAGTACGCGCAACCCGAGGTGTCTCATCGTGCGTTGGCGGCGTTTCGCGAAGTCGCTCGGGAAATCGGCGGCTGGTTACTGATCGGCTCGCTGACCGTGCGCGACGACGACGGTGAACTCGTCAATCGAAGTCTGCTGTTATCGCCGGAAGGCGAGGTGGTCTGCCGCTACGACAAGATTCACCTGTTCGATGCGTTGCCCGGTTCGTCGAGCTTCACCGAGTCGCGGCTGTACAAGCGCGGCCAGCACGCTCGCTTGCACGAAACGCCGTGGGGGCGTCTGGGCCTGTCGATCTGTTACGACGTGCGTTTCCCGCATCTCTTCCGGGGGCTGGCGCAAGCGGGCGCTGCGATGATCGCGATACCGGCGGCGTTCATGAGGGTGACGGGAGAGGCGCATTGGCATACATTGCTGCGCGCACGTGCTATCGAGACGGGCTGCTTCGTCATCGCCCCGGCGCAATGCGGACATCACTACGGCGAGCGCTATAGCTTCGGCCACTCTTTGATCGTCGACCCTTGGGGGACGGTGTTGGCCGACGCGGGTACCGATCCCGGCATTGTCGTGGTGGATCTCGATCTCGCGCTAGTGGAGCAGGCGCGCACGCGGATTCCCAGCTTGCATCAGGATCGCGAGATCGCGTGGGAGACACACGCATGACGCATCGTCACGAAACGATCCGCATTGCCCTGGCCGAAGGCTACGAAGTGCAGGCGTATGTCGACGGCGATCTGGCGAGCGCGGGTGAGCGGGTGCTGCTCGGATTGAACGGTGGCCCGGGGCTGCCGTGCGAGTACTTGCGTGAGCCGCATCAATGGCTGCTCGACGAAGGCTTTGCACTGGTGTTCTTCGACCAGTTGGGATGTGGCCGCTCAGACCGTCCGGACGATCCTGCCTTGTGGACGCTCGCCCGCTACGTCGGTGAAGTCGAGCAGGTGCGTGCGGCGCTGGGCATCGAGCGCTGCCATCTGCTGGGACATTCATGGGGCACGTGGCTGGGCACCGAGTATTGCCTGACGCACCCGTCGCGGGTGAGTCGTTACGTAATCGCAGACGGTGCGTGCGACATTCCTCAGCTACGCGCAGAACTTGAGCGACTGCGCGCGGCGCTGGGGCCGGAGACCGTCGCCATGATGCAAGCGCATGAAGCGGCGGAAACGCTGACACACCCGGCGTACGTCGCCGCCGTCACGCTGCTCAATTACCGGCACGTCTGTCGTCTGGCAACGTGGCCCGATGCGCTCACCCGTTCGCTTTCGCAGTGGAACGATGGTCCTCGCGGGCCTTACTGCACCATGCAGGGACCGAACGAGTTCACTTATACCGGGAATATGCGCGACTGGAATCGGGTGCCCGATATGGGGCGAATTACCGCACCGACGCTCGTCGTGTGCGGCGAACACGACGAACTCACGCCGGCCTGTTCGCGCGCCATGTACGAAGCGCTACCCAACGCGCAACTGGCGATTCTGGCGGACGCTTCGCACATGCCGTTTTACGAAACGCCGACGCGTTATCGAGAGGTGCTGCGCGGATTTCTGACCGGGACGGCTAGAGACTGACGCGCCCGGTGTCAGTGAGGCCGTGACCGCCGGACAATCACAACCACCCGGCGGCCACGGCCGACGTCACGCCATCTGACGTGAAACCGTGCCGAAGAAGCGTTGCGCGGCTTCGACCAACGGCGTCATGTCGTGACGAACGCCATCCAGTTCTTCGTATTGCACATTGGCATTGATGGGCCGCATGGCGTCATAGAGATGACGCAGACGCGCGACGCGTGTGGCACCCAACGCATCGGCGCCCGGCATCCAGTGCGGATGGGCAGGACTCTGGATCATGCCCTGCGGATTCGTGTCTTCTGCCCCGACGACCAGATGGAGCGCGATGTTCCCGAGCGCGTCCCATGCCACGGGTTGCCCGAAGCGCGCTTCGAAATCCGCCACCCCAATCCACCACGGCTGCGCCGGATCGGGCACGGTGATGCCGCCCGGGGCGGCGATGGACGCGGCACGCACGCGTCGCGCATGCCCATACAGGAAGCGATGCGCGAAGTGTGCGCCGCCCGAAAAGCCGAACACCCTTAGATCGTCGGCCTGCACGCCATAGGCGGCGGCTACCTCATCGAGCATGTCGCACGCCACGAGATCGTAGCGCAGGCCGTCTCGCTCCAGATACTTGTACGCGTCGATATCGTCATCGGCGCTCAGGCCCGCCGGAAACAGCGGCGCTACCACGATACAGTTCTCGCGTTCGGCGAACGTTGCAAACAGGTCGCGCAAACGCTGATTCGCGCGCTCGGTGCCATGCACCGCAAGCAACATCCGGCAGGGCGGCCGCCCGGCATCGGCGTAGGTGCGCGGCACATACAGGCAATAAGAGAAGCGCGGGTCCATACGGCACGAGAACGACATGGTCGCTCCGACGTGATAGGCGGTCAGCTTCACGAACAAGGGTCCTTTGACGGAAGGGGGAGTCGGTAGCCGGGGCACCCGGCGCTGCCCATTAGCTGCGCGTATTAGGGATACCCCGGGGGGAACAACGTTATTGATCGGTTGTGAGTGTATCTCAAATTGGCTACTATTTGTCATCGAGCGGATCGTGAGATGGTGCTGATGCGATCGGCAACCCGGAGGTAAAGCGATTGGAGGCGTATTTGAAAACGAAAACCGAACGTGGCTCAGGCCATCTCGTTCAGGACACCGCCCGCAGGCGCGTATTGGCGGCGGGCGTGGCAGGCGGACTGACGTGGTTGGCGGGGAGCGCGATGCCAGCGCTGGCCGCACCCCCGGCACAGGATCTTGAAGTGCGAGCACGCAGCGAACAGGGCGTGCTGATCTATTCAAATTTGTCGAACGCAAACATGGCGCCGTTCCTCGCCGGATTGCGCGCCAAATACCCGTGGCTCAAGGTCGAGGCGTTGCACCTCGGCCCGGCGGAGGTGTTCGAGCGTTACTACAGCGAATCGTCGGTGGGCCGTCGCAGCGCCGATTTGATCATCACGGCCGCACCGGATGCCTGGCTGCGCTTTCATGAGAAAGACGGTATCGAACCGTTCGCTGCGTCTGACGCCGGCGCGTTGCCCGCCTGGAGCAAGCCGCTGCCGGGGCTGTACACGTTCTCGACCGATCCGCTGGTGATCGTCTACAACAAGTTGCTGTTGCCGGCGGACAAACGACCGCAATCGCTTGCCGATCTGGCCCGCCTTGCGCAACAGTTCCCCGGCCTGTTCAACCGGCGTATC
>JARLJF010000211.1 GCA_031291335.1 Pandoraea sp. | reverse complement strand
GCGAGTTCCTCCCTCCGTGGGCGCTGGCGTGTTGATCTACCTTGCCTATGCGATCGTGTTTTACGCGGCCTTCATCCTTGTCGACGTCGATTACACGCGCGTTGGCGAGAGCGCCGACACGTTGTCGAACTGGCTGCTTCCGCCGACGATTGCCGGGTTTGTCGTGGCCACCGGATTCGTGTCGATCTTCGGCTGGTGGCAAGTGGTGCTGACCGAGCGGCGGAAGCTGCCGCAATGGGCGATGTTCGTTCCCCTGCTCACGGCCGCCGTGGCGATCGGCAACATGTGCTTCGGAAACTACGCCACCGTCACACCCCAGATGTGGGTCTATCTGATCGGCGGTTGCCTGATGGTTGGCTTCAACGAGGAGATGGTGAATCGCGGTGCTCTCGTCTTCGCACTGCGCAGCCGGTTCGGTGAAACCGGCGTGTGGTTGCTGTCCACCGCCCTGTTCGCGCTGTTTCACTTGCCGAATGTTTTCTTCGGCATTGGCGCCTTGGGCGTCATCCAGGTATTCATCGCGTTCGGCATGGGATCGGTGTTCTACCTTGCTCGACGCACATCCGGTTCGCTCGTTGCCGCCATGGCGTTGCACGCCTTGTGGGACCTCTCCGCGTTCGCCGCTCACGTGCCATACAGCGGTCTGCTCGCGCCGGTGCTGGGCATCACCGCAGTCATTGTCGTGGTCATCGTGCTAGCCCGCGAGCGGCGCGAGATGGCTGCCAACGCACTTGCCCGTCTGCGCTGATACCGGGCAGCAAGGCTTCTAGGTCGACGGTTTCGGCCATGGCACGGTTGCCTTCGTCGCCCGGGTGCAGATGATCGCCGGAATCAAAAAGTGCGCCGATGCGGGTCGGATGCGCGGGATCGCGCAGCGCGGCGTCAAAGTCGACGACAGCATCGAACGCGCCGCCGTGACGAATCCACGCGTTCACCTGCTGACGTAACGCATCCTTGTCGGGCTGGTAGTAATTGTCGAGCGGCGTGCCGGGCAATGCCCCTTCAAACGGCGTGAGCGTCGCGCCGATCACCCGAATTCTGCGGCTATGGGCCTGCTCGATCAGTTGGCGATAGCCCGCCACCAGCGCCGCCAGCGTCGGCCTCGCACGCGTTGGCTCGAAGGCCGTCCCCGGCCAGGCAATGTCGTTGATCCCCAGCATCACCACCACACTGCGCACCCCCGGTTGAGAGAGCACATCGCGGTCGATCCGCGCCAACGCATTGACACCCATGCCGTCAGACAGCAGGCGCCCACCTGAGATACCTGCGTTGATGACGCCCACCCCATACGGCGCCAAGCGAGCCGCCAGAAAGTCGGGCCACCGGCGGTCCTTGTCCAGGCTCGCGGTCGCGCCATCCGTGATCGAGTCGCCGATGATCGCGACCGTACGCGTGGCCTGCGGGGCTTCCACAAGAACCCCGCTCAGCAGGGGGCGGGCCGTGGTGCTGATGGTTTGAGCACCGGACACGTTGGGTTTCACCGCTGCCGTCTGGTCGCCGGAGACGATCCACGCGGTCTGACGCCCTTCCCAATGGAAGGTGGTCACGGGGGTTTCCTCCGGCAAATACAGGCTCACCACGACCTGCCCAAGCGCGGGCACCGACAACGCCACAGGGTCGCTGACCAACGAAGCGCCGGGCAGGATCGTGGCCGTCTTTTGCCCGCCAAAGGTGGCGGCATGCAGACTGTCGGCGATCAGCGTGCCATCGGCTGCTGGCAACGCGATCGTGGCGTTGCCCACCGTGATCGGCTGCTGGCCATAGGCATTGGACAGCGCGATGCGCACCCGCGGGCCCCCCAAACTGACACGCGCCGTCTGACGCACGGTCTGGTCACGCAACGTGGCGGGAACGTTGGCGGGAAACATGAAATCCGTGCCCCATACGGGCTGCGGACTCGCCGACCATGTGGCGATCCAGGTGAGGTCGGCTGCGTCTGCCTGAACAGAAGGAAGCATCGCGCCGGCCGTCAGTGCCAGCGCCAAGACGGTACCGCTCGACGATTGGGAGATAATCTTCATGTCAGTGAATTCAACGGAATAATTTCTATCAATGATGAATTCAACGACGCATATGGAATAGACTGTCCGCAGTAAAAATATTCGTGAGTTGAATTCACCGAGGAGGCCAGGTGGCTCGTCTTGAGGTCAATCGATCTGGCGAACTCGAAGTGTTCGTTCGCGTCATCAAACTGGGCGGCTTCGCTGCAGCGGCCCGTGCCTTCGGCATGACGCCCTCTGCCGTCAGCAAGCTGGTCGGTCGCCTGGAACAACGTCTTGGAACGCGGCTGATCAACCGATCCACGCGGCAGCTTCAACTCACTGCGGAAGGCTGCGCATTCTATGAGCGCGGCATGCGCGTGCTGGCCGATCTGGACGAAGCGGAGCGCTGCGCCAGCGCCCATGTCACACCTCGCGGCCGGCTGCGGGTGAACGCCAACGTGCCGTTCGGCCACCATTTCCTGTTACCGCTTGTGCCGGAATTCCTGGAGCAATATCCGGACGTCACGCTCGATATCGTGCTGACCGATGAAGTCATCGACATCCTGGAACAGCGCACCGACGTCGCCGTTCGTGCCGGTCCTCTCAAAAGCTCCAGCCTTGTGGCGCGCAAGCTCGGCCAGACCCGCAAGGTCATCGTCGGCGCGCCTCGCTACCTGACGCGTCACGGCACGCCAGCGACGCCAGACGACCTTGAGCGGCACAACCTCATCGGAGCAAACTACGTGCGCGCCCAATCCGGTTGGCCATTGCGATACGGCGATACGGATATCGTGTTTCCCGTCACTGGAAACGCGCAGGCCAGTGACGGCGAAGCGTTGCATCGCCTCGCACTCGCCGGATTGGGCTTGGCGCGCCTTGCCGCCTTCCAGGTACGCGAGGACATTGCTGCCGGGCGTCTGTTGCCGGTGCTTGAAGCCTTCAATCCGGGTGAAGTCGAAGAGGTTCACGCCGTCTTCGTTGGACAAGGTGGCCACCTGCCCCTGCGAGTCCGCGCGTTTCTCGATTTCCTCGCCGATCGGGTCGACATCAGCGAATACGCCGCTTGATCGATGTGAGTGTCGGCGTGAGTGCAGGTACATTTCAGATGCGTGCCACGGCCTGCCACCGACCTCGCCAAGCGAAGACAGTGCGAATGACGCATTTCAAGGGTTTTCCGTAAAATACGTCCTTCAGATGTATTACGGCTAATCACTTCATCATGCATCGAGTCGGGTTCTTCGTTTGCAGCGGCCATGACGCGCTGGATCTCGCCGGGCCGCTTTCGGCATTCAATCAGGTGGCCACGGCCGCAGGCCACACCCCTTACGCGCTGCATATCGTCTCGCAGAGCGGCGGCCCGATCATTGGCAATGCGGGCCTTCCCATAGAAACGAAGCCAGCCGGCAAGCGTGCGTTTGACACCCTCGTACTCGTGGGCGGCGACGTTGCGCCGATGCAGACACCGGAGAACATCGCCGCAGCCAGGCAGTTGGCCTCTCGTGCGTCGCGGGTGGCCAGCGTCTGCACGGGAGCGTTCTTGCTGGCGGAAACCGGCCTGTTGGACGGACGCCGGGCGACGACGCACTGGCGGTACGCCACGCAATTCCAGTCGCGCTTTCCTCGCACCAAAGTCGAGGGCGACAGCATCTATATCGAAGATGGGCACATCTGGACATCGGCGGGCATCGCCGCCGGAATCGATCTGGCGCTCGCCATGATTGAAAAAGACATGGGGACCGAGATTGCCCGCGCTGTCGCCAGACTCCTGGTCGTGCCCTATCGTCGCCCCGGCGGCCAGTCCCAATTCTCAGCCATGTCGCAAATGGAGCCGGAGTCGGATCGAATCCGCATCGCGCTGAATTTCGCGAGAGAGCATTTGGCGGAAGCGCTGCCTGTCGAACGACTCGCCGATGCCGCACGATTAAGCCTGCGACAGTTCGGGCGCGCATTTCGTCGGGAAACGGGAGAAACGCCTGCCAAGGCAGTCGAGCGTCTGCGCGTTGAAGCCGCGCGACTGCGCTTGCAAGACGGCAGTGAACCGATTGAACAGATCGCGCTGGCGGTAGGATTCATCGACCCCGAGCGCATGCGTAGAGCCTTCGTGAAACTGCACGGACATCCACCACAATCGATCCGGCGCGCGAGCCGATTGAACGGAGAACGCTGATCGATCGACGACCGATCAGCGCTCATTGCCCCGACGGGGAGTGAGCACGCAGCAAGATTGGGCGCACCGCAGCGGGAACGGCCAGCGCTGGTCGGGCAACACAGCTTGAAGCGTGAACGCCACGCCCTTGACGTTGATGTCCATGATCTCGTCATAAGCGGGCGTCGATGTCTTCGACTGCTGAGGGGAACGCTCGGCCCGCGTTGGCGAACACGGTATCCAGGCCCCCGAACGTCTCTTCCACTTCCTCGGCAATCGCGTGCATATCCTCGGCCCAGATTTGAGCGTTGCTCTGGTAACGGGCGAATTCCACATCACCGCAGTCGGCCGCCATATTGACATATCGGTAAATTCCGATATATTCGCGGAATGGAATTGCTCGAAATCTTCAAAGCCCTCGCGAACCGTACTCGCCTTGAAATCCTGAAAGGCTTGAAGGATCCCGTGAGGAGCTTCCCTCCGCAGGACGAAGGGGACGTTCTTACCGTAGGCGTTTGCGTCAGTAGCATTCAGGAAGGCGTGGGGCTTTCCCAGTCGACGGTATCGGACTACCTCGCAACGCTACAACGCGCGGGCTTGGTCGAAGTCAGGCGCATCGGTCAGTGGACCTACTACAAGCGCAACGAAGCCACCATCAACGCGCTTGCCGAGATCATCGGGAAAGAGCTGTAATTTTTTTGCCCTATAACATCGATAATTCCCGATATCCCTTTTTATCGAAATAAGGATTTGTCATGAAAGCGATCGTACTCAAATCATTTGGCGGCCCGGAATCGTTCGAACTATGCGACGTGCCGAAGCCTGTGCCTCGCGCGGGACAAGTGCTGGTGCGGGTACACGCGACCTCCATCAATCCGCTGGATTACCAGGTTAGGCGCGGCGATTACCCCGACCTGGTGCCGCTGCCTGCCATTACCGGACACGACGTATCCGGGGTCGTCGAAGCCATTGGGCCAGGTGTGACAACCTACTCTCCCGGAGACGAAGTCTGGTACACCCCGCAGATATTTGACGGACCGGGCAGTTATGCCGAGTACCACGTTGCAGCCGAGGGCATTGTCGGGAAGAAGCCTCACGCGCTAAGCCATCTTGAAGCGGCCAGCTTGAGCTTGGTTGGCGGGACGGCCTGGGAGGCACTGGTCGTGCGTGCGGCCCTACGCGTAGGCGAAAGCATTCTCGTACATGGCGGCGCAGGAGGTGTCGGTCACGTGGCGATCCAGCTCGCCAAAGCCATGGGCGCCAGGGTGTTCACGACCGTGCGCGAAGCCAACGTGTCGTTCGCACGACGTTTAGGGGCCGATGAGGTGATCGATTACGAGAAGGAGGATTACGTCGACGCCATCATGCGGGGAACGGGAGGACGCGGCGTTGATGTTGTGTTCGATACCATCGGCGGTAGCGCCCTGTCGCGCAGTCCCGACGCACTCGCGCAACTGGGGCGAGTCGTCACGATCGTGGACATTGCCCAGCCACAAAACCTCGTTCAGGCCTGGGGCAAGAACGCGAGTTATTACTTCGTTTTCACAAGACAGAACCGCGGCAAGCTCGATGAATTGAGTACATTGATCGAGCGCGGCCAACTACGACCCCACGTGGGTGCCGTCTATTCACTTGCCGACATTCCGCTCGCCCATGCTCGACTGGAGAGTCGCAACAACGGTGTTCAGGGAAAAATAGCGATCGCTGTCGAGCCGTCGGCACATCTCTCGGATACGGCCAACCTTTGAACTCGCTTTAAAGAAAGACCGGGAAAAATGGTAGCGGAAGGTGACGGCATCAGAGGGAGAGATACCGTCACTTCCACCGTCAACCCGTTGTACGGGTCGACGGTAGCCATCGAGAACTGCCGCGACGTATTTTTATCGCTCAGACGTTAGGTCTGTCTTTCGATGGCGGCTGTTACGCAGCGGAAGACCGCGCACTCACTCCCACTCGATGGTCGCAGGCGGCTTGCCCGAGATGTCATAAACAACCCGGTTCAGACCACGCACTTCGTTGATGATGCGGTTCGAGACTTTGCCGAGCAGTTCGTGCGGCAGATGTGCCCAGTGCGCAGTCATGAAATCTTGCGTCTGCACAGCACGCAGCGCCACCACCCACTCGTACGTGCGGCCATCGCCCATCACGCCCACGCTCTTGACCGGTAGGAACACGGCGAACGCCTGGCTCGTCAGTTCATACCATGTCTTGCCGCTGTTCGGCTCGACCGTGTTGCGCAGTTCTTCGATGAAGATCGCGTCGGCGCGACGCAGCAGGTCGGCGTACTCGCGCTTCACTTCCCCCAGAATCCGCACGCCCAGACCCGGGCCCGGGAACGGGTGACGATAGACCATATCGTGCGGCAGACCCAACGCCACACCCAGCTCGCGCACTTCATCCTTGAACAGATCACGCAGCGGTTCAAGCAGCTTCAGACCCAGCGTCTCCGGCAGACCACCCACGTTGTGGTGGCTCTTGATCGTCGTCGCCTTCTTCGTCTTCGCGCCGCCCGACTCGATCACGTCCGGATAGATCGTGCCCTGTGCCAGCCACTTCGCATTCTTCAGCTTCTTCGCTTCTGCCTGGAACACCTCAACGAACTCGCGACCGATGATCTTGCGCTTCTGCTCAGGATCGGTCACACCCTTCAGATGGCCCATGAACTGCTCAGCGGCATCCACGTGCACCACCTTGGCGTGCAGACGGCCCTCGAACATTTCCATCACCATCTGGCCTTCGTTCAGACGCAGCAGACCGTGATCGACGAACACACACGTCAGTTGGTCGCCAATGGCGCGATGAATCAGCGCCGCCGCAACGCTCGAATCCACACCACCCGACAGCCCCAGAATCACTTCCTCGTCGCCCACCTGCTCGCGGATCGCCTTGACGGCTTCCTCGATGTGGTCGCGCATGATCCAGTCCGGCTTCGCCCCAGCAATCTCCAGCACGAAACGCTCGAGCAACTCGCGACCCTTCACCGTATGTGTCACTTCCGGGTGGAACTGCACTGCATAGTAGTGACGTGCCACATCGGCCATCCCGGCAATCGGACAGCTCGGCGTCGACGCCATCAGCACAAAGCCCGGGGGCAGTTGCGTAACCTTGTCCCCGTGGCTCATCCACACCTTGAGCATGCCGTGGCCTTCGGGCGTACGGAAATCCTCAAGACCTTCGAGCAGCGGCGTGTGGCCCTGCGCGCGCACTTCGGCGTAACCGAATTCGCGATGGTTGCTCGCCTCGACCTGACCGCCCAGTTGGACCGTCATCGCGAACATGCCGTAGCAAATGCCCAGCACCGGCACGCCCAGATCCCAGACCGCCTGCGGGGCACGCAGATCCTGATCCTCATACGTGCTCGCGTGGCTACCCGACAGAATGACAGCCTTCGGGTTGAATTCGCGAATGAATTCGTCCGAAACGTCGTTCGGGTGGATCTCGCAGTAGACGTGCGCTTCGCGAACGCGGCGGCCGATGAGCTGGGTGACTTGCGAGCCGAAGTCAAGAATGAGGATTTTGTCGTGCATCGTGAGGTACGGATGAAGTGGATTCGTTGGACGTCGGCGTCGTGGCGGAAGGCACGGGCGTGACAATGCCGGTGGTGCCCACAGGCGCGACCGGCGTGGTATTGACGGACGTGGAGTCGCCACCAGGCGTCTCCATGCGCGGCTCAGCGCGCGTGCCACGGACCTCGTCGACGGTCCGGGCATCGGAGTATTCGTTCGGTACGTCGCGGCGCGTGTCGGCGACGACACCACCACGCACGCGACCGCCCGTCTGCTGCGCCGCATGCACGCGCTCTTTCGTGCGCACGCTCGACGCCAGCTTGACGAGAATGGCGCCCACGATCAACAGGACAGCCCCCAGCGCCGGCATCAACAACTTGCCGCCACCAGTCACCGCCAGTTGGCCGGAGATCAGCCAGCCCAGCACGAACGCACCGATCACCCAGTTGATATGCCCCGTCACTTTCGCGACAGTCGCTGTCAACTGGCCATTCACGGTGGCGTGCCATTGCAGCCAGGCCACGCCGATGAAGGCCACACCGAGGGCCTGCGCATAGAGCACAGGCGATGGCGCGGGCACTTCAATGGCCGCATACAGCGATGACCAGAACGACGCGATCAGCAGCACACCGAGTGCAAGATTGAGCGCCGCATCGAGGAACAGTACCGTACGCAACATGGCCTTCATGGGCAATTACTCCACGTGGTAGTTGGGGGCTTCCTTCATGATCTGGACGTCGTGCACGTGCGATTCGCGCATGCCCGCAGACGTGATTTCTACAAACTCGGCGTTCTTGTGCAGTTCTTCAATCGACTGGCAACCCAGATACCCCATCGACGAACGAATACCACCGGTCAGTTGATGGAGAATGGCGTTCACGCTGCCCTTGTAGGCCACACGGCCTTCAATACCTTCCGGCACCAGCTTGTCGGCATTGTTCGCGGGATCCTGGAAGTAACGGTCAGCCGCGCCGTCCTTCATCGCGCCCACCGAACCCATGCCGCGGTAGCTCTTGTACGAACGGCCCTGATACAGGAACACTTCGCCCGGCGCTTCTTCGGTACCGGAGAACATGCTGCCCATCATCACGGTATGCGCACCGGCCGCCAGCGCCTTGGCAATGTCGCCCGAGTAGCGAATGCCGCCGTCAGCAATCAGCGGAACGCCAGTGCCTTCAAGAGCTTCGGCCACGTTAGCGATTGCCGTGATCTGCGGCACGCCGACACCGGCGACGATACGCGTCGTGCAGATCGAGCCCGGGCCGATACCGACCTTGACCGCATCTGCACCATGTTCCATCAGCGCGCGCGCAGCACCTGCCGTGGCGATGTTGCCGCCGACTACTTCGATCTGCGGGAAATGCTTCTTGACCCACTGTACGCGGTCGAGCACGCCCTGGCTATGGCCGTGAGCCGTGTCCACCACGATCACGTCGACGCCGGCAGCCACCAGCAACTCAACGCGTTCTTCATTGTCCGGGCCCACGCCGACCGCCGCGCCAACGCGCAGCTTGCCGTGTTCGTCCTTGCTGGCGAGCGGGTGCTCGGTCGCCTTCATGATGTCCTTGACCGTCATCAGGCCGCGCAGTTCGAAGGCATCGTTGACGACCAGCACGCGCTCCAGGCGGTGGCTGTGCATCAGTTGCTCGGCATCGGCCGGCGAAGCGCCTTCACGCACGGTGATGAGCTTTTCCTTCGGCGTCATGATCGCGCGCACCGGCTCGTCCAGACGGCTCTCGAAGCGCAGGTCGCGGTTGGTCACGATCCCGATGAGCTGTGCGCCCTCGACGACCGGGAAACCGGAAATGCCATGCTGACGGGACAGTGCAATCACGTCGCGGACTTTCATGTGCGGCGGAATCGTGATCGGGTCACGCAGAACGCCCGACTCAAATCGCTTGACCTTCGAGACTTCTCGCGCCTGCTCGGCCGGCTTCAAATTCTTGTGAACAATGCCGATACCACCCTGTTGCGCCATGGCAATGGCCAGGCGAGCTTCGGTCACCGTATCCATGGCGGCCGACAGCAAAGGCATTTGCAGAGTGATGTTGCGCGTAAGCTGGGTTTTCAGCTTGGCGTCGCGCGGGAGAACGGCGGAATACGCCGGGACGAGGAGCACGTCATCGAAAGTGAGTGCTTTTTGGATCAGACGCATGGCAAATCCTATAGGCGCAAAATCGAATTATACAGAAATCGCGAGTTGCATGGAACGTCCGCCCCACATGTCAAGGGGCTTTTTCCCCGAGAGACGGCTCAGGGATGCGTCAGTGCCATTTGGGTCTCTTCCTGGCCCACTGCCCCGTCGTTTCCCCATCGCCGCCCAGCCCGCCGAATGCCGGATTTCACAATAGACGCCCATCGACCCCATGCTATTCTTGCGCCCTTCCTGCCCCGCCCTGACCGGCACAACCAGCGCAGCGGACGGCACGGATCACCGACATCTCGATATCACGAACCACGGGTACGAATTTCATGGGGCAAGGCATTTCTTTCGGACTGGCTGCGGGTGCATTGTGGGGACTGGTCTTTCTGGCCCCTCGCCTGCTGCCCGGCTTCTCACCGCTGGAATTGTCGGCCGCCCGTTACGTGCTTTACGGGCTGGTCTCAGCCCTGCTGCTCGCCCCGCTCTGGGCGCGTCTGCGGCATACCGTCACAGGCCATGACTGGCGCGCACTGTTCCGGCTGAGCCTGGTCGGCAATCTCATCTATTACCTGTTTCTCGCCGGCGCCGTCCAGATGGCGGGCATCGCCCCGGCATCGCTGATCGTGGGCGTGCTGCCCGTGACGGTCACACTGGTCGGCAGTCGCGACCACGGCGCGATCCCCTTGTCCCGGCTGGCGGGCCCGCTGGCGCTGGTGGCCGCTGGGATCGTCTGCATCAATGTCGATGTGTTTTCCCACGCCTCGGCAAGCGGCGAAGACTGGCGATTGACGCTCGCCGGCATCGCCTGCGCCGTGGGCGCCCTGGTGAGCTGGACGTGGTACGCGGTGGCCAATGCTCGCTATCTGGCGCGGTTCGGACACTTCACGAGTCAGGAATGGTCGCTGCTGACAGGCGTCGCCACCGGCGTTCTGGCCCTCGCGCTAGCGGTGCCGGCCGTGCTGCTTCCGCACCCGGTCGCAGCCGATGTGCCGCGTGACTGGCAAATGTTTTTGGTCGTGAATATCGCCGTGGCGATCGGTGCGTCGACCATCGGCAACGCGTTCTGGAATGCTGCGAGCCGACGGCTGCCGCTGACCCTGTCGGGCCAGATGATCGTGTTTGAAACGCTGTTCGCGCTGGTCTACGGCTTCATCTTCGAGCAGCGTGTGCCGCGCCTGCTGGAACTCGCCGCCATCGTTTTGCTTCTCGCGGGCGTGAGCGCTTCGGTGCGCCTGCATTCGCGAGGGTCGACACATTGACCGGCGAAGAGTCGGGAATCGGGAGTCGGAAGTCTGCCGGCGCGCCTAGCTCCCGCGACGGCTCCCCAGCCACTTCTGTCCCTCCCGGCTCCCCTCATTACGCACTTTCTCGACACGTCGCTGGCGGGCGAGCTTGGGGTCAGCCTTGAGGACGCGATAGATTTCGACCCTGTCCCCCGCCTCCACTGCGGCGTCGAGCGCACGCACTTTGCCGAAGACACCGGCTTTCATGCGCGCAAGGTCCAACTCGGGGAAACGCTGCAGCACACCGCTGCGCTCGATGGCGTCACGCATCGTGGCGCCCTCCGGCAACGTCAAGGGAATGATTGTCTGCTCACTCGGCAGCGCGTAGCAGACTTCAACATTCAGCTCAGTTGACATACACAGCCTCCGCGCGTTTGACGAAGGCGTCGACGAACGTATTGGCGATGTGACTGAACACCGGCCCGATGACCTTCTCGAGCAGAAAATTCGCAAATTCGTAGTGAAGACTGAATTCGATCTTGCAGGCGTTCTCGCGCAGCGCCGTGAACTTCCACGTGCCATGAAAGCGCTTGAAAGGCCCTTCGACGAACGTCATTTGAATGGAGTGCGGACGTTCCTGGGTATTGCGGGTCGCGAACGAATGCTTCAGGCCCTTGAAGTCGATGATTAGCAACGCCTCCATGCTGTGCTCGTCCTGATGCCGAATCTCGACACCACCGCACCAAGGCAGGAATTTGGGGTAATCGGCGACATTGGTCACCAGGTCGTACATCTGCTCATCGGAGAAATGCACGAGAACGGTTTTACTGACTTCGGCCATCGTCTGTCGGGCGAGGTGTTCACGTAACGCGTCTGTAATCGATGCTGCATCGATCCTCGCGCGTCGCAAGCCGCCTCTTGCCGAGACTCTTTGTTAAAATCGCTATTTTACCCGAGCCCGACTCACCGGGTCCGACCAAGTTACCCGCCAAGGATCCATGAGCATCATTGACAACAAGAAAGCCTTCTTCGATTACTTCATCGAGGAGCGATACGAAGCCGGGATCGCGCTCGAGGGGTGGGAAGTCAAGGCAATTCGCGCCGGGCGGGCGCAGATTAAGGAAGGTTATGTCGTCATCAAGCATGGCGAGATCTTTCTGATCGGCACGCATATCAGCCCGCTGCAGACCGCGTCGACACATATCAAGCCCGACCCCGTGCGCACCCGCAAGCTCCTGCTCAAAGCCGACGAGATCAAGAAACTCATCGGCAAGGTGGAGCAACGCGGCTACACGCTAGTTCCGCTCAACTTGCATTACAGCAAAGGTCTGGTGAAGTGCGAGATCGGGCTGGCCAAGGGCAAGAAGCTTCACGACAAGCGTGAGACGGAAAAGAAGCGCGATTGGGATCGTGAAAAGGCGCGCCTCATGCGCACGCCGACTTGAGGCGCAGCATGGGTATGACGCGCGCGTTACCGCCAACACCGCTGCCATCCCCCCCAAAGAAAACGGCCCGTATGGGCCGTTTTTCATTGCTGCACCGGGTTAGCGCCGTGGATTCGAATTACCGAAACCGCCAACACCCCCACCGCTACCCTCACTCCCAACACCCGACCCGCCTTCCGTCCCACGTACGATCTTGAGTGCCGAGGCGATCATGCCACCCATATCCGTCAGATTGCCCGGCACGATCAGCGTGTTGTTCGTTCTGGCGATCTTGCTGAACGCGTCGACGTATTGCTCTGCCACCTT